>CAZRZU010000098.1:0-6722 GCA_964604615.1 uncultured Oscillospiraceae bacterium
ACATAATACACACAACCCCTCCTCTATGCACAAACGCGGTGCAGGAACTTATCCTTACACCGCGCTTATTAAATTATAAAACTTTATTCAAAAAGTCAATAGTTCTGGGATGCTTGGGATTTGAAAAAATCTCATCTGGAGTGCCTTCTTCAAGGATAACACCCGCATCCATAAAGAGAACACGGTCTGCAACTTCTCGTGCAAAGCCCATTTCATGGGTTACAACAACCATTGTCATACCGTTTAATGCCAGAGTTTTCATAACAGCCAACACTTCCCCCACCATTTCAGGGTCAAGGGCACTTGTAGGCTCATCAAAAAGCATGATGTCGGGGTTCATTGCAAGTGCACGGGCAATTGCAACTCTCTGCTTCTGACCGCCCGAGAGCTGACTGGGGAAGCTTTCAGCCTTGTCGGAAAGACCTACAGTTTCCAAAAGTTCCATTGCCCTTTTTCTTGCCTCTTCTTTTGTTGCTTTTTTCAAGTCAACAGGAGCAAGCATAAGATTGTCGATAACATTCATGTTTGCAAAGAGATTAAAGTGCTGGAACACCATACCGATGTTTTCGCGAACCTTGTTAATATTAATCTTTTTGTCATTTATACGAAAGTCATCAACAATAATTTCGCCGGCAGTTGCATTTTCAAGCTTATTAAGGCATCTTAAAAAGGTGGACTTGCCTGAGCCGGAAGGACCTATGACGCAAACAACCTCGCCTTCATAGATGTCGGTGGAAATGCCCTTTAAAACCTCATGCTGACCGAAATTCTTAACAAGATTCTCAACATGAATTTTAATATTATTGTTATTTACGGCCACGGTTCAATCTCCTCTCCAATGCATTTGCAACCTGTTGCAAAGCTAAGATAACAACAAGGTACATTACCGCAACAATAGCCCATGTCTGGAAAGACTTAAAGGTAATTGCAATAACATTCTGTGCCTTGTTTACGAGTTCAGGGAAACCGATAACCGACAAAATAGATGTGTCCTTAAGAGTTATAATAAACTGGTTTACAATGCTGGGAATCATGTTTTTTATTGCCTGAGGTAAAACAACACGGAACATACTTCTCCAGTAAGAGAGTCCAAGACTTCTCGCAGCTTCCATCTGTCCGGGATCAATAGCCTGAATACCTGCACGGATAATTTCCGACATGTATGCACCGCAATTGAGCGCCAAGCAGATTGTACCTGCCTGAAGAGCAGTAAGTGTGAACTTTATACCCAGAATGGTTCTTATACCGTAAGGTACACCGTAGAACACAAAGAATGCCAGAACAATCATCGGCACACCACGAATAAGGTTTACATATATTGCCGAAATTGCTCTTGATATTTTATTGTCAACAACACTGGCCAATCCGAAAATTATACCCAGTATACAACCAAACAACAGTCCCCATAAAGCTAAAAGCAGGGTCTGACCCATAGCCTGAAGAAGCAGCGGACCGTACGTTTCCATAATCTGAATCATGGAGCGAACCTCCCATAGGATAAAGAGGGCATCGGAAAACCGACACCCTCAAAATCAGTTTAATCAGCCGAGATACTTTGCGATGATTTCATCGTATGTTCCGTTTTCACGAATATTTGCAAGACCTGCGTTGAAGAGGTCAACAAGTTCCTGGTTGCTTGCATCGAAAATCGCAAATCCGTACTGTGCGGGTTCGTTTTCTGTACCTTCTACAAACTTCATGTCAAGCTCGCCAGTCTTAATGTTGTACTTGAGGATAGGTGTATCGTCCATACAAGCATCAACCTGACCGCCCATAACTGCCTGATACATGTCAGGAGATGTGGAGAATGTTACAACTTCAAAGCCGTATTCATCCTTAATAGATTCTGCATACTGGTTGCTCATTGTACCGTTCTTAACAGCAACCTTCTTGCCTGCCATGTCAGCAAAGCCTGTAATGTCGGAATCAGAAGCTACTGCCATACCCTGAGTTGCATCATAGTAGCCATCGGAGAAAATCCAACCGCTTTCTTTTCTTGTATCTGTGATGGATGCACCTGCGATCATACCGTCAGCCTGACCCGCCTGGCAAGCAGCAATTGCTGCATCCCAACCGATGTACTGAAGATCGTATGTGAAGCCCTGGTCTTCTGCGATAGCAGCAAGAATGTCCATATCGATACCAACAATGTTGCCGTCAGCATCCTGGAATTCAAAGGGGGAAAAGCCCTTATCTGTTGCGATAACAAAGTGCTTAGAAGCAACTTCTGTTGCATCTGTGGGAACAACTTCGTCATTTGATTGGCAAGCAGCAAGGCTTAAGCACATCATAGCTGCGAGCGCAAAACATAAAATTTTTTTCATGATAATAACCTCCAAAATTAGAAATATCTTTATTATTATACTTCAAAACGTATAAAAAGTCAACTGTTGGTTTTTTAGTATACAAAAAAATTAGTAAAAAACAATACCGGATGTAGTTCCACCCGGTATTGTTTTTCATTTTAACAACGAATATCCGTGACAGTTAATCAGTGCATCAATGGGCTGACCGTTTTTACACATGGGGCAGTCATGAGCGGAATAATTGTAATAATCCCCTAAAAACTGGGGGTCAAAGCACGAATATACGGGAATATCATCAATTGTTTTTTCAACAGTTGAAAATATTGCACATACACCTGCAACACTGCCTCCGTAGTATTTAACAGCATCAATAGCCGCTTTTACCGTTTTACCGGAAGAGTATGAAACTGCAAGTACCATTATATTCTTCCCTCTGATCATGGGAACAATATTATCGCGGAATAAGAGCTGGCTTGAATATGTGGTTTCAGGGGTTACAACATAAACAGATTTATGTGCATTCACACTCACAAAATCAGCTTTTGTAATCTGTTCTGCAAGACAAGTGCCTATAACTTCTGTGCCGTCAATACACAAAATTGTATCAACTATTGCATTGTGGTAAAAGTACGAGCGCAATTCTTCTGCAACAGCCTGAGCCTCGGAAAGTCTTGATTTCTGCGCAACCACGTCTATGTAGTAGTTGCTGTGTCGGTCGTTTGTTGCAAAATGACCTTTAGCAACACGTAAAAACAAATTTTTGCGTTTAGTTCCGTGTTTCAAGGTGTTTAAGGTTGGCATATACATTCTCCTTGTCATTTTTATTTAATTCTACCACTTATATATGGCTTTTTCAAGGAATTTATTAGAATATTTCATTTTTTCTAAAAATTAAAAAATAGCTAAAAAAAAACTGATTGTTTTTTAATTTACTATTCAGCAAACAATACAAGTTTTAAAACTCCATCTTCGAAAACAACATCATAAACCTCGGTAACACCCGCATTATTCACACATCCAACTGCCAATACACCTCTGTTTTCTGTTTGCATCAACTTAACTTTACAACCCTCGGGCATAAAAGTAACATACTCAATATTGTCATTTTCAAATGCAACAAAACCTTCTACATCTTCATTTTTATAGATACAGCACAGTTCTATTTCGTCATCATCGTCTATATTATATGAAATTCCGGTTTTCTTGTATTCATCGTGTTCTTCGAACCACTTGCTGATAATACTGATTGATTTTTTATCCTCAATCAATTCAAACATAAATATCTGATTTTTAGCACTGTTTCTTTCTTCCTGAGTAATATTGCCGTCTTCATTTACTGTAAGATAAAGTTCGCTGTGCTTCATCTTTAACAAATACTGACCCTCAGTTTCTGCTTCTTCCATGTAGAAGAGCTGATTATCTGCACCCGTATATTCTTCCAACACAAGCTGGGCAGTGTTATCCATGGAGGCATTCTTAATTGTCCATGCAAGACCGGTTTCACTGTCTGTAATCTTATAATATTTACCTATATCCAACCAAGATACTGTTTCTTTATCGCCATATGCGTAAATTTTAGCTTTAATTTCTTATATGAAATCTGCGTCTTCTTTAAAGTTGGCAAAATACACACTGTCGGCACGGTACAAAAGACCCTTTAAAACTCTAAATCTGTTAGGATAAACCTCTCCTACCGCAGCTTCCGTATCTTTATCGAGTGTTGTCCAGTAAAGACGGTGCATTTCAGCTAAATCTTCTGCCTGGTTTGATGAACCGTAACTGGATACAGGCACTGCATCCATTGCTTCTGCCCAAGACCAAATCATCATGTCTTCAAGTGTGTTGGAATCCAGTATATGACCCAATTCGTGAGCTAATGTCTGGATTACCGCATTTGCAGAAGGTTCAAAGTTGAGTCTTGTAATCTCCGTATTTAACAATCAGAGAACAAGCCAGACCCACAACTACACCTGCTATTACATCTGTGGGAAAATGCACATAGAAATACAGTCTAGAAAATGCAATCAGTGTTGCCGCCGCAAAAGCAAAATACCCCTCTTTTTTATGATTAAAGAAAAGAGAAAAGGCAGAAGCAAAGGATGCAGACGTGTGTCCCGATGGGAAGGAATATCCCCCGGGAGGTGCAATGTAGGGCTCTATTCCCGCCTGCAGAAACGGTCTTGTTCTGGCAACAACAGGTTTAATTATAACATTTGTGAGCACAGCACACAGTGCAAGCGACACAAGCATCATCACACCGCTTTTTCTGTATTTTTTGCTGAAAAGCATTGCTATACCTATAACTATCCATACAGCACCGCCGTCCCCCAGATGTGTTATGACAGCAAATATTTCATCTAAAACATCACATCTCAAGTTCTGTATAAAATCCAGAATTGCAAAGTCCATACAATCACTTCCCAAAAAGAAAATAGAGGCAGGAAACCCCTGCCTCTATTATACCCTTTTTTTAATTATTCCGCAAGCTGATATTTTAAGCTATACTTACTGAATTCACTCTTGAAGTTGTCAACATCTTCAGTCTCCACTTTGTAACCGTGTCTGTCGAACGAGTTTTCAGAAAGCTCGTACATTGCAACAGCAATATTTGCACAGTGGTCGCTTATTCTTTCTAAACTTGTAAGCATGTCAGAGAATACAAATCCTGTTTCAATACTGCAACTACCCTGCTTGAGACGAGCAATATGACGGCTCTTAAGTTCATAGCGGAGTCTGTCAATAACTTCTTCCAAAGCACCAACCTTGGAAACTGCCTTGTAATCCTGATGTTCAAATGCTGTAACGGTAATGTACAAGGCTTCACTGAGGGCACCCTTAATAACTTCAATGTCACGGCATGCATCTTCACTAAAGGAAATGCCCTTAGTCTTTAATTCCTTAGCAGAATCAAGAAGGTTTACACAGTGGTCACCGATTCTCTCCCAGTCACCGATAGCATGAAGAATAAGGCTTACCTGCTTACTGTCATTCTGAGTAAGAGAACGTTCGGCAAGCTTAAGAAGATATGTACTGAGCTTATCCTCATACTTATCAGTCATGTCTTCATATTCGAGAACCTGCTGTGCCACCTTTTCGTCGTAGCTTTTAAACAGACTCAATGAAAGGTCAACAGCATTCTGCACACAGCGTGCCATGTCAAGACTTGCCTCACGGCAACGGTCAACTGCAACAGAAGGTGTAGAAAGGAATCTTTCGTCCAGTACGTTCTGTTCTTCCTCATGCTTTGCATCGGGAATGATGGCATAAGCAAGACGAGCAAGAAGCTTGTTCGCAGGGAACAATACGAGCGTTACCACAACGTTGAATAACGTGTGAACAATCGCGATAGATGTTTCTGTTACAGGATCGCTCATAAACGTCCACGGGAAGAAATAATTGATTGCATAAAAAGCAGAAAGGAAAATAACAGTACCGATAATATTAAAGCAAAGGTGAACCACACTTACTCTCTTTGCTGCCTTATTGGCACCAACAGAAGAAATAATGGCAGTTACACATGTACCGATATTCTGACCTAAAATAATGGGAATTGCCGCACCGAAGTTAATAGCACCTGTGCTTGACAAAGCCTGCAAAATACCAATACTTGCCGCAGAAGATTGAATTATACCTGTAACAACCGCACCCACTACAACACCTAAAACAGGGTTCTGGAAAAGAACAAACAGCTGCTGGAATTCCGGAACATCCTTAAGTTCTGTAACAGAACCGCTCATCATCTGCATACCTGTCATCAGTATTGCAAAGGACACCATAAGGTAGCCCACATCTCTTCTCTTCTGATTTTTGCCCATGTAAAGAATAATTCCCAGAAGAGCCAAAACAGGAGAAAATACGCTGGGCTTAAACATGTCTATGTACCACGCGCCGCCCTCAAGGCCGGCAAGAGATAACAGCCACACAGTAACAGTTGTACCAATGTTTGCACCCATAATAATGCCAATTGACTGTTCAAATGCCATAATACCGGAGTTAACAAAACCTACAACCATAACACTCGTTGCAGAAGATGACTGCACAATGGCAGTTACACCAATACCAAGTAAAAGACCCTTTAAGGGGTTAGAAGTCATATTTCCGAGAATTTTGCTTAATGAACCGCCGGACTGCTTTTCCAAACTTTCACCCATGGCATTCATGCCAAAAAGGAAAATAGCCAAGCCGCCAATTAAGCCAAGCCAGTCTACTGCCGCAAGAATAGGATTCATAATTTACCTCCTTGTTAAGCTCATGTTAATTATATGTAAACATATTTACGAATTTATCATAGCACAAAATTCTTTCTAAATCAACATTATTTTTCATCTGTTTGACAATATAATTGTACAATTGTCAATGACGGGTGACACTTTTCTCAAAAATAAAAAGTGAACACTCCAACCTTCCCTTGTCAAG
>CAZRZU010000099.1:0-6562 GCA_964604615.1 uncultured Oscillospiraceae bacterium
AAAAATCCGTGGCTTTACGGTGCTTCTAAAAGGAGGGATGCGTAATGTTTAAGAATCCTTGTGCAAACAGAAAAGTATTCTTTACAATTTCCATCATCCTCGTTGTAGTGTCCATTCTTTCTATGGCATTCAGAGGATTCAACTTAGGTATTGACTTTACAAGCGGTACAACATTTGAAATTGAACATATGCCCGAAGGTTTTGTATATTCAACAGACGTTGAAGAAGTAATTACAGGCATTGTAACAGATGCTAAGGCTGATGCTTCCGTTCAGGTTCAGGCATTGGGTGTAGACGGTGTGTTTATTAAGGCAACTGAACTTTCCAACGAAGAAACAGACGTTGTAGTTGAAGGTCTCCTTGCATATTTCAACGGAACAGAAGTTGCTGCAGACATTACAGATGCAACAGTAATAGAAGAAGCTGTTGTTGAAGAAGTTACAGAAGTTGCAACAGAAGTTGCAGTTGAAAGTGTTACAGAAGATGTAACAGATGTAGCAGTTGAAGAAACAGGTCTTACAAGAGCTCAGATAAGCATTGATAAGGTTTCCGCTTCCACAAGTGCAAGACTTATCGGTGACACATTCAAGGCCGTTGTAGTTGCAATTGTTCTTATGCTCATATACATCAGCTGGAGATTTGACTTCAAGAGCGGTGTATGTGCTGTTATGGCTCTTGCTCATGACGTTATCCTTATGTTCGGCTTCTACTCACTTTTCCAGTTCACAATGAACACAAGCTTTGTAGCTGCTGTTCTTACAATTATCGGTTATTCTATCAATGCTACAATCGTTGTATTTGACCGTGTTCGTGAAAACAACAAGCTTATGAGTAAGGCTTCTTGGAACGAAAAGGCTGACAAGGCTATCGTAACAAGCTACACAAGAACACTTTACTCTTCTCTTACAACACTTTTCACAATCGGTGCTCTCTTTGTGTTGGGTGTATCTTCCATTCAGGAATTTGCTCTTCCCATCATTGTTGGTATCGTTTGCGGTGCTTATTCTTCTCTTTTCGTTGCTCCTACATTCTGGGCAATGTGGAAGAATGCTTCCAAGAAGTAATTTTAAGAATAAAATCCAAACCACCTCGTATATTAAAATACGAGGTGGTTTTTTTGTTGAAAATTCTTATTGTTTTAATCCTTTTGATTTTGTCCGGATGCACAACTGAACCGGAATTGCCCGAGGTGCCATCGGAAGAAGCTGTAACAGAGGCGGAAAAATCAGTATTTTATGAAAAAAATTATATTGAAAATTTATCCAACAAAAAACAAAACTGGGGAATGAGGAGAAATCCGCCCCAAAGACCTGAATTTACACAAGAGCAGATTTCACTTATGGATAAATACGGATGTATATATATGGGCAACAGTGAGCAAAAATATTTATACCTGACCTTTGACGAAGGATATGAAAACGGTCAAACAGGAAAAATACTTAATGTATTAAAGGAAAAAGGTGTTACAGCAGCATTTTTTATTACAGGTGACTATTTTAAAAACGAGAAGGAGCTTGTAGACAGAATGGTGCAGGAAGGGCATATTGTTGGAAACCATACCATGAATCATCCTTGTGTGCCTGAAATTAAAGATTGCACCAAAATGGAAAATGAAATTCTGAGCCTTGACTGTGCTTTTTACGGAAGATATAAAAAGCACATGAAATTTTTTCGTGCGCCGGAAGGTGCATTCAGCGAGAAAAGCCTTGCGTTGACCCAAAGCCTGGGTTACACAAATGTGTTCTGGTCCTTTGCATACGATGACTGGTATGTAAATAAACAAAGAGGAGCAGATTTTGCTTACAATAAAACAATGGATAACATACACCCCGGTGGTGTGATACTTTTGCATGCGGTATCGCGGGATAATGCGGATGCGCTGGGTAGAATTATTGACTCGGCACGTTCTATGGGGTATACATTTTTGTCTCTTGAGGATTACATACCATAATAAAGGGGTTTTTGTATGCGAAAGAGACGACTGATAAGTTTTATATGCGTTATGCTTTTTGCGTTAAGCATAGTTTTGTCATATGTTAATATTCCTGATACTTATATTCTTTATAAGGACAGAAGCTGGAGCGGCAACGGAGCCATGCGAATTATTAGCTCCCATGAATCGGTAGAGACGTCGCAGGGGGTTGTAGTGCCCCGTCAAGTGGGAGACTACAAGGCTTCGTTGTCAATTTTCGGCATTCCGTATAAATCCGTTATGCTGAAGGTGCTTGAAGATACCTGCGTTATACCCGGTGGACAAGCCATAGGCATAAGACTGTATTCCGACTCTCTGATTGTTGTGGCAGTTGGAAGAGTTAATAAAGACGGGAAATCTCCCGGAGAAGAGGCAGGTATAGCTCCAGGGGATGAAATAATTGCAATAAATAACGAAAAAGTGGGAACACCTGAGGAATTTTCCAAAAAAATAGAAGGTTGCACAGGCAGTGTTGTACTCACTGTAAAAACAGGAGAAAAAACTCGTAATGTTGAGGTTACTCCGCAAGTGTCCGATTATGACAATATAAAACGGGTGGGACTGTGGGTTCGTGACAGTACAGCAGGTGTGGGCACCCTTACGTATGCCGACCTGAGCACTATGACTTACGGAGCATTGGGTCATGCTGTTTCTGACAGTGATACAGGAGTTAAGTTTTCTGTGAAAGAGGGAAGCATTGAAGAGTGCAGTATAAGCGAGATTAAAAAGGGCGAGAAAGGCACCCCCGGTGAATTAAAAGGCATGTTTTATACCAATGCACCCCTGCTGGGTAACATTACGGAAAATAAAACCGAAGGTATTTTTGGCAATTTGTCAGAAGTGCCTGAGGGTGAAAGTTTGCCTTTAGGGCATAAAAGTGAAATTAAAAAGGGCAAGGCATATATACGGACAAGCCTTGACGGAAAAAGTGTGGAGGAATATGAAATTGAAATTTTGAAAGTTTCTGAAAATACAAAAAATCCGTCGAAGGGACTTGTTATAAAAGTGACGGATGAAAGACTTATTGAAAAAACAGGTGGGATTGTGCAGGGAATGTCAGGCAGTCCCATCATACAGGATGGTAAACTGATCGGTGCGGTGACCCATGTTCTTGTTAATGACCCTACAAAAGGGTACGGGATTTTTATTGAAAACATGCTGGACGCGGCGGGATAAGGTTATTTTGTTGTTGTAATTTAAAAAAAATAATGGTAGGATAAAACAAGAAGAGTTTTACATGGCAAGTAAACGGACCATGTTGTTTTTTTAAAATTATGCAGAGGTATTTGTAGAATGAAAGTGGTTATTAAAAAATGTGTGAGCATTGTACTGTTTACTGCCATCCTGATTTTTTCAGTGATGGGGGTAAGCAGTGTTCTGGATAAGCCCGACGTTGATGAAAAATACAAACAGTTTTTTGCCGAGAAAAATAATTTTGATGTTGTTTTTATGGGCACAAGCCACACCTATAATACAGTTATGCCACAGGAAATATGGGCAAAATACTCTATCCCTTCTTATAACTGGGGCAACAGTAACTGTACTATGCCCGTTAGCTATTATGTGCTTCAGATGTTGTGTGAATATACCAAGCCTAAGCTGGTTGTTATTGACCTTTTTGGTGTGGTGGACTATTCAAGTATGGGTAACGGAAAGTATCGCCCCGATGTGCGTGACCAGCAAAGAGTTCAGTTTGACGTGTTCCCGGTATCGACAACAAAAATTAAAGCTATCCTGGACATATTTGACGACTACGAAAGCAGATGGGATTTTTTATTTAAAATGGGAATTTATCACAGCAGGTGGAAAGAGCTTGACCGAGAGGATTTTATCCCCCGTAATATACCCCAGAAGGGGGCAGCCTTTGTTTTGGGGGTTAATTCTTTGGATTATACGGAAAAAGCAGGGGGAAACTATGTTAATCTGGAGACGGTGGGGCTTGAATATTTAGTTAAAATTATTGAGTACTGTCGGGAAAATAATATTGAAATGCTGTTTACATATATGCCTTTTGTGGCAACGGAAGGCAACGGTGACGAAGCGGCAGCATTCGAGGAGTTCTTTAAAAATTACCCTGACTGCACATATGTAAACATGCTGACAGAAGGAATTATAAATTATCGGACGGATGTTTATACCGACGGTTCACATCTTAACTATATAGGGGCATCTGTGGTAACTGATTGGCTTGGGGGGTATATTGCAAAAAATTACCCAGAGGTGGTTCACAAAGATGACCTCAATTATGCACACTGGAATGATGACTACGATGAATATGTAGATTATAAAATAAGCCGCTTTAAGCCCGACATGTTATACGACAACTTACAGCTTCTTTACGGGAGTGATTTTAAAGGCGAAATTACTGTGAGCCGCGATTACGTAAGTGCTTTTGAAGGCGACATAGTTGCGCAGAATTTAATTGAGAGGCTTGGCGATAGGATAAGCATAAAGGTTGAACCCTATGAAACAGTGGACGGGAACCTTCGCTTTAGTGTAACAGACAACAGAAACGGCAGTATTGTTTTTGATAATGTTATGAAATAGAAATAAGCACCAAAATCCAATGATTTTGGTGCTTATTTTTTAAAAGAGGTGGATATCGCCTAATAAAGTTTGCAATTTTTTCATTTGCAACAAATTGTAACATGAATTGTAAAAACTTGCAATAGATAATTAATTACAATCCAAGTCTTTTCCGTTTTGCTTTTAATGTCATTAATAAAATTTGTGCATCTAATTCGCAATTCTGCGCAAGTGATAATGTAAGATAAAATTCTGCTAAATCGTAGTCTTTGGCAACTCCTGTGCCATACATGTAAAATTTGCCTATTTTATACTGTGCCTCTGGGTTGCCCTGCTCGGCAGATTTAATGTACCAGTAGGCGGCATTTTCCAAATTGGTTTTGCCTGAAGTGTTAGATGCATATATTTCGGCTAAATTATACATTGCATTTAGCTGACCCTGTTCAGCAGCTTTGGTAAGCCAATATATGGCTTTGTCCATATCTTTATCTACACCAACACCGTGCTGATAATATAATCCAATCAAGTTCTGAGCATCAGCATCGCCCTGTTCGGCACATTTTTCAAACCAGTATGCTGCCTTTTTGTAGTCCTGCTCTACATGCTCCCCGTCATGATAGCTGCATGCGAGATAATATTGTGCACCGGATATGTTTTTCTCAGCCGCTTTGGTATACCAATAAATGGCCTTGTCACCGTCTGCTGTGCATCCTGTACCGTTTTTATACCGCGCAGCCAACAAACATTGACCGAATATGTCCGTGCTCAGCAGCTTTCAGAAACCACTCAAATGCTTTTTTTTCGTCCTTGTAAACACCTTTGCCGTCTCTGAAGCACAAGCCTAGATTGTACATACATTCCACATGCTTTAAATCAGCACCCTTGAGATAATAATAAAAAGCTTTGACATAACGTTGAGGGTCATGCTTGTTGAAATACTGTCTTTCAGCCTGCTGAAAAATCAAATCCGGATTTTCGTCATGCTTTTTTGTTTTTGTACTGTCGGCATTTTTTAAACACGCGGAAATGCCCTTGTGTGAAAGTATCTGATGGTAATGCTTGGGTAAAAAACAAACTATGTTTTTAGGCAAATCATCCGGAAGAACAATGTCCCGGGGACAGATTGCCACAATAGCTTTTTGGCTGTCCGATGCAATTTTTAAGCTGTCAATACAGGCCTTGGATGCAAGAAATGAAGGTGAAACATATGCCAGCAAAAAGCCGCAGTCAGGAATACGCATTGTGGCATATATAGGCAAATTTTCTTTTTTGGGGTTTTGGTCAAGCCATACACGTACATTGTTTTCGTTTAAAAGTTTCGCTATGGGTGCCATGCTGTTAACATCCTCAATGGCATAGCTAAGAAAAACGAACGGTTCTGAGCCGTTATATATAGAATTAAATATATGCGACATATGTACACGTATAATTAAAACCATCTCGAAAGGGGGTGGTTTTAATTATTTCTCCCTTCTTTAAAAATTGTTATATTTGCAGGAGTAGCTACCTGCTGTATAATCAAGACAAGCACTGTGGATTTGTACCTATATTACTACAGCTTTGACTGGTTCGAGGTGACTCAAACCACAGTGGTTTGTCTGAAATGGTAATTAGTTAGTTAATGCTTTGACGTTTCTATTTGCGTGAATACATTGGCAAGCCGTCTGTGGAAAACAGCAGTGCAAAATATTAAAAGGAGGAAACCATGTATTTTATTGGTATCGACATTTCAAAGTTTAAGCACGATTGTGCCGTAATTGACGACTCCGGAGCAATTATTGCTCCATCAATGTCTTTTACAAACGATTCCGAGGGATTTATGAAATTTAAAATGCTACTTGATTCCCTCGATGCAGAAACAAGGATAGGACTCGAATCTACCGGTCATTATGGTATGAATCTAAAGCTATTCCTTGAAGCTAATAACTTCTCATTCATGGAGTTCAATCCTCTGCTTATCAATCGTTTCGTTAAATCCAAGTCCCTCAGAAAGACTAAAAGCGATTCTATTGATTGCATGATGATTGCTCACTATTTAATGACGGTAGAGTACAAGCCCTATCC
>CAZRZU010000100.1:0-6447 GCA_964604615.1 uncultured Oscillospiraceae bacterium
CTTCTATAACGCAATCTGTACAGTTGTCGGATATTCCGTATACATCGCCATCACCATCACTTGTGATGTCGCCTTCTATAACGCAGTTGTCACTTTCGGATATTCCTCCTACCCAGCCATCACCGTTACTTGTGATGTTGCCTTCTATAACGCAGCTTGTACTTTCGTCTATTCCGTATACCCTGCCATCACCGTCACTTGTGATGTTGCCTTCTATAACGCAGCTTGTACTGCCGGATATTCCGAATACATTGCCATCACCGTCACTTGTGATGTTGCCTTCTATACTGCAGTTGTCACTTTCGGATATTCCGTGTACATAGACATCACCGTTACTTGTGATGTCGCCTTCTATCCTGCAGCCTGTACAGTTGTCGTATATTCCGCCTACCCCACCACCGTTACTTGTGATGTCGCCTTCTATAACGCAGTTGTCGCTGTAGGATATTCCGAATACATAGCCATCACCGTCATATGTGATGTCGCCTTCTATAACACAGTTGTCGCTGCGGTATATTCCGTATACTTCGCTACCGTCATCGTCATTTGTAGTGACTACGGACATATCGCCGTTATGCACACTGCCGTAGCAGTTGTATAATCCATCTACACCACAGTATCCTCCGCCTTCATTGGTTACATTAATATTCACATTGCTTTCACAAGCTGTTGCCGATTTGAGTGCAAAAACCTGCGTAGACCCACCGCCCGTAATTGTTATATCAATTTCGCCTTGGACTGTACAATTGTCCGCATAACAACATCCTAATCCGGATGCATACAAAGTTTTTGACTGCTTTTTTGTAAAGCTAATATTTATTTCCGTCAGATTCAAATCCTGAACATAAATGCCCTTGTTGTCATCTGCATACGTATCATACCACGCAAACAAGCCTGCTGTTGCGCATTCTTCTGTCCAATATTTTTCAAATGTAGTGTTCTTATATTCCGGCTCCTTCGTAAATGTGAGCCCCTTTATTGTATATCCGTTGCCGTTAAAGGTTGCATTCGTAAGTGTAAGAGGCGTCCATTCAATGCCGGATATGTCAATATCGTTCTGCAGCTCGTAATAACCGCCGTCATGGTTGTCAATGCTCATTAAATCTTCAGCTGTTTTAATATAAACAACCTCGCTGTAATCGGAAGACATCAGGCTCACACTGTCAGATTTTTCACTTTCAGCAGGGGCAAAGCTGCCCATCATTTCACGGTGCCTTGCCTCTATCTCGGCATGCTCCTTTTCCCTTTCAAGGCGTTCTGCCTCGTGCCTTGCATATTCCGCCTCCCAATCGGCACAATCGCCTTCGAGCACGGCAGTGTTTTCGCTTGCTTCCGCTGCAAAAACAACACCGACACAAGAGCTTACCATGCACAAAACCAAAAGCATGCTGACAAATTTTTTCATAACCATTCCTCCTACAAAATTAAAAGTGCGCCTCATCAAGAGACGCACGAAAAAGTGTCTCTCGATTGTTGCTACACAATTACTCCAACTCGTGGTATGGAAAAGAGAGAAAACACCTTTTACCAAAGTATTTTCCCACGAGCGAAGCAAAAATTATGTAATTGTGTAGCAGTTTAATTCTACCACCTCCATAAGCATTTGTCAACCTACCGAGAGCATTTCTTAAAAAAGGACATCTTACAGCTGATTGTTGTAAGATGTCCTTTTAATAAAATCAATCAAAAACTCCTTTACGGAATTTTTCATCATTTGTACTATCTGAGCTTTTCATCAATTGCCGCAGCAGCCGCCTTACCTGCACCCATGGCAAGAATAACCGTTGCCGCACCTGTTACCGCGTCACCGCCGGCATAAACATTTTCACGGCTTGTTAAACCGTCTTCGTTTACAATAATTCCCCCGCGTGAATTTATTTCCAAGCCCTTTGTAGTGCTCTTGATAAGAGGATTAGGGCTTGTACCAATGCTCATGATTACGCAGTCACATTCATGCTCTATTGTTGCGCCTTCCTTTGCAACAGGCTTTCTTCTGCCGGATTCATCAGGCTCGCTTAATTCCATTTCCTGGCACACCATGCTCCTTACCCAGCCCTTTTCATCACCCATAATTTCAATGGGGTTAGTGAGCATTTTAAAATTAATGCCCTCCTCAGCGGCATGTTCAACTTCCTCTTTTCTTGCAGGAAGCTCAGCTTCTGTTCTTCTGTAAACAATTGTTACATCAGCACCAAGACGTTTCGCGCATCTTGCCGCATCCATGGCAACGTTACCGCCGCCTACAACGCTTACCTTCTTACCTTTATATATTGGTGTTGAGCTGCCTTCCTTATATGCCTTCATAAGGTTAACACGTGTAAGGAACTCATTTGCAGAAAATACGCCGTTAAGGTTCTCGCCCGGAATATTCATAAACCTGGGAAGACCTGCACCGGAGCCGATAAATACAGCTTCAAAGCCGTAATCTGTCATAAGCTCATCAATGGAAAGAACCTTGCCGATAACCATGTTTGTTTCAACCTTAACACCCAAAGCTTTAAGTGTATCAATTTCCTTCTGAACAATGCTCTTAGGCAAACGGAACTCGGGAATGCCATACACAAGCACACCGCCTGCTGTGTGCAATGCTTCAAAAACAGTTACCTCATAGCCCTTCTTTGCCAAATCGCCTGCACAGGTAAGTCCCGAAGGACCGCTGCCAATTACTGCAACCTTATGAGTATTGCTTTCAGGCTTATTAACAACCACATTTTCCTGTGCGTTGTGCCAGTCGGCAACAAACCTTTCCAGTCTGCCTATACCAACAGCTTCGCCCTTGATTCCTCTTACGCACTTACTCTCGCACTGGCTTTCCTGGGGGCATACTCTGCCGCATACAGCAGGAAGAGAGCTGGACTTTGAAATAATGTTATATGCTTCTTCAAAGTCACCCTCGGCAACCTTTGCAATAAACTCGGGAATATGAATTTTAACAGGGCAGCCTGCAACGCAGGGCATGTTTTTACAATTAAGGCATCTCTGTGCTTCGTCAATAGCCTGTTCATTTGTATAGCCGAGAGCCACCTCGGAAAAGTTTTTATTTCTCACCTCCGGTGCCTGTACAGGCATGGGATTTTTAACCAAACTCATGTTAGGCATATTACAAAACCTCCTTTTTGAACAAGTTACAGGTTTTTTCCCTTTCACCTGCTTCAAACTCACGGTATGTAGCACCGCGCTTCATGGCTTCGTCAAAATCAACCAAGTGACCGTCAAACTCAGGGCCGTCAACACAGGCAAACTTTGTCTCTCCGCCAACTGTAAGACGACAGCCTCCGCACATGCCTGTTCCGTCAACCATAATGGGGTTCATGCTTACAATAGTTTTTATGCCATACTCCTTGGTGAGTGCACATACAAACTTCATCATTATAACAGGCCCTATGCAGATAACTTCATCATATTCGTTACCCTCTTCAATCAGCTTACGGAGGGCATCAGTAACCAAGCCCTTTTCGCCCCAGCTGCCGTCATCACTCATTTTAACGCACTTGGAAGATGCCTTTTCAAAATCTTCTTCCAATATTACAAGGTCCTTGGTCCTGAAACCTATAACAGAGTGAACTTCACAGCCGTTTTCATTTAATGCCTTTGCCACGGGGTATGCAATTGCGCATCCCACACCGCCGCCTACAACTGCTACTTTTTTCTTGTTTTTAATATCTGTAGCCTTTCCCAAAGGACCCACAAAGTCACAAATATATTCGCCCTCTTCTTTATGATTAAGCTTTTCTGTAGTAGCTCCCACAACCTGGAAAATAATTGCAACAGTGCCTTTTTCCCTGTCATAGTCCGCAACTGTAAGCGGAACTCTTTCGCCGTCTTCGTCAACTCTCAATATAATAAACTGACCGGGTTGAGCTTTTTTTGCAACAAAGGGAGCTTCAATATCCATTCTTGTTACAGTAGGATTCAAAACTTCTTTTCGCACAATTTTATACATAAAATCAGTCCCCCTAATCTTAAATTTAATTTCGTACTATTTTACGATTATATCACCGTTTTTTCGCTTTGTCAACGAAGGGCTTAGCTTTACCGTAACACAAATAAAGGAACTGTTGCCAAAACAACAGCTCCCTTAAAATTACATGTTATTAAACACAATCGTTACACTTGTACCTTTTCCCTCAACACTTTCAAGATTTATTTCCGCGTTGTGGTAAATAGCACCGTGTTTTACAATTGCAAGTCCAAGCCCTGTTCCGCCCACAAGCTTGGAATGGCTTTTATCCACACGGTAAAACCTTTCAAACACACGTTGCTGCTCACTCATGGGGATGCCTATACCGGTGTCACGTACAGTAACAGACGTTTTGTTATTATCCTTGCTTATTATAACGTCAACACTTCCGTTTTCTTTGTTATACTTTATTGCGTTGTCGCAAAGATTATATATCATCTCATCAATAATTTTTTCCGTACCGAAAACTTCTGCGTTATCGCCTGTCAGATTAAGGGTTATATTTTTCTTTTCGGCATAGGGCATTAAGTGTTTTATAATGTTCCGTGAAAGCTTATAAACGTCTACGTTTTCTTTCACAAACTGCACGGAGTCTTCATCAATCTCGGATATTTTTATAATATCACTTACAAGAGTAATAAGCCTCTGTGCCTCGTCGTAAATTGATGCGGAAAAATCTGCTATTGTTTCTCTTTCCACATCGCCGGACTTCATTATTTCTGCAAATCCGGATATTGATGTAAGCGGTGTTTTTAACTCGTGGGACACATTGGATGTAAATTCCCGCCTTAATTGCTCTCGTTTTACGGCTTCGGTGACATCAATAATAATTATTACTGCACCAATTATTTTTTCGCCCGAAAAAACAGGGTTAGCAATTAAGTTATATGTTTTTTCATCAATTGAGATTTCTCGCTCCGCCCGTTCTCCTCTAAGTGCTTTTTCCATTACATGTCTGAAGCCTCTTGTGCGATTGAAGGTAAGGGCACTGTCGGATTTTATGTCTGTTATATCCAGAAGACATAATGCTGCGTTGTTATAGGTCAGAACCTGTTCTTTATTATCAATAACAAGTAAGCCTTCACTCATATTTTCCGTAATAAGCTTGAACTCTTCCCTCTTGCGTTCCGCATCTTTAATCTGTTTTTTAATGGTTTTATTCTGCGCAGATATTTTCCTTAAGAGAGGTGTCAGCTCTTCGTAGGTTTCGTTATTTGCGGGGTTTTCCAAATCCAGCTCATTAAGCGGCTTTACAATAGAGTTCGACACTCTTCCTGAAACAACAAAGGATATAATAAGCGCCAGAATTATGATAATAACCAACGGATGCATAAGACCTAAAAGTATCACAATAATGGACTTGCTTGTAGTTGCCACACGGAGAATGTTTCCGTCTTTTAATACTGTTGCGTAGTACAAAGTTTTCTCCATAAGAGTATCAGAATATCTTGCACTCATACCGCTTCCGTTTTCAAGTGCTTCCACAACCTCTCTTCTGTTTTTGTGGTTATCAAGCTTGCTGACATCGGCAGAAGTGTCATTAAGAACAGTACCGTCAGGAGCTATCAGGGTTATTCTTTTGCCGATGTTTTCAAAGTCCTCCAGGCAACCTACCCCCTCGCGCTCCAATGCATAGGAAATATAGCCTGCCTCGCTTTCCAGCTCATCAAAAATCAGCCCTTCAAAATATTCAAAAAGAACACCTATTATAAGCAGCATTGTTATTAAAAGAACCAAAAGCGATGTGAAAAAGCCGGAACGGAATATTTTTTTATTCATTCTCCAATCCTCCCAGCTTATATCCCATGTTTTTAACAGTCTTAATCATTCCGCCGCATTTTTTAAGTTTTACACGAAGCTTACGGATATGAACATCCAGTGTTCTTGATTCTTCATAAAATTCGCCCCAGATACGTGTAAGCAAAGTGTCTCTGCTTACAACATTGCCCTTTGCCTCCAGAAGCACCATCAAAAGAGAATACTCCTTAAAGGACAAGTCAATATCTTCACCGCCCACCTTTATAATATGCTTTTCGGGATTAACGTATAAATCACCTATGTGATATTCGTTGGGCTTATTTGCTTTTTCAAACCGTCTCAAAACAGCTCTCACACGGGATATAAGTTCTGTCATACCAAAAGGCTTTGAAATATAATCGTCTGCTCCCATATCAAGACCTGTAACCTTATCGTACTCGCTGTCCTTTGCGGTTATTATTATAACAGGTATGTCTTTATATCTTTCATCTTCCTGAAGCTTTGAAAGAATTGAAAGCCCGTCCTCCTCGGGAAGCATAATATCAAGCATAATCAACTGAGGAACAGTTTCATTCAAAGCCTCCCAGAATTCTCCCGGGGCGGAAAGCCCCTTAATTTCATAGCCTTCTTTATTCAAAGCATAGCACACCAACTTCTGAATGTTGGCATCATCTTCAACGAAATAAATCATGTCTTTCACGTATAATTAAAACCATCTCGAAAGGGGT
>CAZRZU010000101.1:0-6159 GCA_964604615.1 uncultured Oscillospiraceae bacterium
TATTCATGTTCCCTCCGAAGTTCTATGTGGTTAACCCCACAATGGATAACTTCCTCGACCTGTTCCAGTTAATAGGTAACTCTTGGGTACCTTTCTCAAGATACATCTTTAACACAGTGTTTATTACACTTCTTGGTACAATCGGTTCTGTTATTGTTGCTTCAATGGCTGCTTATCCATTGGCAAAGTATCAGTTCCCCGGCTCCAAGTTCATGAGCAGCTTGATTGTATACTCTCTTATGTTCAACGGTTCCGTTACAGGTATTCCTAACTACATCATCATGAGTAAGATAGGTCTTATCGATACTTACTGGGCAGTAGTATTGCCGGCAATCGGTTCTACAATGGGTCTGTATCTTATGAGAAACAACATGACGCACATTCCCATGTCTCTGCTTGAATCCTGTAAGATTGACGGTGCAAGCGAATTTAAGATTTATTGGAAGATTGTTATGCCTCTTTCCAAGCCCGCTTGGATAACACTTGTTATTCTTTCCTTCCAGAGCTTGTGGGGCACAACAGGCGGTTCCTATCTTTACACTGAAAAATTGAAGCCCGTTACATATGCACTCAGCCAGATTCTTGCAGCAGGTGTTGTGCGTACAGGTGTATCCAGTGCGGTAAGTTTGATTATGCTTATTGTTCCGGTGGCGGTATTCGTTATTTCTCAGAGTAACGTTGTAGAAACAATGGCTTCATCCGGTATGAAGGACTAAGGAGGTGCAGATTGTGAAAAAGAGAATTATTACTTTTGTGATGGCTTTGGCCTTTACACTTATCCTTTTTGTGCAAGCTGTACCTGTTATGGCTGAACATACAAAGGATGCCAGCTACATTTATGACTACTGGGGAAATGCAAACCAGAGCTTGTCCGCTTATCAGTTGGCAGCAACTATTGACGGCAACTCAATGGGCAACGGTCTTGACCTCTCCAGTGTTAAGGACGTGTTCGTGTATAACAACGAGGAAATCTACGTTGTTGACTCCGCTGCAGGCAGAGTAAACGTGTTTGACGCAGAATTCAACTTTTTAAGCTCCATCAGAATTATCAGGAACGAAGAAGGTAAAATCGTTGTAAGTGAAGAAACTAACAAGCAGATGCTTTTGTCTTCTCCTGAAGGTGTTTATGTTACTGACGAATACATCTACATTGCCGACACAGGCAACGACAGAGTGCTTGTTCTCGAAAGAGACACTCACGCACTTGTGCGTGAAATCACAAAGCCCGATACAATGGTTGGTGATACACTCTTTAAGCCTTCTAAAATCGCTGTTGACCACTCCGGTAGAATATTTATCGTAGTTCAGAACAGCACAGAAGGTATTATCCAGCTTAACAGCGACGGTAGCTTCTCCCGTTACTTCGGCGTTAACTCTCCTACGGTAAATCTTCTTGACTACTTCTGGAGAAGTATTGCAACAGACGAACAGAAGGCAACAATGAGCAAGGTTTATGCTCCTGCTTTCTCAAATCTTCATGTTGACGGTGAAGGTTTCGTATATGCAGTAACACTTGATACTGCTTCTAAGGAAATGGTGTTCCGTTTTAACTCCAACGGTGAAAACGTTCTTCGTAAGTTCGGTTATTCCGAACAGCTGGGCGACCTTCCCGGTGGCATTGATGACTCATTCTCAATGAGTACATTTACAGACATTGCGGTAAACGAGTACGGTGTATATGCACTTTTGGATACTGTTAACAACCGTGTGTTTGTTTATAATTTCGACGGAAACCTCCTTTCAATCTTTGGTGGTGAAGGTAGCACAAAGGGTACTTTCGCTAACCCCACAAGTATTGCATGGATGGGTAACGACCTTATCATAGGTGACGAAAACCTTTCAACAGTATTTGTGTTCAAGACAACAGACTTCGGTAACCTTATCCTTGCAGCCGAAGAAAAGTACTTCACAGGTGACTTTGAAGGTGCTGCAACACTTTACCAGCAGGCTGTTGATATGAATGCAAACTACGACCATGCATACGTATCCATCGGTAAGAACTTACTTATGCAGGATGAATACGAACAGTCTATGTACTACTTTAAGCTTGGTAACGATAAAACATATTATTCCACAGCTTTCATGGGTTACAGAAACTTAATCATCCAGAAGTACTTCATTATACTTGCAATTGTAGTTGTTGCATTTATCTGGTGGGTAATCAGCGGTGAAATTAAGTACAATAAAGCACAGCGTAAGCTTGAAGAACTGTGAGGTGAGAGCGATGAAAAAACTTGCTAACGATTTTAAATATTTAACCCACGTTATCTTTCATCCTTTCGATGGGTTCTACGAAGTAAGATTCAGAGGAAAGGGTAACTACATCTTAGTAGCACTTATATTCCTCCTCAGCGGTCTTCTTAATGTTGTTTCATACCAGTACACAGGCTTTATTATGAATAATAATCCTCTTTACAGTATGAACTCCATTACAACCTTCATTTTCGGATTGTTCCCTTATTTACTCTTTGCTATCAGTAACTGGAGTATGACAGCAATCTTTGAAGGTAGCGGTAAGTTCCTGGATATTTTAACTGTTCTGGCTTATTCGCTTTTCCCCAAGCTGGTTATAGACGTTATTGTAACTATTTTCTCAAACCTTGTAACAGCAGACGAAGCTATGATCCTTACGGCTGTTCAGATGATTGGTCTTGTTTGGTTCTGCTTCCTTGTTTTCAGCGGTTTGTGCGTAATTCATGAATACGGTGCAGGCAGAAACCTTGCTATGATTATTGCAACATTCCTTGCAGCAATAGTAATTATTTTCCTTGCTACACTGTACATTACATTAGTTGAGAAGGCTCTTACATTCTTTACAGACTTCGCAACAGAATTGGCTAGGAGGTGATGATATGAAGAAGTTATTAAGTAAAATTTCACTTTTAAAGATTATTACACTAATCGTTGTGGTTGCATTAGTTGCTTCCTTCGTATCAAAAATCCCCGAGTATACAATGAAGTCTACTTCTGTTCAGGAAGTTCTTCAGTCCGGTATAAGCCAGGAGGTTGGCGAAGCTATTGACAAGAGCCTCGATGGCAGTGTTAAGGTAGCAGAAAACGGCGGTAAGGTTCTCTATGTAGAACCCAAAACTCTCAATGTTACCGTTGTTGATACTTTGACTAATACAGCTTGGAGATCTATGCCTGTTGACGGCAACGTTACAGAATCCGAAAAGGCTCCTTTGTTCATCTCTTTCCTTGATGCAACAGGCGCTCTTAAAACTTGGGATGCTTACACATACTGTATTACAAACGACAATACAACCCGTGAGCTTGAAGCAGGCGAAAGCATTTCTGATACATACCAGATTTATCAGACAGCAGACGGTTTCAGAGCTGTAATGCAGATTAGCGAAAGCGAATCTACTGAGCTTGACCAGTATATGCCCAAGAAGATTTCTATCGATAGATATGAAAATTGCTTCCTTAACAAGATTGTTGAACTTAAGGATGCAGGCAGAATCAGCGAAGACGATGCCGAAAAGTATAACAAGGCTCTCTCTATGATTTATGCAATTGATGCAGAAACAGAAGATTACTACTACAACAAGTACGCAGGTACACCTCCTGTTACTGTAACAAAGATTCTTATTGACCTTTCCAAGAAGGTTGAATACACACGTGATGACCTTATTAATGACTCCAGAGAGTGGGACGTTACAGAAGTTGAATTTTCTCAGCCTGCTGACTTTACAGTAGTTATGGACGTTTCTCTGGAAAACGGTGATCTTGTAGTTCATATTCCTACATATGAAATCACAGACAACTGTGAAGATCCCGACTATTACACACTTCACGATATTTCAGTATTCCCCAACTTTGGTTTGGTTAATGCACAGAACTATGACAACGGTTTCATCTTTGTTCCCGACGGTTCCGGTGCACTCTTTAACATTAACAGCTATGACAGCGGTTACACAGAATATAACCGTCCCATTTATAACAACAGCTACTACGACACCCTTTACACAGACAGCGAATACAACGAGGATCTTATGATGCCTGTATTCGGTATGGGTAAGGATGGTAGCGAAACAGTTCAGGCAGCAGCTGAAGAATCTGCCGAAGAAGCAGAGGATGTAGCAGAAGATGCAGAACCTGCAACTGAAGTAGTTGAAGAGCCTGCAAGTGTAGAAATCAATACAGCTCACAACAAAAACAACGGTGTTTACACAGGCTTTATGGGCATTATCGAAAGCGGTGCTGAAACAGCATCCGTGGTAGTTAACCTTGGAGTTACCGATACATCAAACGGCGGTACAAACTTTAACAAGGTTTACCCCACATTTGAAGTAATGCAGTATTCCAACGTTAAGGTATTTGGTCCTTACAGCACAAATGCTGCTAAGTTCCTTGCTACAACAAACGAATTTGACATCGACGTGAAGGTTCGTTACAAGCTCTACACAGAAAATTGTAACTACTACACAATGGCTGTTGATTACAAGAACTACCTTATCGAAGCAAATGACCTTACAGTTTCTTATGACGCAGCTCCCGGAATTTTCTTGGATATTGTATCTTCTCTCACAATAGAAGACAGATTTATGGGTGTTCCTTACGACAGAACAGTTTCCATGACAACATATTCCGAACTTGGTGAAATCCTTGACGATCTTTCCGGTGTGAACAAGGTTGTAAGTTACCAGGGTGCATACAACGGCGGTATTTATAATACCATTAACCTTAAAGCCGATAAAACAGGTGCCAACGGTTCCGGTAAAGAGTTTGAAGCTCTCATGAAAGAGCATGGCGATTCTATTTACATGAGCACAGGTCTTTCTTATGTATTTAAGGATTCCGCAGTGTTCAACCCTGAAAAGCATGGTCTTTTGGGTTATGACTCCGAACCTGCATTGATTTATGATTACGATATAGCTTCCGGCAGATTCAACCATCATGGTGAAGGTCACTGGATTGTGAGTCCCTATTATCTTCCCGGAGTTGTTAAGTCCTTCACAGAAAGTGCAGGAAACGTAAATCTTTCAATCGAAGACCTCGGTAACCTTGTATATGCAAACTATAAGCCCGAAACAGAGGTAAACCTCTACGAAGGCGAACAGGTTATCACAGATGCTCTTAATACTATCACTGCTAATGACAGAAAGATTGTTCTTTACAATCCCTTCATTAACCGTGCATTGTATGCTGAATACAGTGCTGATGTATCAAGAGAAAGCAGTGACTACGGTCTTATTAAGCACAATATTCCTTTCCGTCAGATTGTTATGAACGGTTTGACAAAGTATACTACTCTTAATGTTAACGAATCTTCTTCCGGCAGAGCATATTACCTTCTTCAGGCTCTTGAATTAGGCAGTGCTCCCAAGTATAAGATTACTTACAAGAGTGTAGACAGACTTAAGGAAAGCAATTACAGCGAACTTTTCTCAACACAGTATTCTCTTAATGCTGACAATATTAAGGCTATGAGTACCGAAATTAACGAAGCATTTGCTAAGATTGGTACAACAGAAATTGTTGGTCACAAGATACTTGATGAAAAGGTATTTGAAACAACATACGCAACAGGTGTTAAGGTTGTTACAAACTATAACATGCTTCCCGTAAATGTTGAAGGCTACGGCGAAATTAAAGCTGAGGGTTACCTCATTGTTACAGATGCTCCCGTAGTTGAAGAAGAAGTAGAAGAAGTTGTGGAAGAACTTGTAGAGGAAGGAGGAGAAATCAATGAGTAAAACAGCAGCTAAAGCAAAAGCAGCAAAGCCTGCAAAAACAAAAAAGCCCATGAAGTTCCAGACCACCCAGAAAATTAACGGTTATGTGTTCTTGCTTCCGTGGATTATTGGTTTCCTTCTGTTCTTCCTTATGCCCATGGTTAACACAATTATCTACTCCTTCAACGAAGTAGGTGTTGCCGAAGCCGGCGGTATGGAAATGACATTCAGAGGCATTTCAAACTACTTTGATTTGTTTAATAAGGAATTGTCCACAGCGAACCAGCAGTTCACTCGTGTATTTGCTGAAGAAAACTCAAACATCATTATGAATACTCCTCTTATAGTTGTATTCAGCCTTTTCTCAGCACTTCTTGTTAATGCTAATTACCCGGGAAGAGACGTTGTACGTGTTATCTTCTTCCTTCCCATCGTACTTGGTATTTCCATTGTTACAACTCTTGTAACAACAACAGGCGGC
>CAZRZU010000102.1:0-6120 GCA_964604615.1 uncultured Oscillospiraceae bacterium
TAAGCAGGGTAAGACAATCCAGAAGATTACAGCAATGACAGGCGTTAAGATTGACATCGAAGACGACGGTACAGTTCTTATTGCTACAACAGACACCCTCGCTGCTGAAAAGGCAATGAAGATTATTGACGGTGTTTGCGGTAACATCGCAATCGGCGAAACATTCCTCGGTACAGTAACAAAGCTTATGGACTTTGGTTGTTTTGTTGAATTCCTTCCCGGCAAGGAAGGCCTTGTTCACATCTCCAAGCTTGACCATAAGAGAGTTGAAAAGGTTTCTGACGTGGTAAGTGTCGGTGACGAAATCATGGTTAAGGTTATTGAATTTGACCGTATGGGCAGAATTAACCTTTCCAGAAAAGATGCGCTTCCCAAGCCCGAGGCTGAATAATTTAAAAAATTGGGGCGACCTGTGGTCGCCCTTAAATTTTAGGTGACGTTATGAATAAAATTATAACTTTAAAAAACGGATTAAGGTTGATACTTGAGCCTATGGTGGGCGCGCAATCTGTTTTTGTGGGCATATGGGTAAGATGCGGCAGCGCAAACGAGAAAGACAGCGAATGGGGCATAAGCCATTTTATTGAGCATATGGTTTTCAAAGGCACCCAAAGACGCACTGCTCAAGAGATAAGCGAAGAAACAGACTACGTTGGCGGTCAGTCAAATGCTTTTACCAGCCGTGACTGCACATGCTATTATTCCCGCACTCTTCCGGAGCATATGGAATTAAGCTTTGATATTCTTTCCGACATTTATCATAACCCCAAAATGGACAAAAAAGACGTAGACCTTGAACGTGGTGTAATAAAAGAAGAAATAAGCATGTTTGAGGACTGCCCCGAGGATTTGGTGCAGGACAGACTTTTGGAAGCGGTGTTTCCAAAGAGTGCCTTGGGTCGTGAAATTGCAGGCTGCGGCGCATCTGTGGATAAAATTGACCGCAATATGATGCTTGACTACATGAACCGCTACTACACCCCCGACAACACTGTTATCACTGTTTGCGGTAAGTTTGACGAAGCTTTAGCAATAAACTGCGCTCAGAAGTATTTCGAAAAACGCACAACAATATTTAATGGCGACAGAATAATTGCACCGAAATTTTCTCCCGTGGACATTAAATGGGAAAAGGATATTGAGCAGGCTCATCTATGCCTATCATTTCCAACGGTTCCCATTGGAAATGATAAGACGGACTATTCTCTTTCTGTTTTAAACAGCATTTTCGGCGGCGGTATGTCCTCAAGGATTTTCCGCAGCGTGAGAGAGGAAAGAGGTCTTTGCTATTCCGTATATTCCTATTCTTCACAAACCGAGGCGTCAGGCATAATGGGTATCTACACAGGACTGAACCCCAACTGCCTCGAAGCGGCAGAAGAACTTATACATAATCAAATTGCGCTTCTGTTAAAGGACGGAATTACTGACTACGAGCTCACAAAGGGGAAAGAACAGGTTAAAGCGGCAATTTTAATGGATTTGGAAAATCCCGCAAGCCGAATGACGGCACTTGGAAAGGACCTTTTGATTTATAATAAGGTAACTCCCGTGGACGATATTGTAAAGGCTATAGACTCCATTACAAAACATGACGTTGAAACCGCAGCGCACATGGTTTTTGAACAGAAATGGGCAAGAGGCATGCTTCTTCCCGTGGACAGATAAAAAAGGGAGTGTTGCAAGTGAACGAATTTTAAGTTCATTTGCAACCCCCCCTTTTTTTGTCTTATTTCCCTGCGGCAATTTTTATGTTTTTCTGGTGTGTTGAGTTTACCTGACCGTCATTGTGGCGGATAGAGTTCAGAAAGTGAATGTCAAATACACCGTGGGCGTCGTTGCCCTTAACCCAGTCATAGTTATAGCCTGCGCCGTAATCATCACTGCGCCAGCTTGTCCAGACTCCGCCGGCAACACCGTCATTTCCTGCGTGAAGCTTGCTTGTGGCAGATGCGGCAATTTTACGTCCGTTGTAAATTATTAAAACAGGGCGGCTTGTCCAATTCTGTCCGCCGAAAATGGAGTTCATTTTAGCGGTATCCGAGGCGGTTAACGGTTCGCAGTCGGCATGACCTGACCCTGTTGTGCGCTTAGCGGTAAAGGTCTGTCCTGTGTAAAAATCCTGCACTGTGAAAACTGCTCCCACGGGGAGAACATACTGTGCCTGTGTCCACCAGTCCAGATATTCGCCGTAGCTTGAACCGGGAGTTGATGTTACGGGAACGTGATGAACCGGAACGGTAAGTTTTTGTCCCGTGTAAATGTAGGAGCTTTCAGTAAGATTATTCGCCTCTAAAAGCTCACTCATGGGGATGCCATAGTTGTTTGCAATGTTCCAGTAAGTGTCGCCTGATTTTACTGTGTAGGTTATGTATGTTATGTAAGGTGCTGTGGAGGAAGATGTCGAGCCTGAGGATGTTGAGCCTGAAGATGCAGACGAGGAAGGTATTGTCACCTTGTCGCCGATCTGAAGCTGAGACGATGTTGTGGCATTGTTTGCTTTGAGCAGGGCATTAAAGTCTACCCCGTATTTTTGTGAAATTGTCCAGTATGTATCGCCCTTGACAACCGTATGAACAGTAGCAGAGGAAGGGATTATTACCTTATCGTCTATTTCAAGCTGTGATGAAGTAGTAGCGGAATTAGCCGCGAGTAATGTGTTGAAATCAACACCGTAAGCTTTGGAAATGGTCCAGTAGGTGTCGCCCTTTACTACTGTGTGAACTGTTGAAGAGGTGGGAACATATACCACATCTCCAACTTCCAGCCAGGATGATGTTGTGGCATTGTTTGCTTTAAGGAGGGTATTGAAGTCCACCCCGTATTTTTGTGAAATGGTCCAGTATGTGTCGCCTTTTTGAACAGTATGATTTGCTGCCTGTGCCGGAGCTGACAACATGATTGCCGACAACGTCAGTGGGATAAGTTTTTTTAGTTTCATAAATATTCTCCTTTCTTGATTGGGGAGCATTTTGCCCCTCGGTTTTTTTATTCGTCATGTTTTGGAAATATCTTTTATGTAAATAATGGGTTTGACTCAAACAAAGAGGAGTGGTATAATAAAAAAAGATACTTGGAGGCGATTAAAATGTTCAAATATGATGTTAAAAGTTCAAAGGCAGAAGAATTTATAAATCACGAGGAAATTCTTGACAGCCTTAAGTTTGCAGAAGAAAACAAGGCAAACTATGAAATGATTAATGCCATTATTGAAAAAGCAAAAGAATGTAAAGGAATTACCCACCGTGAAGCTGCGGTTTTGTTGGAATGTGAAGACAAAGCGGTAATAAATAAAATCTATGCTCTTGCAAAAGAAATTAAGGATAAATTTTACGGTAACCGCATAGTTATGTTTGCACCCTTATATTTATCAAATTACTGTGTGAACGGCTGTGTGTACTGTCCTTATCACACAAAAAACAAAACAATTCCCAGAAAAAAGCTTACCCAGGAGGAAATAAAGGCAGAGGTTATAGCACTTCAGGACATGGGACACAAGCGCCTTGCATTGGAAGCAGGCGAGGACCCTGTAAACAACCCTTTGGAATATATACTTGAAAGCATTAAAACAATCTACTCCATTAAACATAAAAACGGTGCAATCCGCCGCGTTAATGTGAACATTGCGGCTACAAGTGTTGAAAATTACAAAAAGCTGAAGGACGCAGGCATAGGAACATACATCCTGTTTCAGGAAACTTACCATAAAGAACACTACGAAGAGCTTCATCCTACGGGACCAAAGAGCAATTATGCTTATCATACTGAGGCAATGGACAGAGCTATGGACGGTGGCATTGACGACGTTGGCTTAGGTGTGCTTTTCGGGCTTAATCTGTATCGCTACGACCTGGTTGGGCTTTTGATGCATGCAGAGCATCTGGAAGCGGCGAAGGGTGTTGGCCCTCACACAATAAGCGTGCCCCGCATATGCCCCGCTGATGACATCAACGTGGACGATTTTTCCGACGCAATAAGTAACGAGGTTTTTGAAAAGATTGTGGCAATCATTCGTATTGCGGTGCCTTATACAGGTATGATTATTTCCACACGTGAAAGCAAGGTCGTGAGGGAAAAGGTTCTTCAACTGGGTGTCAGCCAGATATCGGGCGGCAGCCGAACAAGTGTGGGCGGATATACAGACGAAGAGGTTTATGATGAGTCTACAAGTCAGTTTGACCTCTCTGACAGACGAACCCTGGACGAGGTTGTAAGCTGGCTTATTGACATGGGTCATGTGCCCAGCTTCTGTACTGCCTGTTACCGTGAGGGCAGAACGGGAGACCGGTTTATGAGTCTTTTGAAGTCCGGGCAGATTATTAACTGCTGTCATCCCAATGCGCTTATGACATTAAAGGAATATTTAATGGATTATGCAAGCGAGGAAACACGCAAAAAAGGCGAGGAAATTATTGCCCGTGAGATTGAAAAAATAACAAACGAAAAAGTTAAGGCGAGAGCAAAGCAGAACCTTGTTGACATAGAAAAAGGTGTGCGTGATTTCAGGTTTTAACTAAAGAGCACAAAAAGTGAGAGGAATTTACATTTTCCTCTCTTTTTTGTACAAATTTATTATAAAAAAAGCTTTTCAAAATGATATTTATTTGGTACAATTAAAGTATGTAAGTATGCGAAATTATTAAAAGGAGAGATAAATATGCAACCTAAGTACAAAAGAGTCCTTTTAAAAGTGTCAGGTGAAGCTCTGGCAGGTGAAAAGGGCTTTGGTCTTGACCAGCCCACTATTGATGCAATTTGTGAAAAAATTAAGAAGTGCGCAGAAACCGGTGTTGAAATCGCAGTTGTTGTTGGCGGCGGTAACTTCTGGAGAGGAAGATCAGGAGAAAACATGGACAGAAGCCGTGCTGACCACATGGGCATGCTTGCAACTGTTATTAATTCCCTTGCACTTTGCTCTGCGTTGGAAGCAATGGATGTTACAACAAGAGTTCAGACAGCTATTGAAATGCGCCAGATTGCTGAACCTTACATCCGCGGTAAGGCAAATAGTCATCTTAATCGTGGCAGAGTAGTTATTTTCGGCTGCGGCACAGGTAACCCCTTCTTCTCAACAGATACGGCTGCGGCACTGAGAGCAGCTGAAATAAATGCAGACGTTATTCTTTTGGCAAAGAAGGTTGACGGTGTTTACGATTCTGACCCTGCTACAAACCCCAATGCAGTAAAGTTTGACACCCTCACATTCAGTGAAGTTCTGAACCGCGACTTAAAGGTTATGGACTCAACTGCCACAGCACTTTGCCGTGACAACAAAATGCCTATTCAGGTGTTTGGATTGGATGACCCCGAAAATATTTACCGTGCAGTTATGGGTGAACCTGTTGGTACATTGGTAACAGAATAATATATTATTGCAACTACCTTAACTAAAGCCTGCCTTGGGGACATTTCTCGCCCACAGGTAGGCGGTATGTTCCCACTTGCTTATTGTATGAAGGAGGTGTGTCCCCATACCTTGTGAAACTGTTGCAATTACTTAATAAAACTAAAAACATATAATAACCGAAAGGAAGATGAATATTATGGCAAAATATCCCGAAATTGCAGAAAGAATGGATAAGGCTATCGCATATTATAAGGATGACCTTAACACTATCAGAGTAGGCAGAGCAAATGCTGCTGTGCTTGATAAAGTAGCAGTTGACTACTATGGAACAATGACCCCTGTTGGACAGGTTGGTACAATTTCTACACCTGATCCCAGAACTCTTATGATTCAGCCCTGGGACGCATCGCTTCTTAAGGCAATTGAAAAGGCTATCCTTACATCTGAATTGGGCATCAACCCTCAGAACGACGGTAAGGTTATCCGTCTTGCATTCCCTCAGCTTACAGAAGAAAGACGTAAGGAGCTTAGCAAGACTGTTTCCAAAAAGGGCGAAGAAGCAAAGGTTAGTGTAAGAAATGTTCGCCGTGATGCTATGGATGAATACAAGGCATTGAAGAAAAAGAACGAAATCACAGAAGATGATTTGAAATCAGCTGAAAAGGATATCCAGGATCTTACCGATATGAAGATCAAGGAAATCGATGCTATTACAGAAAAGAAGCAGAAGGAAATTATGTCCATATGAAATTAAAGGACATTTTCCGAAAAAA
>CAZRZU010000103.1:0-6052 GCA_964604615.1 uncultured Oscillospiraceae bacterium
CGTCTGTGGGTTCATCAGAGGAAGGTTCGTCTGTGGGTTCATCAGAGGAAGGTTCATCTGTGGGTTCATCAGAGGAAGGTTCGTCTGTGGGTTCATCAGAGGAAGGTTCGTCTGTGGGTTCATCAGAAGAAGGTTCGTCTGTGGGTTCATCTGCGGGCTGTTCGTCTTCTGTTTCAACAACAAGGTTGGAAACTACAACTGCACCTGCGCCTGCACCTGCGTTATCAAGGATAACGAGAGAGTCGATAGGAGCAACGTCATTTCTCATACCAAAGTTTTCAACTGTAGCAACTACTGCGTCGCCATCCATAATTGTTACTGTGTATGTGTAGTTAGCAACATCAAGAACAAATTCAACAGAATATGTCTTGCCAAGTTCATATACAGCAATATTCTGAACACCGGAACCATCATTTACCATGATGTTACCACCCTTAAACTGGATGTATGCGGAGGACTGTGCAAAGTAGTTATCAGCAAGAGCTGCTGCGTTGTCAAGAGCAACAAGTGTGTCCTTAATGTTAAGAACTGTAAGGTCAAATGTAACTGTACCAGCTGTTGTCATCTGCTTTTCAAGTGTATGAACAGCATCTGCGGACTGACCGGCTGCGGATACAAGACCAAGAGCAACTGCTTCAAGAGCAACTTCAACTTCAAGATTTTCAGCATCAACTGTAAGTGTGCCTACTGCTGCATATACACCGTCAGCTGCAACAACGTTACCGGAAGCATAAGCTACTTCTGCACCGTCAACACCTTCAACTGTAGCTGTAGAAACAACTTCACCGTTAATTGTGTAGCTGATTGTAACAACTTCAACCTTAGCGCATGTAACTGTAACTTCTGCATCTGTACCAACTACACCGCTTGCAGCAGGAGCTTCGTACTTAACACCGCCAACTGTGATTGTCTTAGCAACAACAGAAACTTCTGTACCTGTTTCGCCGCTCATCTTTGTTTCTTCAAGAGCATTACCTTCAGCATCAACATACTTGAATACAACATCACCAACAGAAGCAGGTGTTGTGTCAACTATTCTAATGCTGTCTGCATTTACCCACAAACAGTTTTCAACAGAGTTGTTATCGCAAAGTACAAGTGCGTCAATAGGAATGTTAGCATTTCTGAAGGACATACCTGCCTTTTCAGCAACTACTACTCCGTTTTCTGTATATGTAGCATCCCATGTGTTGTTGATAAGGTCAACTACAACCTTAACGTCAACTGTTGTCTGAGCTGCTGCAAGTGTACCTACTGAGGGAGCATCGCCACCATTACGGAATACGATGTTTGTACCATCAATCTTCATCATAATTGTGGAGTTACCGAAGTAATTGCTTGCTGTCATCTGTGCAGCATTGTTAAGACCAATAAGTGTATTAGCCTGTGCACCGCTTGTTTCTACTGTGAAGTAAACTTCATATGTCTTACCTGCTGTAAGAGCTTCGGGAAGTTCGTAAACACCATCAACATCCTGGCTGTTTACACCGGGCTGATGCTTGGAGTTGTAGTAGATAACTTCTTCCTTCTTTTCGATGCTTTCTACTGTAACTGCACCATTAGCTGTGGAAGATTCTACCTTCTTATCAGCTGTAAGGTAAGCCTTACCTGAAAGAATGTTGAGGTAGAAATCATCGAAGGACTGGTCTGCATTAAGAACGAAAGCAACTTCAAACATCATTCTCTCTGTTACTTCGTCTGCTGCCTGATCTTCAGCATCAATGTTTATATATGTAGCAATATAACCCTTACCTGATTCTGCATCAAGAGAGTTTGTTGCTGACCACTTGCCTTCAAATGTGTCAGAATTGAACTTGTTTGTATATCCACCAATAGCGAGAGCAGCATTTGTAACTGCGCTTGTGGATGTACCTGCATGTCTCGCAAGAGAAGCAACTGCTGTGGGCCATTCAATTTCAACCTGACCATTTACGAAATAGCCTGAGCTGATTTCGGAAATATCAAATGCAACATAGAACTTTTCGCCAGCTTCGGGTGTTGCATCGCCAACAAGGCTTGCTGTGATTTTAGCTGTGGGTTCATCTGCTGCTGCAACAGGAACGATGCAGAAACAGAACATCATTACAACGGCTAAAACCAAAGAAAGAATTCTTTTCATGTGTTTTACCTCGCTTTTATTTTTTTAACTATTAATAACCACTTGTACCATAGTTGCTAAGTGCTGCCTGGAGTTCTGTAATGTCAGTAACACCATCATCGTTGAGATCAACATCAACACTTGCACTACCATAACCTGTAAGTGCTGACTGAAGGTCAGTAATATCAACTAAACCATCACCGGAATAGTCACCACCGATAAGTTCAATAGCACCAAGGTTCACTTCAGTTTCATTGGCATTTACACCTTCGTATGTCTTGTAAAGGTAACCAGCTTTACCAAGAACAACTGTGTATGTACCCTGGCCAACTTCGATTACATAAGAACCGTCAGAAGCTACTGTACCATTAGTTGCATTGCCGGATGCATCTGTTGCAACAGCTGTTGCCTTTGTAGCATCACCAAGAACTGTGATAGTACCAATGAGCTTCTTTGAGTCAAATGAGAAAGAAGTGGATTCGGGAGCATCCACACCTGTACCGCCTACATATACGTCATATGTACCTGCGCGGTCAGCTTCGAGGAGCTTGAATGTGTAGCTAACTGCTGTATCGCTAACTGCTTCCTGGTCGATATACTTAATATCGGAATCCTGGAGTGTAGCGAGAGCTGTACCGCTCTTTACAACAAGCACCGTAGACTGCTGAGCTGCTTCGGGGGAGCCGTATTCAACAGTAACTGTGATAGTTCTGCCCTCATCAGCTGCAACAGATGCGCTTACGCCTTCAATTGTGGCAGCGGAAGCGACTGTCATCATGGCAAACATAAGCACAAGGCTCATTGCCATAACGAGAAGAATTTTGCCGTGTTTCTTCATCATTTCGTCTCCTTTCAGGAAAAATAATTTTTGTGTTGCCAAAACAATCTTCGGGGGTATTGTTGATAACAATCCGTCCAATCTATACTTTGGCATTATTCACATACATACAGTATAGCACAAGTTTCGTTTTTTTCAAGATGTTTTTCATAAAAAAATTTGATTTTTTTGTTAAAATTTGATGAAAATGACCAACGGTGCACAAAACGCACAAAAAGCATGTGTAATGTAACAAAATTTCCCATGTGTACGAATATTTTATTATTGGCACGTTTCCCCTCATCAAAAAAAGTTTTCTACCTAATGGGGAATATCGCAAATCCGCAGGATTTATATCGCGTAGGGGAAATATGTGCTACTCACATATTTCCCCTACTTTGATTCCGTCCACCGCAGCGCTCATTATTCCGCCCGCATAGCCTGCCCCTTCGCCACAGGGATACAAGCCTTTTATTGCCGAAGAAAATGCCTCGTTGCGTATTATCCTCACAGGTGAGCTGCTGCGTGTTTCCACACCGGTCAGAACTGCATCGGGTGCATCAAACCCTTTTATTTTACGTCCGAATGCCCCGATTGCCTGCTTTAATCCCTCCGAAACAAAATTAGGCAAAATCCTGTTCAAATCAGAGGGTGTTACCCCGGGTTCATATGTTGGCTTTATTTTCCCAAAGCCTGTACTGCGTCTGCCTTCACAAAAATCTCCAAACCTCTGGCATGGAGCCTTATAGTCCGCACCTGCTTGATAAAACGCACCTTTTTCCAGCTTCCGCTGAAAATGCATTCCGGCAAGAGGGTCACTGCCGTCAAAATCGTCAGGATAAACCGACACCAGAACCGCACTGTTGGAATTAATTCCGTCACGTGCAAAATTGCTCATGCCGTTTGTTACTACCCCTTCCTCCTCACTTGCAGATGCAACAACGTATCCGCCGGGGCACATGCAAAAGGTGTACACACCTCTCCCATCTGATGCCTTGTGGGACATTTTATAGTCTGCTGCGCCCATGAGAGGAGCAAAGTCACCGTATTGAGCACGGTCAATGCTCTCCCGCAGATGTTCAACACGCACACCTACCGAGAACGGCTTTCGCTCAATGGGAATGTTTAACTTCTGCACAAGGGAGAACGTATCACGTGCACTGTGTCCCACTGCTAAAATAAGGGTTTTAGTGGCAAAATCTCCCTGTGTGGTTTTTATGCCTTCTACCTGATTGTTACGTATTATAATGTCATCCATGCGGCAATTAAAAATAAACTCTCCGCCCATGGAAATGATTTTTTTGCGGATTTTCCCCACCATGGAAACAAGCATGTCTGTTCCCACATGAGGCTTTGCCTTGTACAGTATTTCCTCAGGTGCGCCTGCGGCAACCATTTCTTCCAGAACTTTCCTTTGCCTGATGTCACGTGTGCCCGTGTTAAGCTTACCGTCGGAAAAGGTTCCTGCTCCGCCCTCGCCAAACTGAACGTTGCTTTCGGGGTTAAGTTTGCCTGTTTTCCAGAAGGTATTGACAGTTTTAACCCTTTCCTCCACGCATTCACCACGTTCAATAACTATGGGGTTTGCTCCCCGATAGGCAAGTATGAGGGCTGCAAAAAGCCCTGCCGGACCTGCTCCCACAACTATGGGGCGGTGTTCCCCTCCCCAAGGATTGGGATATTCGTATTCATACTTTTCGCATCGGGAAACGTGCTCTCTGCCGTAATATTTCCGTTCGTCCTTTATTTGTGCATCAAACACAGCAACATAAAAAACGTCCTTTTTGTCTCGCGCATCAACGGATAATTTAACCTCGGAGAAGCTCTCAACATCCTCTACGGGAGCCTTTATTTGCCGGCTTATTGCTTCCTTTACATCATCTATCTTATATCCGGGCTTAAGTTTTATGTTGTTTATTCGTATCATAGCTTACCTCTTCCGCATCCACCATTCCCTCGCTCAGTGGGGACAGACCTCAAGTGCGCAAATCCTGCTCACTGGGGTCTGTCCCCACTGAGCAGGATTTATTTTGCCGCATTTTTGCCTGCAATAGCGCCTGTCGCCCAAGCCCAATGCAGGTTATATCCGCCGCAAATTGCATCAACATCAAGGATTTCTCCAACAGCATAAAGGCTTTTAACCAGCTTTGATTTCATGGTAGTTGGGTCAAAGCCTTCAAGCTCAATCCCTCCGCGGCAAACCTGTGCATTGCCAAATCCGTTGTCTCCCGAAACCGTCAGCTTGAGACCTTTTAAAAATTCTGCATAATTACGGATGTTTTCATCTGTAAAGTCTTTAGCCTTTACGTTCACTTTTTCAACCTTGGCATATTTCAAAAGCGGAATTGCAATTTTTTTATTTACGAGTCCTGCAAAAAACTCTGTGCCTTCTCTTTCCGGGAGGTAACACATGCGTTCGTAAATTTCACCTATTAAATCTTTCTTTGTTACATCGGGTAACATATCCACAACAATTTCCATGCCTTTTTCAGCAAAACGGGAAATCTGCATAACAGGAATGCCTGACAAGCCATAATCAGTGAACAAAACTTCGCCCTTATCCGTTGCCACTGCTCTGCCCTTATCAAAAAGTGTCACCCTTGCAAAAACCTTCACACCCTTCAGACTTGCATGAGCAGGTGTTGTCTTAAGGCTCACAAGAGCAGGCTTAACCCTTGTAAGACTGTGACCAAAATTGGTTAAAAGCTTATAGCCCGAGCCGTCACTGCCCAAAGAGGGAGATGCCTTACCTCCCGTTGCAACAATAACCTTGTCCGCCAACAAATTGCCCACAGCAAAACCATCCTCGTTTTTTGTTACATCTGCCGCGAATGTATTTGTAATAAAATCTACATTATTTTCGTTAAGATACAGCCTTAGCGCGTCTGCAACGGCACTTGCCTGATTGCTTAAAGGGTAAACCCTGCCATCCTCAACACGGTGCATAATGCCAAGCCGTGCAAAAAAGCCTATTGCATCGTCACTGCCAAACTGCTCCAACACTTTTTTTATGAAATCACTGTCGCCAAAAAAGTATTTTTCACTTATGTCCACATTGGTGAAATTACATCTGCCGTTGCCTGTTGCATGAATTTTTTTTGCAACGCGGTCATTTTTTTCAACAATGCCTATTGCTA
>CAZRZU010000104.1:0-6008 GCA_964604615.1 uncultured Oscillospiraceae bacterium
TGTTCTTTATTTTATCACACTTTTTTATTTTACGCAATTTCCTATTACATAAAAACAAAAAAGCACCGACAAACGCCGATGCTTTTTTATGGCGGAGAGAAAGAGATTCGAACTCTTGAACGGGGTTAACCGTTACACGATTTCCAGTCGTGCGCCTTAGACCAACTCAGCCATCTCTCCAGGTCACTTCGTTATTATAACCGCGTCGGTCTAAAAAGTCAAGAACTTTTTTTAATTTTTTTCAAATTCATTTAATCAATCAAGCACGGAGTGTTTGCACTTTACCTCTTCACTCTTTCTTATTACCTTTTACCTGACAGATATAACCAGCTAAACCTGATTATATCTGTCAATATCTTCTCTTCCAAGAGCGCTTTGAAGAGCAATGTTTATGCCATTTGCAATAATCTTTGCGCTTCTGTCCGAAAGCGAGTCCACATCCTTGGGTGTAACCACCATGTCCGCATTGCCCGGTTCAAGTCTTGAATATGTTTCAATAAGCTTTTCCCTGTCACCGCCCGAAAGCTCAATACAGTCCAATGCAACGGTTTTTGCATCAACAACCATGGGCACACCGATTGCAATAACAGGCACACCCAAAGTTTTCTCGCTAAGCTCCTTCCGGTTATTTCCCACACCGCTGCCGGGATTTATGCCTGTATCGGCAATTTGTATTGTCCTGCCCAAGCGGGACATGCTCCTTGATGCCAAGGCATCAATTGCAATAACAAGCTTTGGCTTTGTTTTTTCGGCAACACCTTTAACAATCTCCCCTGTTTCGATACCCGTCGATGCCATCACCCCGGGGGCAAGAGCACTCACACTTCTCACACTTTCGTCTATTTCCTCAGGCATTATTTCCTTTATATGTCTGGTTACAAGAAGATTTTTAACACTTTTCGGTCCTATTGAGTCTGCTGTAATATGGCTGTTACCCAATCCTATTGCTAACACCGGTGCATCATATTCTATATTAATAATATTTTTCAGTTCTTCTGCAAGACACATACAAGCATTTTCATATTCATCTTTGTCGTTTTCCGACAAATCGCCTGTTGTAATGGTAATGTAATTTCCCGTTGGCTTACCAATAGCCTCGGCTGCCAATTCGGAGGTTATTCTCACTCTTTCAACTTTTATACTGCCCTTGGTTTCGCATTCGCTTTCAATTCCGGGCAGTTCTCCCTTATACATATTTTTTGCTTCTACGGCAAGGTCTGTTCTTATTTTCATATTCAATCACCCATCCTGTTTTTTATTTTTATTATTAACCAAATTCCATTGACTTAGTAATTATTCTCATGTAAAATATAACTATAAAATATTTTTGGGGGTATTTTCTATGGAAAATCGTATTGCAATTATAGATTTAGGCTCCAACTCCGTCAGGATGACCATAAACCTCCTTCACGACAACGGGGAATGGGAAGTTCTTATGAAGAAGCGCTCAACGGTGCGCCTTTCCGAGGGCATGGGTGTCGATAAAGTTTTAAAAGAAGATGCAATGTGCCGTGTCATTGACGCACTCCGCGAATTCTGCACTTTAGCAAAGCTTGATTCCTGCCAGACAATTGTTGCCATTGCCACCGCGGCTGTACGTACAGCTGTAAACCGTGACCTGTTTATAGAAAGGGTAAACCGCGAAACAGGCATACGTTTTGATGTTATTTCCGGCGAAGACGAAGCTTATTACAGCTATCTTGCAGTAAGCAAGTCCCTGCCTTTAAAAAATGGTCTAATTTTTGACACAGGCGGAGGTTCCACAGAGCTTATCATGATTAAAAGCGGGCACATGGTTCACTCTGCCAGCCTGCCCTTGGGCGCAGTGGCACTGTCTGAAAAATTCCGCGGCAGATCTCAGGCGGAAATGTACAGGTATGTGGTTATGATGTTAGGCAGTGTTAGCTGGATTGATGAAGCCGCAGGGCTTGACCTTTACGGTGTGGGCGGCAGTGCAAAAACTCTTGGCACTTTAGCATTGAAGGAATTAAAGTCTGTTGAAGAAATTCACGGTCTGGCGGTTTCATACTCAAAGGTGTCAACAATTTATCAGAAGGTTTACTCCACACCTCTTTCCCTCCGTCAGAATATTCCCGGCATGGACAAATCCCGTGCCGACATTATCTTAGGCGGTCTTATGCCAATGAAAGCACTTATGGACATGCTCGGCAGCAAAAAATGTACAGTTTGCTCCCATGGTGTTAAAGAGGGTGTATTTTTCCGTGTAAGAGATGAAATACTTAAGAATGAGTGGAACAAGAAATGAGTCTTAATATAGTTCTTCACGAGCCCGAAATACCGCAGAACACAGGAAACATTGCCCGCACCTGCGCAGCAACGGGTTCAAAACTTCACATTATAAAACCTATGGGCTTTGAAATCAGCGACAAGCACTTGAAACGTGCAGGGCTTGACTACTGGCATATGTTAAGCATCACCTATTATGAAAACTTAGAAGACTTTTTCTCTAAAAACAGCTGCGGAAATTATTATTTCTGCACCACAAAAGCACCTCATGCCTATGCTGAGGCAAGCTTTAAGGACGGGGACTACCTCTTTTTCGGCAAGGAAACAAAGGGGCTTCCCGAAAGCCTTTTAAGCGCAAACCCGGACAAATGCATCCGCATACCTATGGTGTCCGATGCCCGAAGCCTTAACCTGTCCAACTCTGTTGCCATTGTTGTGTACGAAGCTCTCCGTCAGACAGGTTACTTTAACCTTATGGAAAAAAGCGATTATCTTACGTTAATTAAATAGGAAAGGAATTATTGTTATGTTACAAGTTACAAGCGAAATTTTTGCATCCGAAGTTCTCGATTCACCCATTCCCGTAGTGGTAGACTTCTTTGCCACATGGTGCGGTCCCTGCCGCATGCTCTCTCCCGTTCTTGAAACAGTGTCTGAGGATTATGAGGGCAAGGTAAAGTTTGTCAAGCTCGACGTTGATGAAGCAGGCGACATTGCCAAGGATTATTCAGTGATGAGCATACCCACACTTATTATTATCAAAAACGGCGAAGAGGTTGCAAAAACAGTAGGCGCCATGGGTGCCGAAGAATTAGAAGAATGGATTGATTCCAATATATAAGGAGACATTACAAATGAAAAAAGTTTTATCGCTTATACTTCTGCTTGTGCTCACTTTGGCATTAACTGCCTGCGGTGGCACAACAGCTACATATACCGTAGGCATTCTGGAATTTTCCTCTCACGAAGCTCAAAGCCTGGCACTTCAGGGCTTTATGGACGTTTTAACGGAAAAGCTTGGAGACGACATTTCCTTTGAACGTCAGCATGCATCGGGAGATGCGAACTCCGCAACACTTATTGCCAACAATTTTGTTACTAAAAACGTTGACCTTATTCTGGCAGACAACACTCAGTCCTTGCAGATTGCAGCATCTGCCACGGCTACAATTCCCATTCTGGGTTCCGCCGTTACAGACTATGCCCAGGCACTTGGCATAAGCTATTCCAACTCAGCAACAGGCATCAACGTGTCAGGCACCAGCGACCTTGCACCATTGGAAAAGCAGGCAGACATGATAATTGAGCTTTTCCCCGCTGCAAAAAACGTAGGTCTTATTTACTGTTCCTCTGAGGTAAATTCTCTCTACCAGGTGAACGTTGTTCAGCAGTATCTGTTATCCAAGGGTATAAACTGTGTGGAATTTGCCTTTACAGATTCTAACGACCTTGCCGCTGCCGTTCAGACTGCATGCGAGTTTTCAGATGTTATCTATCTTCCCACAGACAATACCATTGCCGAATGTACAGGCATCATTGACGACATATGCCGCATTGCCAAGGTTCCCGTTATTGCAGGCGAAGAGGGCATTTGCTCCGCTTGCGGCTTGGCAACTCTTTCAATTGATTACTACGAACTTGGCAGAAAAACAGGCGAAATGGCATACCGCATTTTAGTTGAAGGAGCAGACATTTCAACCATGCCCATCGAATACGACGAGGAATGTACAAAAATGTATAACAGCTCCATTGCCTTAGAATTAGGTATAACAATTCCTGAAGATTATATCCCTGTTGATTAAGGAGGTATCTGTATGCTTAACGGCATTGTTTCATTGATACTTTCATGTATCCTTACTTTTTCATCATATACTTCTGTTCCCGAGGTTGAAATCACCCCTGTACCCGAAGAGGAGCATGTTTTACTCGAAGCACAGGAAGGTGTTTACCGCATAGGCATCAGCCAGCTTGTTTCCCACGTTGCTCTTGATGCCGCAACTAAAGGCTTCAAAGACGTTCTCACTGAAAAGCTCGGCGATAAAGTAATGTTTGACGAACGCAATGCAATGGGTGATTCGTCAAAATGCGCTCAGGCAGCAAATGATTTCGTTAAGGGTAATTATGACCTCATATTTGCAAATGCTACTCCCAATCTTCGTGCAGCAGCAAATGCAACAACCACTATACCCATTCTTGGTACATCTGTCACAGAATACGGTGTAGCTTTGGAATGTGAAGTAGTTGACGGTGTAGTTCCCGGCAACATTTCCGGTACAAGCGACCTGGTTCCTTTCGGCGCACAGGTTGAAGTATTGGTTGAACTCTTCCCCAACGCAACAAAAGTTGCTCTTCTTTACTGCTCCGCTGAAGCTAACAGTAAGTTCCAGGTAACAGAAGTTGCTAAGTACCTTGATGTTAAGGGCATCGAATCCAAGGAATTTGCATTTGCAGATTCCAATGACCTCGCTACCGTAACTGAAGCTGCTTGTTCTTACGCTGACGTTATCTATGTTCCCACAGATAACACAGTTGCTTCCTCCACAGGCATTATCGATAGTATCTGCCGTCCCAAGAAGATACCCATTGTTGCAGGTGAACAAGGTATCTGTGCAGGTTGCGGTGTTGCAACACTTTCAATTGACTATTACCGTCTCGGCAGAATTACTGGTGAACAGGCTTACAGAATACTTGTTGAAGGCGCAGACATTTCAACAATGCAAATTGAGTATGACGAAGAATGTACAAAAATGTACAACAGCTCCATTGCCGCAGAACTAGGCATAACAATCCCCGAGGATTATATCCCCGTTAAGTAATCAGAGCCACGAAAAATTGTAAATGATACACAATTTTTTCGTGGCTTTTTGGCATTTTTTCATCAATTTTTTAATTCAATGGTTGACTTTTTTGTTCTAAAGTTTTATACTAAGTTTAATATCTTTAATAAGGAGACGATTTATCATGAAAAAATTCATGGCACTCGCCCTTGCAGTAGTTATGTGCTTTGCTCTTGCTGCTTGTGGCGAAACAGTGGTTGAAACACCCACAGACACAACAGAAGCAGCAGTTACATACAACGTAGGTATCTGCCAGTTAGTACAGCATGTAGCTCTCGACGCAGCTACACAGGGCTTTAAGGATGTTCTTACAGAAAAGCTCGGTGACCAGGTTGTATTCGACGAACAGAATGCTTCCGGCGATTCCAACGCATGTTCAACTATCGTTAACAAGTTTGTTTCTGACGAAGTTGACCTTATCCTTGCAAATGCTACTCCTGCTCTTCAGGCAGCATCTTCTGCAACAATGACAACTCCCATCCTCGGCACATCCATCACAGAATACGGTGTAGCTTTGGAATGTGAAGTAGTTGACGGTGTAGTTCCCGGCAACATTTCCGGTACAAGCGACCTTGCTCCTCTCGATGCACAGGTTGAAGTATTGGTTGAACTCTTCCCCAACGCAACAAAGGTAGCTCTTCTTTACTGCTCTGCTGAAGCTAACAGTAAGTTCCAGGTAACAGAAGTTGCTAAGTATCTTGATGCTAAGGGTATCGAATCCAAGGAATTTGCATTTGCAGACTCCAACGACCTCGCTGCTGTAACAGAAGCTGCTTGTGCTTATGCTGACGTTATCTACGTTCCCACAGATAACACAGTTGCTTCCTCCACAGGCATTATCGACGGTATCTGCCGTCCCAAGAAGATTCCCGTTGTTGCAGGCGAAGAAGGTATCTGTGCAGGTTGCGGTGTTGCAACACTTTC
>CAZRZU010000105.1:0-5990 GCA_964604615.1 uncultured Oscillospiraceae bacterium
ATAAAAATAATAATAAAAATAATAATAAAAATAAAAATAATAATAAAAATAAAAATAATAATATTTATTATTTAATAATAATAATAATAACGGCTTGAGATTTTGAAAAAACTCAGCCGGTTTAATTAAAAACCAAATATTAAAATCTTCTTGATTATTCGGGAAATGATGATATAATTGTCTTATTCATTCGTGAAAGAGGAATTAAGACATGATAAGAAAAATGCTTGTTTTAGACATAGACGGAACACTCACAAATTCAAAAAAAGAGGTAACTGCGGCTACAAAGGCTGCCATTACCTCGGTGCTGGAAAAAGGTCATGTTGTAGTTATTGCATCGGGAAGACCTACTCCCGGAACTAAAAAAGTGTGCGACATATTGGAGCTTGGCAAGTACGACGGGTATGCGCTCAGCTATAACGGTGCAAAAATAACAAGGCTTTCCGACGGCGAGGTTGTGCACCAGAAAGTGCTGGAGGGAAGGTATATTCCCGAAATTTTTGAATATGTAAATAAAAACAACATGGGTATGATGACATACGAGGACAATGCGGCAATTACAGGCACACGTATTGATGAGTATATGGAGCTTGAAGCAAGGATAAATTCCATTGAGCTTAAGGTTGTTGAAAACTTTACGGAGTATGTTACCTTCCCCGTTAACAAGTGCCTTTTGACTGCACCTGATTCTTTTGCAGAAAAAGCCTGCAGTGAACTGGCGGAGAGGTATAGGGACGAACTCAGTATTTACCGCAGTGAGCCTTTCTTTGTGGAGATTATGCCACAGGGTGTTGACAAGGCGGCAAGCCTGGAGGTTTTAAGAAACATACTTGGAATTGAAAGGGAGAACATAATCTGCTGCGGCGACGGATTTAACGATTTATCCATGATAAAATACGCAGGTGTAGGTGTGTGCATGGCAAACGGCTGTGAAGAGTGCAAGGAGGCGGCGGACTACATTGCGCCCTCTAACGACGAAGACGGACTCTGCCATGTTGTTAAAAAATATATTTAAAATTTAAATAATCGCAATAAGGAATTGTTAATTTGTTAACAAATGTAAGTTATTATGGATGTGTACATTAGAAAAAGGAGCGATTATGATGTTTGATGAAAACGGAAACTACATTGGTGAAAACCTTGAAAATACCGAAAACACTGAAAATACCCGAAATATTGAAACGGAAGAAGCTCAGGTTGTGATAGAAGAGACAGCAAGTCAAGAGGAGAGTGTAAACGTGGAAGAAGAGCCCGGCTTTACAAATGACTTTGATACAGCCTACACTGCACCCGAAAAAAAGAAGAAGGCAGGCTGTTTAAAGCCTGTGCTTATTACCGTGCTCTGCGCTTGCGTGGCAGGTGTTGTGTTTACATTGGCAATGAACCTTACACAGAACATTGTTGAAAGGTACGACATAGGAACAACTCAGGAGGCATTGAGCCAGTCGGAAGACGTAAAGCTCAGTTATTCCGAATTGACATATGAAGAGGGTCAGTTGTCCATAGAAAGCATTGCAGAGGCATGCCTTCCCAGTGTTGTGTCCATTACAAATAAAGGTGTAAGCGAAATTATGACTTTCTTTGGTAATTACCAGACAGAAAGCATCTCCTCGGGCTCGGGTATTATTATTGGCAAAAACGATACGGAGCTTCTGATTGTAACAAATTATCATGTTGTGGCAGACAGCAAGGAACTGACGGTTGTTTTCTCTCACGAAGAGGAAGCTGCAACCGGGGGTGATGCTTCGTACATGAACATTGCCAAGGTGAAAGGCTATGACGAAGACAAGGACATTGCCGTTATTGCCGTAAACCTCAGCGAGATAACTGAAGACACAATGGAAAGAATAAGCATTGCAACCATCGGTAATTCTGACGACGTAAAGCTTGGCAGCGGTGTGGTTGCAATCGGTAATGCATTGGGCTACGGTCAGAGCATTACTCACGGTATTGTAAGTGCGATTAACCGAGAGGTTACAATGGAGGGTGTCAGCGGCGGCACAATTACAAACAAATATATCCAGACTGACGCGGCAATCAACTCGGGTAACTCAGGCGGTGCTCTTCTTAACATGAAGGGTGAGCTTATTGGTATAAACAGCGCAAAAATTTCTTCCACAGGTGTTGAAGGTATGGGCTATGCTATACCCATCAGCGACGTTGAGGAGCTTATCAGTGATTTGATGACTCTCAAAACACGTGATGTTGTGCCTGAGGAAAAACGCGGTTATCTGGGCATTTACGGCACAGACGTAACAAATCAGGTTTCACAGATGTATGGTATGCCTGTGGGTGTATTTGTACAGGAAGCTATTGAATCCTCTCCTGCACAGGCGGCAGGCTTAATTAGCGGAGATATTATTGTCGGTATTGACGGTGTAACCGTGAGCAGCATGACAGCTCTTCAGGACAGACTTTCTTATTACGAAGCAGGGGAGACAATTGCACTTAAGGTGAAGAGGCAAAACGGCAGAGTGTATGAGGACGTTGAGTTAACTGTTACACTTGGCTCTAAGAAAGATGCAGGAATTGAAAATTAAGAAAAGCCCTTCGGGGCTTTTTTTAGTGCAGAATGCAAAGAGGGCAGGGTTTTTGTTGTTGCAATTATTTTGCTTTGGGGGTATAATATAAAATAGTATATTATGGTGGTGAGAAAATGGAAACAAAAGAGCTTTTAAAAAAGCTTTGTGACCCTGTAAGTATTGCAGGAAGCGAAAAAAATATAAGTGATGTTGTTAAAAAGCTTCTGGCGGATAACGGCTGCGAGGACATTATGTGCGATAATATGGGAAATATTGTGGGCACGTACAAGTGCGGAAAAGAGAATGCGCCCCGCCTTATGCTCGAGGCACACATGGACGAAATTGGCTTGATGGTGTCGGGATTCAGTGATGAGGGCAGTTTGCTGTTTGTACCCATTGGCGGTTTTGACGACAAAGTGCTCCCCGGCAGTGAAGTTACCGTGCACACCGAAAGCGGCGACATTTACGGCATTATAGGCGCAAAGCCGCCGCACCTTATAACCGAGAGAGGCAAAGCCGTAAAAATGGAAGACATGAGTGTTGACATAGGTCTTTGCAAGGAAGAGACGGTAAAGAGGGTTAAAATAGGTGATCTGATAAGCTTTAACAGCCACTTTACAGAGCTTGACAGCACTGTTGCAGGAAGATGCTTTGACGACAGAGCAGGTGTGGCTGCTGTTATAAAGGCTTTGGAATATGTTAAGGAATATAAAATTGAGTGTGACCTTGTGTGCGGCATAACCGTACAGGAGGAATTGGGAATGCGCGGTGCAAAGGTTATTTGTGAAAGCGCAAAGTGCAATGGGGCAATCTGCATTGACGCAGGCTTTGGCACAAGTGCAAATTCCTCCGAGGGGTTTGATTTGGGCAGCGGTGTTATAGTTTCTGTGGGACCGAATTTGCATCCAAAGCTGACGGATTTGATTTTAGAAGCAGGCAGAGAGGCGAAAATTGAAACAACCATTGACGTGGAAAACGGAAACACGGGAACAAATGCCTGGGCTATACAAGTGGCAGGATACGGTGTACCGGTTGCGCTTTTGTCGTTCCCGTTAAGATACATGCATTCAACATATGAGGTTATAGATGTCCGTGACATTGAAAGCATAGGCAGACTGGTTGCGCAGACGGCACTCAGATACAAAGGAGGGGAACAGTTATGTTATTAATGGAAATGCTCAAAACAAATTCTCCCTCAGGCTGCGAAGACGAAATGAGAAGCCTTATTCTTGAAGAAGTTAAGGATATGGAGCATTTTGTGGACACTATGGGTAACGTTATTGTTCACAAAAAGGGCAACGGGAAGAGAGTTTTAATTTCTGCCCATATGGACGAGGTTGGGTTTATCGTGTCAAAAATTACGGACAGCGGTGCTTTGAAGTTTAAAACCGTAGGCGGTATTGAAACAACTGTTCTGGCAGGCAAAAAGGTGCTCGTCGGCAAGGACAGAGTTCCCGGTATAACGGGAGTTAAGGCTGTTCACCTGCAATCAGGCGGAGAAAGAGACAACATGCTTTCTGTTTCGGATTTGGTGATTGACATTGGTGCAAGCGATAAGGCGAGTGCCGAAAGAAAGGTTAAGGTTGGAGACTACGGCACATTTGCAAGCGAGGCTGTGGAGTTTGGAGACAACCTTTTAAAGTGTAAAGGTCTGGATGACAAGGTTGGCTGTGCGGCGCTTTTAGAGCTTTTAAAAATGGACACCGATTTGGATTTGTATGCTTCCTTTACAACTCAGGAGGAGGTTGGCTGTCGCGGAAGCATTATTGCGGCAAACTACGTGAAACCCGATTATGCCATTGTTTTTGAGGGCACAACCTGTTCGGATGTGTTCCCCACACCGGAGGAAAAAACAGTTACAAAATTAGGCGGCGGCTGTGCGTTGACCGCAATGGACCGTGCGGCTGTGGCAGACAGAGAGATGTTTGAACTGGCAAAAAAAGTTGCAGAGGAAAATAAAATTCCCTATCAGGTAAAGCGCACAACAATGGGCGGTACTGACGCAGGCAGTATACAAAGAACTGCGCAGGGGGTAAAGACGGTTGTTATTTCCACTCCTTGCAGATATATACATTCACCTGTTTGTGTGATGAATAGGGCGGATTTTGATGCTCAGGTGGAATTAGGGAAAGCGATGCTCAGGGCATTGGGCAAGTGATTGCAGCACTCCCTCAGTCAGCTATGCTGACAGCTCCCTCCCCGAGGGAGCCTAATGGGAAATTCAGTTAATTGCAGCACTCCCTCAGTCAGCTATGCTGACAGGTCTCGCTGAGGCTCGGGCACATTTCGGCTCTGACAGTCCACCGGACTGTCATTCACTACCGAAATGCCGCTACGCTACCCTCGGGAAGGGAGCCTGATAGGAAAGGAGATTTTAGAATGGAATTGTTAAAAAAGATAATAGATGCTTACGGTCCTTCCGGACGTGAGGACGAGGTAAGAGAAGTTATAAAAAATGAAATTGCGCCTTATGTGGACTCAATTACAGTTGACAACATGGGTAACCTTATATGCCGCAAAAAGGGCAACGGTAAAAAGCTGATGATGGCGGCGCACATGGACGAGATTGGTATTATTGCAACTCATATTGATAAAAACGGGTTTATCCGCTTTTCAAACGTGGGTGGCATTTACCCCACAAATTGCATTAACCGTGCTGTAAGATTTGAAAACGGAACGATAGGGGTTATATCCGGCGAGGGCAAGAGTGCACCCCGTGACTGGGATTTGGAAAAAATGTTTATTGACATAGGCGCGGAAAGCTACGAGGAAGCATCGGAAAAGGTGCAGATTGGTGACATTGCGGTGTTTGACACCTGCTTTAGTGTAATGGGTAAGAAAATTACAGGCAAAACCATGGACGACAGAGTGGCTTGCTATGCACTCCTTGAGGCTGTTAAAAGAATTGAAAATTGCCCCAATGATTTTTACGCAGTGTTCACAACGCAGGAGGAATTAGGTCTTCGTGGTGCTAAGGTTGCCGCACAGGTGGTTGAGCCCGACATGGCAATTGCAGTTGACGTTTCCAGTGTGGGCGACACTCCCGAAAGCAAAATTATTGACCTTGCATTGGGCAAGGGTCCCTCTGTTAAAATAAGAGACGCGTCCTACATTATAAGCCCTGTGGCGAGAGACTTTATGATTAAATGTGCAAATGAGGCAAAAATTCCCTTCCAGCTGGAGGCGGCAAGCTTTGGCGGCACCGATACAGGTGCTATTATGCTCACAGGTAAGGGCGTGCCCAGTGCGACAACCTCCATTCCTTGCAGATATATTCATTCCCCTCAGGAAACAGTGCATATGGATGACGTGGAAAATGAAATTAAGTTTTTGGTGCAGATGATAGGGACGGAGATATAATTGGTAATTGCAGCACTCCCTCAGTCAGCTATGCTGACAGGTCTCGCTGAGGCTCGGGCACATTTCGGCTCTGACAGTCCACCGGACTGTCATTCACTACCGAAATGC
>CAZRZU010000106.1:0-5946 GCA_964604615.1 uncultured Oscillospiraceae bacterium
ATCTCAGAAAGTATGGCGTTTGCCGTATCTGCTTCAGAGAACTTGCGTATAAGGGCGAAATCCCCGGTGTTAAAAAGGCAAGCTGGTAATATACAGTCAGAAAAGGAGGTTATTATCTATGCAGATTACAGATCCTATCGCTGATATGCTCACAAGAATTAGAAATGCTAATTCTGCAAAGCATCAGACAGTTGATGTACCTGTTTCCAAGATGAAGACAGCTATCGCTGAAATCCTTAAGGAAGAAGGTTACATTAAAGGTTATGAAATAGTAGACGACGGAAAGCAGGGTATGATTCACATTACTCTCAAGTACGGCGCTAATAAGGAAAAGGTTATTTCCGGTATAGAAAGAGTATCCAAGCCCGGTCTCCGTGTATATGCAGGCGCAGACGAGCTCCCCAGAGTTCTTAAGGGTCTCGGTATTGCGATCATATCCACATCTAAGGGTATCATGACAGACAAGAAGGCAAGAAGCTTGCACACAGGCGGCGAAGTGCTTGCATTCGTTTGGTAATTAAGATTAGAGGTGAAATAAATGTCAAGAATAGGTAGAAAACCTATCGCCATCCCCGCAGGTGTTACAGTAACAGTTGCAGAGGGTAATGTTGTTACAGTAAAGGGCCCCAACGGCACACTTACTCAGACAATGCACGGCGATATGATAATTAAGGTAGAAGCTGCTGAAGTTCTCGTAGAACGTCCCAGCGAAAATAAGCTTCACAAATCTCTCCATGGTCTTACAAGAACACTTGTTGCTAACATGGTAACAGGCGTTAGTGAAGGCTTCAAGAAGGAACTTGAAATCAATGGTGTTGGTTACCGTGCTCAGAAGCAGGGCAGCAAGCTCGTTCTCAGCCTTGGTTACTCTCACCCTGTTGAAATGGAAGACATTCCCGGATTGACAGTAGAAGTACCTGCACCTAACAAGATTATTGTTTCCGGTGCAGATAAGCAGGCAGTAGGTCAGCTTGCAGCGAAGATTCGTGAAAAGAGACCTCCGGAACCTTATAAGGGTAAGGGTATTAAGTATATTGACGAACGTATCATCCGCAAGGAAGGTAAAGTCGGCAAGGCTAAGAAGTAAGAGAGGAGACAGACGTTATGATAAGCAAGCCTAACAGCAATAAGGCAAGACTTAAGAGACATGCAAGAATCCGTAATAAGATCAGCGGCACACCTAGCTGCCCCCGTCTTTCCGTATTCCGTTCTCTTAACAACATTTACGCACAGATCATCGATGATGTTAACGGTGTAACACTTGTTTCCGCTTCCAGCCTTGAACTTAAGGAAACATACGGCGGAAATAAGGATGCTGCAAAGGAAGTTGGTAAACTCGTTGCAGCAAAGGCAATTGAAAAAGGTATTAAAGAGGTCGTATTCGACCGTAGCGGTTATCTCTATCACGGCAGAGTTGCAGAACTTGCAACAGGTGCTCGTGAAGGCGGATTAGAATTCTAAGGTGAGGAGGTAGAGAAGTATGAATCAGCGTATAGATGCATCCACATTGGATCTTAAAGAAAAATTAGTATGCGTTAACCGTGTTTCTAAGACTGTTAAAGGTGGTAGAACAATGCGTTTCTCCGCACTCATCGTTGTAGGCGACGGTAACGGTCACGTAGGTTGCGGTATCGGCAAGGCTGCTGAAATTCCGGACGCTATCAGAAAGGGTATTGAAGCTGCGAAGAAGAATTTGATTTCTGTTCCTCTTCTTAATACTACTATCCCTCATGAGGTTATTGGTGAGTTCGGCGCAGGTCGCGTTCTCATTAAGCCCGCAGCAGAAGGTACCGGTGTTATCGCAGGTGGCGGTGTTAGAGCCGTACTTGAACTTGCAGGTATCCAGAACGTAAGAACAAAGTGCCTCCGCAGCAATAACCCCACAAACGTGGTTAAGGCAACAATCGAAGGTCTTGCTTCCTTGAAGAGCGCTGAAGAAGTTGCTCGTCTCCGTGGCAAGGACGTTAACGAACTGTAAGGAGGAGTAATACAATGGCTAAACTTAGAATTACTCTCGTAAAGAGTACAGCAGGCAGAAAAGCTAACCAGATTGCAACAGTTAAAGCTCTCGGCCTTAAGAAAATAAGAGACGTGGTTGAACAGAACGATACACCCCAGATCAGAGGTATGATCAATACTGTTAGCCATTTGATTAAGTACGAAGAAATCTAACTTTAAGGAGGTGCACTGCAATGAAATTATATGAACTTACACCCGCTCCCGGCAGCAAGAAGGAAGGCTTTAGAAAAGGCCGCGGTCACGGTAGTGGTAACGGTAAGACAGCAGGCAGAGGTCACAAGGGTCAGAACGCTCGCTCCGGCGGTGGCGTTAGACCTGGCTTCGAAGGCGGTCAGATGCCCTTGTATCGTCGTCTTCCCAAGCGTGGCTTTACAAATAAATTTGCTAAGGATTATGTAGCAATCAACGTATCCGCACTTGAAAAGTTTGAAAACGGTGCAGTTGTTGACGCAGCAGCATTAAAGACAGCAGGTGTTATTTCGAAGATCGAAGATGGCATAGTAATCATGGGTAGAGGCGAAATTACAAAGAAGCTTACAGTTAAGGCAGCTCGCTTTACTGCAAGTGCCAAGGAAAAGATTGAAAACGCAGGCGGAAAGGCTGAGGTGATCTAACATGCTTCAGACTATCAGAAATGCATGGAAGATTCCGGATTTGAGAAAGAAAATTCTCTTTACAGCTTTGCTTATTGTCATCTTCCGTTTTGGAAGCTTCATTCCTGTTCCTTGGATTGATGCTCAGGTCGTTCAGGCTTGGCTTACAACAAACACAGGCGGTACGCTTTTTAATCTTATGGACTCCTTCTCCGGTGGTTCATTGTCCAACGCAACTATTTTTGCAATGGGTATTTCTCCCTACATCAACAGCTCCATTATTATGCAGCTTTTGACTGTTGCAATTCCTGCTTTAGAAAGAATGGCTAAGGAAGGTGCAGAAGGCAGAAAGAAGATTACAAAGATTACAAGATATGTAACAGTAGTTCTCGGTGCGGTACAGGCTTTGGGTCTTTACCTCACACTTAAGAGTCAGGGAGCTATACTGCTTGATGGTTCTATGCCCGAAATTCTCGTGGCACTTTCCATCATCGCTGCTTTCACAGCAGGTACAGCATTCCTTATGTGGCTCGGTGAACAGATCACAGGTCGTGGTATCGGTAACGGTATCTCAATGATCATCTTTGCAGGTATTGTAGCAAGCATTCCCAAGATGATGGTTACAGCAAGCCAGGCTCTTTCTGCTTGGTATTCTTGGGCGCTTCTTATTGTGTACGTGCTTCTCTCTATCGTATTCGTTGTTCTTATCAATGATGCTGAAAGAAGAATTCCTGTACAGTACGCAAAGAGAGTTGTAGGTAACAAGATGTATGGCGGTCAGTCCTCCAACATCCCGATCAAGGTTACTCAGGGCGGTGTAATTCCGATTATCTTCGCAATGAGCATCATGACATTCCCTGCAACACTTGCTCAGCTCTTCGCAGCTAACAACACACAGAACTTCCTTTGGAAGATTGCAAACTTCATGACAAGCGGTTGGTTCTACCCTGTTTGCTATTTCGTTCTCATTATTGCGTTCACATATTTCTATTCTTCTATCACATTTAATCCTATTGAAATTGCGAACAACATTAAGAGTAACGGTGGCGCAATTATGGGTATCCGTCCCGGTAAGCCCACAAGTGATTACATCACAAAGGTTCTTTCCAAGATCACTCTTATTGGTGCTATCGCACTTGCGATTATTGCAGTTCTTCCCATCGTTGTTACACTTATAACAAATGCTCCTATCGCTTCTCTCGCTCTTACAGGTACATCACTTCTTATCGTTGTTGGTGTTGCTCTTGAGACAGTTAAGCAGATTGAAGCTCAGATGGTAATGAGACATTATAAGGGTTTCCTTGAATAAGAATGGGCTCGAAAGGGAGATATTTATGAAGTTGGTTTTATTAGGCGCTCCGGGTTCCGGTAAGGGCACACAGGCTGAAAAGCTCTCTGCTTTTTTGGGAATCCCCACAATTTCAACAGGCGCAATAATCAGACAGGCAATTAAAGATAAGACAGAACTGGGATTAAAGGCTGAAGGGCTCATTGCAGACGGTCAGCTGGTTCCCGATGAACTGATAATTGATATTGTAAAGGATCGTCTGAATCAGGATGACTGCAAGGATGGTTACATCCTTGACGGATTCCCCCGCACAATTCCTCAGGCTGAGGCTGCCGAAAAGTTCGGCATGGGCATTGACAAGGTCCTGGAAATTGTTGTTCCCGATGAAGCTATCGTGGACCGTCTTTCCGGAAGAAGAGAATGCAAAGTGTGCAGGACACCCTATCATACATTGTATAATGCCCCCGCTAAGGAAGGCATTTGCGATAAATGCGGCGGCGAGCTTATTCGCCGTGCAGATGATGAACCTGAAACAGTTAAGAAGAGACTTGTTGTATACCACTCTGAAACAGAGCCTCTCGTAAAGTTTTACGAAGACCGTGGACTTCTGGTTAAAGCCGAAGGCAAAAAGCAGATTGATTCCACAACACGTGAGGTTCGTAAGGCATTAGGCCTTGAATAAGCGAGGTTTGGTATGATAGTTCTCAAAACTAAACAGGATCTTGAAGCAATGGCTAAAAGCGGTTTAATCGTTGCCAAAGCTTTAGAAGCTGCCGAAGAGGCAGTTAAACCCGGAATGACAACGGCACGGCTTAATGAAATTGTTGAGAAGGTAATCGTAGGCGAAGGTGCAAGACCCTCTTTTAAAAATTACAGAGGCTTCCCTGCTTGCTGTTGCATCTCTCCAAACAACGTTGTTGTTCATGGGATTCCTTCTGACAAGGTTGTCCTTGAAGAAGGTGATATTGTAAGCATTGACGTGGGCGCCTTCATTGGAGGCTTCCACGGTGACGCTGCAAGAACACTTGCCGTGGGTAAAGTATCAGATGAAGCCAAAAGGCTTATCGAAACAACACGTCAGGCATTTTTTGAAGGTATGAAGATGGCTGTTGACGGAAATCGCGTAGGCGATATAGGTGCGGCAGTACAGGCATATGCGGAAAATGCAGGGTACAGTGTTGTTCGAGAGCTTGTCGGTCACGGTGTGGGGCGCGAGCTTCACGAATCCCCCGATATACCGAATTTCGGTAAAGCGGGTAAAGGTGTGAGACTGACTAAAGGCATGGTAATCGCAATCGAGCCGATGATAAATATGGGCGCAAAGGAAGTTAACTTCTCAAAGACAGACGGCTGGACCGTTACTACGAAGGACGGTAGTCTTAGTGCTCATTATGAAAACACGGTTGCCATTACGGAAAACGGACCTAAAATTCTTACTCTGAGGTAACAGCTATGAAGGTTTCGGATGTTGTTATCGCTAAACGCGGTAAGTATGACGGAGAGATGTTTTTCGTGATAGACGTAAAAGACGGTTTTGCTCTTTTAGCGGACGGCAAAAAGCGAAAAATGGTAAATCCCAAAAAGAAGAATATTCTTCATTTGGAGAAAACCGAATATTCGTCGGATGCTGTGGCAGAAAAGCTTGAAAACGGTTCAAATACCGTTGATGCTCTTATGAGAGCAGAATTAAAAAGATTCAAATTCATGTTAAAGTCTAAAGTTTCAGATTAGGAGGTATATTCCGTGGCTAAAGAAGATGTTCTTGAAATGGAAGGTACCGTTATAGAAGCGCTTCCGAATGCAACATTCCAGATAGAGCTTAGTAACGGTCATCGCATACTGGGACACATTTCCGGTAAGCTCAGAATGAATTTTATAAGAATTCTCCCCGGAGATAAGGTAAAGGTTGAGCTTTCACCCTATGACCTTACAAAAGGCAGAATTACTTGGCGTGCTAAATAAGCACAGTTTGATAAACATTCGTATTTAATACATTTGAGGAGGAATTCACTATGAAGATTAGACCCTCAGTTAAACCGATTTGCG
>CAZRZU010000107.1:0-5881 GCA_964604615.1 uncultured Oscillospiraceae bacterium
AAATTTCAAGTAATTTTCGTATGGGAATATCCCCCCATACAGCAGAAACACATGCTCAAAAACAAATAAAAGCATGTAAGGTGATTATACAATATACTCTCGTGAAATACAATACTTTTTTTATTTTTTTGTCGATATTATTTTTTACGCAAATAATGGGAATAAAATTTGGAGATTTTATATAATAAAGTGTTGCAAAAGTACGGTTTTTTTAGTATAATTATTTCATAAATTTATAGTTAGGAGTGGCAAAATGAAAAGAATTTTTAGCTTAATGCTGAGTTTAGTGCTTGTTTTGTCAGTTTTCGGTGCGATACCGTTTACTGCAAGTGCTGCCAGCATGACAGATGCAACTTTCTTTGCAAAGTTTGATTTGACAACTTCCGGCATGGAAGATGTCAAAGCGGCGGTTGACAGCGGAGACTATCAGACCGCAAAGGTTGAACTGTTAAAGTATTTGTCTGCAAGAAAGGCAAAGGGAGATGCGGCGGCATTTCCGATTTCCGCAGACGATGAAAACTACGGTCAGGCAGTTTTACCTTTGGATAATATCCTTACAGGGCCCTACGAATTTGACGTATGGCTTAACCGCTTTACCGTTACAAGTACAGATTTTGAGCTTTATGAGGTTGACCTTACGGAAAAGACAGTCCAGGAATTAAACAATCAGGCAATTTCCGTTATGCTTTTTGAAAGACAGAAGCAGGCATATCCCGTTTTGGTTGCAAGTAAAGAATACGCAGGGTACGAACCTGTTCTTGTTGTGGAAACAGCAGAGGGGAACACCTATGAAATCATGGCAAATCATGATACATATGTAAACTCCGGCGCTACAACAACTACTTACGGTACCGAAGCGGAGCTTTACGTTAAGGAGCAGAGTGACTCGGCTTCATCTCCTTTCGGCAGTCAGACAAGAAGAGCATACATAAACTTCTCTCTTGAAGAAGCGGCTAATCAGACTGTTGTACAGGCTACAATGAAGCTTTATGCAAAAATGGCTTCAAATTCAACTTTGGATTCTTTAGACGTTCATGTAATCAGTGTAGGCGACACGATGTGGGATGAAAATAAGCTTACTTGGGCTACAATCGGCGGCAATATTTATTCCTACCAGGATGCCGATGTTCCCACATGGCAGCAGCCTTCCGGTGCTGACAGCGAATATCAGAATGTTACAACACGTTTCTGGTTTGCACGCAGCATGGCTTATGAATATATTACATATCTTGAAGACCCCGAAGCATATGCTCAGGAACATCCGCTTTATCCCGACGGCTCAGTTTTCGGCGAAAAGCTTATCGGTTTAATGGATGCTTTTGCAACACAAAAGAGCTACGGCTTTAACCGTACACTTGAAACAGGTGAGAGACTCAACCGTTGGGTTGACGTTTTAGATGCTCTTATCGATACTCCTGCTGTACAGAATAACCCCGATAAGGTTTGCAATATCATTTCCTTTATGTGGGGTGACTGCAACTACCTTGCAGGGCTTGACATTTCAAACGGAAGCTACTGGTGGAGCAACTGGAGAATAGTTGCAAACGCAGGCTTCTACAAGGGCAATGAATACTTCCCCGAATGGAAAAATTATTCCACTTGGAGAGATAAGGCTGATTATAATGTAAATTATACACTTGATCTTCTTTTCCAGAACGATATGAGCTTTGGAGAAGCCGGTCCTGCTTATGCTGTATGGTGCGTTGAACTTTTCGGTGACTGTATGAGAATGGCTGAATTAAACGGCAGACCCATGGACAAAACATTTACTGAAAAGCTCCGTTATGCAACACGTTTTGCACTTGAGAGCATTTATCCCGATGGTTACGACACAAACATCGGTGACTCAAACTATAAGGACAGAATGAGCGTGTTTGCCGATCTGGCTGAATACTACGGTAATGACTCCATCCTTAATGCTTTTGTAAACGGAACAGACGAGGGTGCAGAATACTTTACAAGTATTTATAAGGATTCTAACACTGTGCTTATGCGTAACAGCTGGAATCCCGATGAAGCTGTATATCTCCAGTTTAACAACAATCCCTTTGACGGTCATGCACATCCCGACTCAGCGGCAGTTGTTATGTATGCATACGGCAAGCCTCTCCTGGTTGACTCCGGTCGTTACAGCTATTCAAGCTTTAACACTATTTATAACGATTTAAGATATGCTTCTGCTCATAATACAATTGAAGCAGTAGGTGTGGATATGTCTTCTCACTCAGGTGCGGCACAGCCTTTGGAATATGCTGTTACAAACGATGCGATTGACTTTGCAACAACAAGTCAGACAGGTTACTCCGGCACAACACATACAAGAAACGTATTGTTCGTGAAGGACGGTTATAGTATTGTTACAGACTATGTAACAGGCAGTGAAAGCCGTGAATACCGCCAGAACTGGCACTTTATGCCTTCCTCCAATGCGGAAATGAACGGCAATACAGCTACAACTAACTTCTACAACGAAGCTAATCTGACAATTGCAAGCGCAGGTAGCGATAACGCAGTTATCCGTGACGGATTCCACAGTGCGGACTACGGTTTAGTTGCCGCAAGTAAGTATGCTTCTTACTCAAAGACAGGAGCAGAGGTTAAGTTTGACACAGTTCTTTACCCCACAAGAGCAGGCGAAGTAGCTGACGTTGTTGTAACAGACCTTGCGGAGGGCGATAACTCCAAGGCTGCGGTTGAAATTACAGTAGACGGCGAAAACAGCTACTATTATGTAAAGAATACAGATAACTCAAACGGTGTATTTGGAGAATATGAAACAGATGCTAAAATGGCATATGTTTCCGATAATTACGTAGCACTTGTAGGTGGTTCATCAATTTCCCATATTGTTGTAGGTGATAATAATATCACATCTATGGCTATAACATACGATGGTGATATCATCAGAATTGATGGTGATAACCTTGTGCCCAGTACTGATAAAGAAAACGCAATTGCTATTTTGGCAGAAGGTGCCGTAACAGAAGTGTACCTTAACGGCGAAAAGGTTGATTCGTATATGCAGGGTGACTACCTTTACGCAGTAAGAAGTACAGATATTTCAGGTAGCGGTGAAATTAGTATAAACGGCAAGGAATACAACATTGTTGGCGAAAACCTTGTTGAAGGCGGTTTGGAAGCTCTTACAAACGCAACAGGCACAAGCCTTCTTTCAAACTGGCAGAAGGTTACAAATGCTAACTACTCCGAAAGTGGCGAATCTGTTCGCGCCACAACACTTGGCGGTGGTAATACTATTTACGCAATGAGAACATTCTTCCCCATTGAAGGCGGAAAGAGCTATCTTGTAAGAAACTCTATTTACAACAACACAGGTGCGGCAACAGCAAGCCACTCCAACGCAGGTATGAGTGCAATTGTTGCAACCGGTGCTCCCAAGTATAGCACGTTTGAAGGGCTTACCATATACAGTCATGTTGAATACGGTGGTTTTAACTCATGGAGTAATGAAAACGGCCCTGTTTATGTAGGCTCCAGACCTTCCAGAACAGACTATGTAACACAGCCCGGTCTTAATAAGGTTGAGGTTGTTATCAATGCTCCCGAGGCTGCTGAAAACATTATGATTTCTTACGGTGCGTGGGGTTCTACAGAGCTTTACTACGGAGACTTTGAAATTTACGAGCTTGAAGAAATCGTAAACGAAGACGAAGTTGCAACAACAGTTACTGTTGAATTTGTTGACGGTATCGGCAACATAATTGCAGATAGCATTACAGAAGAGCTTGAAGCAGGCAAAATTTATATTTATGAAGCTCCCGAAACAATTACATACAACGATGAGTATTTCGTGCTTGACGAGGAAGAGTCTCTTCTCAGCTGTAAGACGGTAAAGGGCGAAAATACAATCGTTGCAGTTTACAACAAAGTTGGTCTTGTAACGGTTAAGCACGTAGATGAGCTCGGTAATGAAATTGCAAATGCTGAAACTTACGAATCAGGTATCGGTGCTGAATTTGACGGTAGCGCATACGCGAAAACTAATCTTATTTTCGACTCGAAGGTTTACAATTACGTAAAGAGCGAAGATAATACAATTGTAGTATCTGCTAAGATTTCCGAAAACGTGATTGAGCTTATATACGAAGAAAGCGACGTTTCCTTCGACGGTAAGCTTGCTTACTTTACGTTTGACGATGATGAGACAGGTTTTGTGAGCGAATATGCAAAGGCTGAGAGCAGTGGTACAAATGTTCTTTCCGATGATGCAATGCGCGGTAAGAGCTTGTATCTGAACGGCACGGGCGCTAACTTCCTTTCTGTAACAAATGCTTCCGGTGAGGCACTTCTTACAGGTCTTGATGAAATAACGGTTGTATTCTATGCAAAGGTTGCAAACAGCGGTGCTAACTGGTCGCTCTTCATGGCTCCCGATACATCAAGTCAGGTTTATGTACAGGAAAAATATGTTGGTATGCTTCATAACGGTAATCTTATCGTTGAGAGATACCTTAACTCAGGTACACGTGCTCCCGCAATCAGTGTTTCCGACCCCGTAGGTACATGGAAGAAGTATGCTCTTGTAATTGAAGAAGGCATGACAACACTTTATATTGACGGTGTTGCAACTTCTTTGGAATCCTCCTATAAGCTTTCCGATATTCTCGGTAGCGATTCTGTGATTCAGATTGGTAAGGCAAACTGGGGTAGTGGTGAATACTTCAACGGCTATATTGATGAATTTACTATTTACAATTATGCACTTTCCGCAACTGAAATTGCAGAAATCGGCGGTGCTTCCACGGTAACAGTAAGCTATGTTGATGATAAGGGCGCAACACTTGCAGAAAGCATTGAAACAACAATTCTTGCCGGTGTTACACTTACAGAGGATGCTGTTCCTTATGAAAAGCTTATCACGGTTAATAACGTTGACTACGTTGTTAAGAGCATTGAAGGCTTGGGCGAGGTTGCAAACGGCTTTGACATGGCGGTTACAGTTGTTTATACAGAGGCTGTTAAGAGCGAAACAACATTCAAGGCTACAAGAGGCGACTCACTCCGTTCTGCAACAGATTCTTCACTTACAGACTTTGCAAGTGAATCGGGCGATGATTATCCTGCTCGTCTTATGACAGACAACCGCTGGTACAAGAGAGCTGGTGTTATGGGCTTTGAAGCTGTAGTTCCTGATGGCGAAATTATTACAAAAGCAACAGTAAAGCTTCATGTGAACGCATCTAACGGTACAACAGGTGCAACACTTTACACTGCAGATACTTTGCCCGATGATTGGTCCAGAGGCAATGTATCAGGCTTCAGTCTTCCCGACGAGGCAATCGGCGCAGGAACTGTAAGCGGAAGCTATATAACATTTGACGTTACAGATTATGTAACAGAAACAGGTAGTGTGAGCTTTGCAGTATTTACTACAACTTCAAATGAGTATATTATTTACGATTCCGAGCTTACAAGCTATGTTCCCGAGCTTATTATTGAAACAGCAAAGGAAAAGACTACAAGTTTTGAAATCGCAGACGGCAAGGCTGTTTACACATCCTATGATGGTGAAAATGCAACAGTTGTGGTTGCATACTACGATATTAACGGCGCAGTTATTAAGGCTGTAACAAATACAGGTAACGGTGAAACTGTTTCTGTATCGATTGAAAAGGTTGAAGGTGCAGTAACATATAAGGCATTTGTATGGAATTCTGCAAGCGGCATGAAGCCCATTACAACTCCTATAGAAGGTACACTTAACTAAACTTAAAGGAGAGCCTTTCGGCTCTCCTTTAAAACTGTCGAAAAACCTTGTTTTTACATAACAGCGAAAGGGTTCTGGGAAGAAGGTTCCCCGAATGCAATCGGCAGACTTAATCGCATTCAGTCTGCCGAAAGTGCCGATTTTAGGGGGTCG
>CAZRZU010000108.1:0-5782 GCA_964604615.1 uncultured Oscillospiraceae bacterium
TAGCTTTAATTGAGCCGTGAACATCTATATAGCCGATGATACTAAAGTCAAGTGTACCTTCCTCATTTTTATAGGAAATGCTTCTTGGGTCTGCAAACCAGCACCATGCACCTTCATCGTCTACCTCATAGCCTGAGAAGGTCTGACTTTCATCATATTTATTATACACAAGTACAACTTCACTTGTGCCGTCAGATGCTACTTTAACAGAAAGTGTGGAGTCTTCCTCTGAATATGTGTAAATATCACCGTTTACCGTTGTGGAATAAGCAGGTGTTTCATCGTATGTATATGTACTGCCTGCAATAACATTATTCACTGTTTCGCTTGTGGAAGAAACAACAGTATTACCATCCATATAAACAGTTTTCACCTTTAATGTGGTGATGTTGCCTTCTTCGATTGTGAGTGTGGCAGGATAGGAAGATGTGCTGTTATAAACCCACACACCGCCGTAAGGAACTGCTAAGCGGAAGGTCACCTGTGTTTTGCCTTCATTTGCCATTTCCTTTATGTATTCTGTAAGCTTCAAGGAAGAAAGTGTAACCGTCTCATCAACCTGGTTATTGCCTGCCTTGCTGAGAGGGCTTGTAAGACCCAAAAGAGGCAGACTGCCTGTGCCACTGTCAGAGCCGGAAACACCAAAGGAGGTTTTATTTGTGCTTGTAGTCCATGTTCCGTCTACACTGTTACCGTAAATGGCAAGGCGAGCACCTGCCTGATTAATCTGCTTTACGTATCTTACAGTAAGACCAAGTGTTACCTTTGCCACATTATCGGCATCAAAGTCGGAAGGAATGTTAAAGGAAACAATTGCCTGTCTTGATGAACCGAAAGCTGTACCGCTTGTTACAGTCTGGCTTGTAACAGTGCCGTCTGTATCGGTAAATGTGCTTGCCGCATTCCAGTTGTCGGAACCGTTCCATGCAACCAAAACGCAGCTTGAGCCGCTTTCACTACTGCCTTCGACAGTACTAAGTGAGCTTGAATTTGTGAAAAATGCTGTTGTTGATGATGTGATGGTAACATCTTCTGCAAAGCTTATTGCGGGAAGGCATGCCATAATCATACAAACCGACAGCACCATTGCTAAAACTTTTTTCATTTTTTTGCCCCTTTCTTGGCGAAAATTAAGTCTATTATAACATGGCTTTTTTATTTTTTCAACCACATTGACATTTTTTTGTAATCATGTTAAAATCCGTTTATTATATTTCAGCAGAAAAATTACATATCATTATTTTTCTCATTATTTTTCGATTTACAAGCACAATTTCTTGTGTTATAATAATCGCAATATGTTTTTTCGGAGGAGAAGGCACTGTAATGTACGATACCCTTTCAAAAGCTGAAATAATAAAACACATGACAAAGCCGATACCTGTTTATTATTTTGACAGTATTGATTCAACAAACAGCTTTGCCAAAACACTCACAGAAGATTTTGCATTGGTTGTTGCAAACTGCCAGAATTTAGGCAGAGGCAGGCTTGGGCGCAGCTTTCACTCCCCTCAGGGCGGAATATATTTTTCTTTGGTTGCATCTGTTTCCGACCTGTACCAAAATGTTCCTTTTATAACAACAGCCGCTTCGGTTGCTGTTATAAAAGCAATAAAAGCCTTGTATAATGTAGAAACGAGCATCAAATGGGTGAACGATGTTTACCTTGAGGGCAAAAAAATTGCCGGCATCCTTTGTGAGGTTGCCGACGCATCGCGGGTTGTAATAGGTATAGGCATCAATTTTTATAAAACTGCCCTTCCGAAAGAAATAGAACATACTGCCACATATCTTTTTGAAACAGAGGCTCCCCACAACCGTAACAGGTTCGTAAGCCTCATTACAGACAATCTTTTATCAATATTGTCCAATCCTGAGGACAAATCTTTTATGGAATACTATAAGGCTCATTCCCTGGTTATAGGCAAAGCGGTTATATGCACCCGAGGAAATGAATCTTTTGAGGCAAAAGCGGTGGATATTGATTCAGACGGTGCTCTCGTGGTTGAAACTCCGCAGGGCATACAAAGGCTCAATTCCGGAGAAATAAGCATAAAACTTAACTGTTAATGTCAAAATCCAACGGGTCAAGCATTGATGTGTCGAACCTTCTTTGCCTGGGAACACGTTTGGCAAAGGGGTCAAATTTGTATTTTTTGCAAACGTCGGAAGGCTTAACCTTGCCCTTCTTACTGCAATTGTAAAAGTCACCCTCGGCTTCTCCGCGGAAGGCGCACATGCTGCAATTTGCACTTTCGTTAATTTGTTTCATGAAAAGTCAATCCTTTTAGTAGTTTATGGTTTCATTCTAACATACAAATTTTTATTTAACAAGTATTTTTAATCAGGAGGTTATCCTTATGACAGAACTTATAAACAAAGGCATTTACTTAAAGGACGGTCGCACCCTTTTACAGGAGGGCGAAAACCTGCCTTCTCCCGATACTGCCCGGGAAAACACAATGGCATATCAGATTATGCGTGCTCACAGCACTTCAAAAGATGCAAAATCAATGAACATTAAGTTTGACTCGCTTATTTCCCACGACATTACATACGTGGGTATTATACAGACAGCTCGCGGCAGCGGGCTTAAAGAGTTTCCTGTGCCTTATGCCCTCACAAACTGCCACAACTCCCTTTGCGCAGTAGGCGGCACAATCAACGAGGATGATCATGTGTTCGGTCTTAGTGCAGCTAAAAAGTACGGCGGCATTTACGTGCCTGCAAACCAGGCTGTTATCCACCAGTATGCACGCGAAATGATGGCAAAGGGCGGCGGCATGATTTTAGGTTCTGACTCACACACACGTTACGGTGCATTGGGTACAATGGCAATCGGCGAAGGCGGTCCCGAGCTTGTTAAGCAGCTTTTGAACAATACCTACGACGTACCCTCTCCCGACGTTGTGCTTGTGTATCTTACAGGTAAGCCCAAAAAGGGTGTTGGCCCCCACGACGTTGCCTTAGAGCTTGTAAAGCAAACATTTAAAAACGGCTTTGTAAAGAACAGTGTGCTTGAATTCTGCGGTGACGGCATTGAAAACCTGCCTATGGATTTCAGAATAGGTATTGACGTTATGACCACCGAAACAACTTGCCTCTCCTCTATCTGGGAAACAGACGAAAAGGTGGAAGCCTTCTACGAAAATCATGGCAGAAAGTCCGACTATAAGAAGATGGCACCGGGTGCTGTTGCATACTACGACAGAGCAGTTATTATTGACCTTAGCAAAATCGAATGTATGATTGCTCTCCCCTTCCATCCCTCCGAAGCTTATTCCATTAAGGAATTTAACGAAAATGCCGCTGACATCCTCCGCCAGGTTGAAAAGAGAGCGGAAGAACAGTTTGGCAAAAAAGCACAGCTTCACTTAACTGAAAAATTGCAGAGCGGAAAGTTTATGGTTGACCAGGGTGTTATTGCAGGCTGCTCCGGCGGTATGTTTGACAACATCTGTGAGGCGGCGGCAATTTTAGACGGAGCAAGTGTAGGCAACGGTTACTTCTCTCTGTCTGTATATCCCTCCTCTGTTCCCATTAATCTGGCGCTCATTAAGAACGGCGCTCAGGCAAAGCTTCTTGAGGCAGGCGCACTCTTTAAGCCTTGCTTCTGCGGTCCCTGCTTCGGTGCAGGTGACGTGCCCTCCAACAATGGCTTCTCCATTCGTCACACAACACGTAACTTCCCCAATCGTGAAGGCAGTAAGCCCGGCGAAGGACAGCTTAGTGGTGTGGCACTTATGGACGCACGCAGTATTGCGGCAACGGCTAAAATGGGCGGTGTGCTTACAGCTGCAAGTGACATTGAATACAATTACACTCCCGAAGAATACAACTTCGATAAGGGAGTTTACGAAAAGAGAGTTTATCAGGGATTTGGTTCTCCCCTTCCCCAGGAAGAGCTTAAGCTTGGTCCCAATATTACGGACTGGCCCCGTATGAATGCTCTGGCAGACAATCTTCTCGTTAAAATGGCGGCAGTTCTTCACGACCCGGTTACAACAACAGACGAGCTTATCCCCTCGGGTGAAACATCCAGCTACCGTTCCAACCCTCTCCGTCTGGCAGAGTTTGCCCTTTCAAGACGTGAGCCTGAATACGTAAACCGTTCAAAGGCTGTGCAACAAACAGAAAATGAGCGCCTTGCAGGAAATGCTCCCGAAGAGCTTATCAGTGTGCTTTCACACGTAACGGAAAATGCGGAAGATGCAGTTAAAAACACCCAGTTCGGCAGTGCAATCTATGCAACAAAGCCCGGTGACGGCTCTGCCCGCGAGCAGGCTGCAAGCTGTCAGAAGGTGCTGGGAGGCTTTGCAAACATTTGTAAGGAATTTGCCACAAAGCGCTACCGTTCAAACTGTATAAACTGGGGTATTCTTCCCTTTACAATTGACGAAAACACTACCTTTGATTATAACGTAGGCGATTATGTATTTGTCCCCAATATCCGTGAAAAGGTGTTAAAAGGCGACGAAGTGTTCCCTGCAAAGGTTATTACAAAAGATGGTGTAAACGATATCACGCTTTACGTTAAGGGTCTCACAGAAGACGAAAAGGATATTATTTTAAAAGGCTGCTTAATGAATTATTATGCTGCTAAAATGTAACCCGTATCTCTCATTTTACTTCGATTAAGTTATTGCAACATTTTTCTAAGGAACAGGGACACACCTCCTGCATACACTAAAAAAATGTGAACATACAACCTACCTGTGGGTGAGGAATGTCCCTGCAACTTACAGCGGTTAGTCTAAATTGAAACGAGGAATTAAATATGACAAAAATTAAAATGCTTAACCCCATCGTCGAAATGGACGGCGACGAAATGACCAGAATTCTCTGGAAAATGATAAAGGACGAGCTTTTAGAGCCTTTCGTGGAATTAAACACAGAGTATTATGACCTTGGTCTTCCTCATCGTGACGAAACGGGCGACCGTGTTACCTTTGAAGCCGGTGAAGCTATTAAAAAGCACCACGTTGGTGTAAAGTGTGCAACAATCACACCCAACGCACAGCGCGTTGAAGAATATAAGCTCCGCGAAATGTGGAAGAGCCCCAACGGCACAATACGTGCAATATTGGACGGCACAGTTTTCCGTGCGCCCATCTTGGTAAAGAACGTTTCCCCTGCGGTAAAGAACTGGGAAGCTCCCATTACAATTGCCCGTCATGCTTACGGCGATGTTTACAAGGGTACAGAATACCGTGTTCCTGCCCAGGGTAAGGCAGAGCTTGTTTTCACAACAAACGAGGGCGAAATCTTCCGCGAAACAATTTATGACTTTGAGTGCCCCGGTGTTCTCCAGGGACTTTACAACAAGGATTCCTCCATTGTTTCCTTTGCTAAATCATGCTTTGAATATGCTCTTTCCACCAAGCAGGATTTGTGGTTTAGCACAAAGGACACCATCAGCAAAAAGTACGACCAGACATTCAAGCTTATTTTCCAGGATATTTTTGACAAAGAATACAAAGAAAAATTTGACGAGGCAGGCATTGAATACTTCTACACACTTATTGACGATGCTGTTGCACGTGTTATCCGTTCAAAGGGCGGATTTATCTGGGCTTGCAAAAACTACGACGGCGACGTTATGAGCGACATGGTTTCCACAGCCTTTGGCTCCCTTGCCATGATGACAAGTGTGCTTGTTTCTCCCGACGGCAATTTTGAATACGAGGCTGCACACGGCACAGTTACCCGTCACTACTACCGCTACTTAAAGGGCGAAGAAACATCTACAAACCCCATTGCAACAATCTTTGCATGGACAGGT
>CAZRZU010000109.1:0-5645 GCA_964604615.1 uncultured Oscillospiraceae bacterium
ACGAAATAATCGTACTTGACTGCGGCATGGCTTTTCCCGATGAGGATATGCCCGGTGTAGATGCAGTGATTCCGGACATCACTTATCTTATAAAGAATCAGGATAAAGTGAAAGCACTGTTTATCACCCATGGGCACGAAGACCACATTGGTTGCATCCCGTATTTTTTACAGGAGATGAATGTTCCCGTTTACGGTACAAGAATGGCGATTGGATTGATTGAGCAAAAGCTGAAGGAACACGGATGTCTTTCCATTGCAAAGCTTAACCGTGTTCATGCAGGAGACGTTATAAATGTGTCTAAAAATTTCAGTGTGGAATTTTTAAGAGTTAACCATTCTATAAGCGACGCGGCAGGTGTTGCAATTAAAACACCCGCGGGCACTATTGTACACACAGGTGACTTTAAGATTGACTGTACTCCTATTGAAGGCAGCATGATTGACCTTGCAAGATTCGGCGAACTGGGAACAAAGGGTGTGCTTGCTCTTATGAGCGACTCCACAAATGCGGAGCGCCCCGGCTACACAATGAGCGAGAGAACCGTTGGCGAAAAGTTTGAAAATATTTTTTCCGGAACAAAAAAGAGAATTATTGTTGCAACCTTTGCATCAAACGTTGACAGAGTCAACCAGATTATTACAGCTGCTGTAAAGCATAACCGTAAGGTGGCTGTTTCCGGCAGAAGCATGATTAATATGATTGAAGTTGCAACAAACCTGGGATATCTTGATATTCCCAAGGGGACACTTATTCCTCTTGATGATGTACGTAAATACAACAATCACCAGCTTGTTATCATTACAACGGGCAGCCAGGGCGAGCCCATGAGCGCATTGACAAGAATGGCTTTTTCGGACCATAAAAAGGTTGAAATTACAAAGGATGACCTGGTTATAATTTCTGCAAGCCCTATTCCCGGCAATGAAAAGCCTGTGTCGAATGTTATAAATGAGCTTTACCGTAAGGGAGCAGAGGTTATTCATCAGTCCTTGATGGAGGTACATGTTTCGGGTCACGCATGCCGCGAAGAGCTGAAAATTATTATGGGGCTTACAAAGCCTAAGTATTTTATACCTGTGCACGGTGAACACCGTCATCTTCTGAAACATTCGGAAATTGCTGAAAGCATGGGTATACCCACGGCAAATATATTCAGGCTTGAAAACGGTCAGGTGCTTGAGCTTAATGGTGATGAAGGCAAAGTTTCGGGCAGTGTGCCTGCCGGCAAAGTACTTGTTGACGGTTTAGGTGTGGGCGATGTAGGAAACATTGTTCTCCGTGACCGTAAGCATCTTGCTCAGGACGGTATTATAATTGCAACCATGACCCTTAACGGTGAAGGAAAGCTTGCGGCAGGTCCTGACATTATTTCGCGAGGTTTTGTATATGTCCGTGACAACGAAGACCTTATGACAGCCTTGCGCACAGTGGCGGAAATCAGCATACAGGATGCACTTCTTTCAAAAAATTGTGATTGGGCAACAATTAAAACTGCTGTGAGAAATTCTTTGGGCGATTTCATTTACGAACGCACAAAGCGCAAACCCATGATTCTGCCCATTATTCAGGAAGTAAAAAAAGAAAATCTTTAAAAATGAAATCAAAATAAACGCAATCAAAAAAGATTGCGTTTATTTTTTTGCTTTTTGTGAAAAACACCGTAGTTCTGGGAAAAAAATAGCTTACAATAAATGGATAAATGTAAAAATATTACAGAAATGTTACAAAAAGACACAAAGAAAAATCCATGTTTCATAATAATTGCAGGAAAAAACTGGAAAAGAAAACGGCGAAAAATCTGTCTCTTTACTCATAAAGACATTTGAAATATACTTGCGGTAACAAAAGAAGGAGGTGTTTGTATGGAGTGGGAAAGATCCGTAAAAATTACAAAAGGAGAAAGTGAGGAGGTGTACACATACTACATCAGAAAAAGTTACAGTCATGAATTTAAATGCGACATGTATAATGTTGGAATTAAAGCCGGCGGAAGCTGTAAAGAAATTGAAGATTTTTCTGTGTCGTTGGAGGATGCAGAGAAGCTTCGTGACTACTTATATAAAGAGAACGTGTCTATGGATAACTTATTTTTTATTGCGGAGGAATTTATTGTTGCCCTGTGAATATATTTATTCTAAAAGGGGTGACAAGATGGAACTTAAAAGCGAAAAAAGTGTTATGCTTACTTTGGGCATTATATTTAAAACGGTGATAACGGCATTTCTTATTACAGTAATACTTATGGGTATCCTTGCTCTTCTTATATGCTATACACCGCTGCCGGAGGAAGCTGTGACACCTTCTGTGTATGTACTTAATTATTTTTCTATTTTTATGGCAGGGCTTTTTTCTGCGGCAAGAGCCAAAAGGCGAGGATTTGTAACGGGAGGAATATCCGGCGGACTGTACATGCTTTTAGTGTACCTTTTGGGGTATGTGCTTTTTGGCGGCATAACCTTTACTAAAACAGTGCTTGCAACTGTAATATATTGTCTTGTTGTGGGTATGATTGGAGGAATAGTAGGAATAAATTTGAGGAAGGAATAAAAAAATATTGCAATTTATTTGCAGATGTGCTAGAATGAAGAAAATATATGGTTGGGGTGTAGCCCGACTGCATAAGGAGGACATTTTTCATGAAGCATATTAAGACTTTAAACGAGGCTAACCTTGTTAACAGTGTAGAAAACGGCGGTTGCGGTGAATGTCAGACATCTTGCCAGAGCGCATGCAAGACTTCTTGTACAGTTGCTAACCAGAAGTGCGAAAGAAAAGACAAGAGAAGCAGATAAATTTACTGAAAATTTATGACATAAAATCTCAGGATTTTTCCTGAGATTTTATGTTGTATAGGAGATGAATTTAATGGTACATAAGTTTGACACATTGGGTGTGAAGTGTGCGCTGGATGTTTGCAGCGGTTCTGTTCATATTCTGGACGATATTTCTTACCGCATGCTGGATTTCTTTGACGATGAAGGTAATTTTGACGTTGAAGGCGCAAAAAATGCCGGCTGTGACGACGAGAAGTGCATGGAAGCTGTTGAAGAACTTAAAACTCTCAAGGCAAATAATCAGCTTTTTACAAAGGATATTTACAAGGAACTTATCAAATATAAGGAAAAAAAGTCTGTTATAAAGGCTCTTTGCCTGCATATTGCTCATGACTGTAATCTCCGTTGCCGTTACTGCTTTGCTCACGGCGGAGAATACATGGGAAAACGCGAAATTATGAGCGCTGAGGTAGGAAAAAAGGCAATTGACTTTGTAATAAAGGAAAGCGGCGCAAGACGTAATATTGAGATAGATTATTTCGGCGGCGAACCTCTCATGAATTTTGAGGTTGTTAAAGAAATTACGGAGTATGCAAAAAAAGAAGGGGAAAAGCACGGTAAGAATTTCCGCTTTACAATTACAACCAACGGTATTCTTCTTGATGACAAGAAAATGGAGTACATAAACGAAAACATGGGTAACATTGTACTTTCCATTGACGGCAGAAAGGAAATACATGATAAAGTAAGAGTTCGTGTTGACGGCTCCGGAAGCTACGATTCCATTGTGGGTAAATTCCAGAAGGTTGCCGAAAGCCGTAACCAGGAAAATTATTATGTGCGCGGAACATTCACCCGTGACAACCTTGACTTTGCCGAGGATGTTATGCATCTTGTGGATCTGGGCTTTGAACAGATAAGTGTTGAGCCTGTTGTTGCAAAGGAAGAAGAGGACTACGCACTCCGCGAGGAAGATTTGCCCCGTATTTTTGAAGAATATGACCGCCTTGCAGAAAGAATTCTGCAAGAGAGAAAGAACGGAAAGTGGTTTAACTTTTTCCATTATATGATTGATTTACACGAAAGCCCCTGTGCATATAAGATGCTTTCAGGCTGCGGTGCAGGTCACGAATATGCGGCAGTTACTCCCTCCGGTGATATTTACCCCTGTCACCAGTTTGTTAATGAACCCAAATACAAAATGGGCAATGTTTTTGAAGAAGGCATTGACATGAGCATTCGCGATGTATTTGTTAAGAGCAATATTTATACAAAAGAAGACTGCGGAAACTGTTGGGCAAGATTTTATTGTTCGGGCGGCTGTGCTGCAAATGCCATCGGCATGAACGGCGACATTAACAAACCCTACAAGCTTGCCTGCGAAATGGAAAAGAAGAGGGTTGAATGTGCAATTGCCATTAAGGCAAGAGAGGCACTGGATGAAGAATAAAAACGAAAAAAGTGTTGACTTAACGGTTTAAAACTAATATAATGTAATTTGGTTATTTAATGATTAAAATTTACAAGGGAGGAAAAACCAAATGAAAACAAAAAATATTATTTCATTTGTGGTGACAATGGTTATCATCGTTTGTATGGCAACTGTTATATTCGGCGATGTTACTATTGGCAACTTCAGAGTCCCCGGTGTACTTGATGCAGAATACGGTATCAAGCAGGGCCTCGACCTCGTAGGCGGTAGTGTTATCGTCTTCGAACCTGATGTTGAAGATCTTGGTGCTGTTACAGCTGAACAGCTTGACAGTGCTGAAAACATTATCAGAGTACGTCTTGACAGCATTGGTCAGACAGAAGCCACAGTATCCCGTCAGGGTGAATATGGCATCCGTGTTGAAATACCCAACATTGACGACCCCAACGAAGCAGTAGCTTACATCGGTCAGACAGCAGCACTCCAGTTCTTGGATGTTGACGGCAATGTTGTTATGGAAGGCAACGAAACATACGTTAATTCTGCAACAGCAACTTTCGGTCAGACAAGCCAGTACAGCAACAGCGAACACTATGTAGTACTTTCTCTTACAAGTGAAGGTCAGGCAGCCTTTAAGGCAGCAACAGAACAGGCAGTTGCTCGTTCTTCCGAAGGCGGAAACTACATTCTTATTGCTCTTGACGGTATGGTTTACTCTGCTCCTATGGTTAACGAAGTTATCGACTCCGACAGCTGTATTATCTCCGGTAGCTTTGATAAGGAAACTGCAAAGGAACTTGCAGACGTTATCAACTCCGGTAGACTTCCTTTCTCACTTAAGGATACTGAGCTTCGTGCAGTAGGTCCCACACTTGGTCAGGAAGCTTTGAGCACATCGCTCTTTGCAGCACTTATCGGTGTTATCCTTGTTATGCTCTTCATGCTCCTTGTTTACCGCCTTCCCGGCTTGGTTGCAGACGTAGCATTGGTAGCATACATTTCTATCGTATGTCTTCTTATGACAGGTTTTTACAGAAGCCTTTACGATGCAATCACACTTACACTTCCCGGTATTGCAGGTATTATCCTTTCTATCGGTATGGCTGTTGACGCAAACGTTGTTATCTTTGAAAGAATTAAGGACGAGCTTAATTCCGGTAAGAGTGTAGGCGCAAGTGTTGATTCCGGCTTCAAGAGAGCTCTTACAGCTGTTATTGACTCTAATATTACAACACTCATCTCCTGTGCTGTGCTTTGGCTTTTCGGTACAGGTACAATCAAGGGCTTTGCGATTACACTTGGTATCGGTGTTTTTGTCAGCCTTCTTACAGCAATTTTCCTTACAAAGTTCCTTCTTAAGGTAGTTGTTGGCTTTGGTGTAAAAAATCCGTGGCTTTACGGTGCTTCTAAAAGGAGGGATGCGTAATGTTTAAGAA
>CAZRZU010000110.1:0-5561 GCA_964604615.1 uncultured Oscillospiraceae bacterium
TGCTCTTCTCATAAAGAGCATTGAACTTATCAATAACTGTCGAGGGATAAGGAGTTAAAATGTCCATAACCTCTGTGTCGAAAAGGTCACGGTAAACAACACTGTCGTTTTCAACAAGACCCTTTTCCACCGCATAGTCTAAGATGTCCTTTAAAATTCCGTCGAGCTCCTCTACTGCTGTACAGACTGCACCGGTAGGCTCGTACGCATCCAGATTAAGCTTTTCAAGAAGTCGGTTAATAACATACATCTTATCTGTTTCACGGATAAGGTTTGTCTTAAGACCGTAGGAAACCAGCTTGTCAATACTCTGATTAATCATTTTCTACCACCCTTTATATAAATATTAAAATACCCTTATTATATGATAGCAAAAAATGGCGAAAAATACAAGTGTATTTTTCGCCATTTACAAACAAAACCGGCCTCTATGCTCTTTTCATATTTGGAAAAATTTTCTGCATTTCATCGTCATCCCAATGCTTGTCAATAAAACTTTCTACACTGTTGGTTGCTTCAATGCCTTCGGAGCGCTGCTTCCAGCGGACCAAAGCGGCACCTGTTACGGATAAATTTACAACCATAAACACAGTAAAAAGGGTAACAATAACATTCCACATACCGCCATGCATAATGTTAAAGATGTTATTGAGACGGGGTACTGCGAATTTAATGAACAGTGTACCGAGCATGCCCCACATAATGCCCATTTCAAGACTGATTTTACCTTTAATGTTAAAAATATGGTGGCTGTAATTCCATGAATATGTTCCAAACACAGCTTCCTGGAAAAGCCCTGCCAGCAGTTCTGCAAGACTGCCTGCAATCGCAGACAGAATAAATATTATAACTGTGTTTTCGGTTTTTATAAAAGCGCCCAGAACATACAGTACAACTGCGCCTAAGCCGTAAATTACGCAAAAAGGCCCCCAGATTGTGCCCGTGCGACTTTCCCAACAGCCTCTGCGAAGAATGTGCCATATGCCCTCAAGCAAAAAACCTAAGAGGCTGCCGAAAATAAAAACCCAAAATATGTCCGAATACTTCAAATTTTTCATGTTTTCATATCCTCTCCGAACTTCTTTATTGAGGAATATTATCATGTTTTTCGCCATAGGTCAAAGCGTTACGACAAAAGTTCACAAAAAGTTAAAAGAACCCCTTTTAGGGTTCTCTTAACTTCTATTAAAGATTTAAGAAATCTTTTCTGTATTTAACACCGAAAGCTTCTGCCAGTTCTACCATTTCTTCATCTTTTATTGTGTTGATTCTAGGCAGATGCGCTGTAAGCATATAAATCTGAGCGGCTTTTTCCACGGTTTCAATTAAGCCAAAGGTTTCGTCCATGTCCTTGCCTGCACCGTAAATGCCGTGCATTCCCCATACAACAAGCCTATACTCCTTCATTTTTTCCGCGGTGGCTTCGCCTATGGTATTATTGCCGCAGAGCATCCAGGGAAGTACCCCTACACCATCGGGGAAAACAACAATACATTCTGTGCACATTTCCCAAAGTGTGTGAGTAAACTGCTTTTCGTCAAGAGGGTGAACATAATTCATTGCAAGGGTGTGTGTGGGGTGAGAATGGATAACAACCCTGTTTTCACTATCAACGGAAAGACGCGCCATATGGCTCATAAGGTGAGCAGGCAATTCGCTTGTAAATTTTCCGCCGTCCTTGTAGCCCCACAAAAGCTCCGCAGTTGTGCCGTCTTGGGCAATGCGGATAATGCCAAGGTTTGTTTCCGGGTCGTCCTTTACGTTTTTAAAATATTTGCCCGTGCCTGTTACAATAAAGATTTTGCCCACTAAGCTATCCGCCTGAAAACCCGTGGGAATTGTGCGGATAACATGGTTCAAATCAAGGTATTCGCCAACTATGTCTGTTTCCAGCATATAGCTTATGTTGCCGCCGTTTCGCTCGTCCCAGCCAAGGCGGTACATGTTGGCGGTTGTATCCATCATTTCTTTCACAAAGGGTGCTGTAAGTATATCTTTCATATTCTCTTCACCAAAACTTCCTTTTCGTATTTGAGGACTTCCTCATAATAATTTTCAACCACATTTTCTCTCTTTAAAAATTCCTTCCACACTTCACCGAAGGGTGCTGTTTTCAGCTCTTCGGAAAGGTACATGAGATATGTAAAATCATTGTTTTCCTGTATATTTTTCATGTCAGAGGGCTCTAAAAGTGCATACAAAAGCGCCTTCTGCACACTTCTCACACCTGTTACCCATGCGGATATGCGGTTAATTGACGCATCAAAATAATCTGTTGAGATAAACACGCGGTCCAAAGCATCGTTACGAACAATTTCCTTTGCAATTTCACGTGTTTCGTCGTCGAAAAGCACAACGTGGTCGCTGTCCCATCTTACGGGGCGTGTTACGTGAAGAGCAAGCTTTTCATTAAAGAGCAAAAGAGAGGAAATCTTGTCGGACACCATTTCCGTGGGGTGATAATGACCATTGTCCATAAGAGGGGTTATACCTTTACTCTGAGCATAGGAAAGGCAGAATTCAGAAGAACCAACGGTATAGCTTTCCAATCCGATACCGAAAACCTTTGATTCAACAGTTATGTAGACATTGTTTTTGTCATAGGAAGTTGCCAGAATTTCATCAAGGCTCTTTTTGTACCTTGCACGGGGACCCAATCTGTCGGCAGGAATGTCCTTATAGCCATCGGGAATCCATATGTTCATAACGCAAGGGATGCCTGTCTCGCGGGCAAAATAGTCAGCAATTTTAACACACTGGATTCCATGGCGAACCCAATATGCACGAACCTCTTCGTCAGGGGAAGAAAGAGTCAAATTATCCTTCACCATGGGGTGCGCAAAGAATGTGGGGTTAAAGTCGAGACCCATGCCTCTTTCCTTTGCAAATTTTACCCAAGGCTCAAAGTCGCAGGGTTCAATTTCGTCTCTGCCTTTATTTTCCTTTAAAATGGCATAGCTCGCATGAAGGTTAAGCTTCTTTTTACCGGGAATGAGGCGGAATGCCTTATCAATGTCAGCCATAAGCTCTGTGGGGTTAGTTGCCTTGCCGGGGTAATTACCGGTTGCCTGAATACCTCCCGAAAGAGCCTCGCGGGAGTCAAAGCCTGTAACATCATCACCTTGCCAGCAATGGATTGAAATTGTTACGTTCTTTAATTTTTCCAATGCGCCCTCAACATTGACACCTAATTTTTCGTAGTATTTTTTTGCGTTTTCCATTATTAAATCATTCCTTTCACTCATACCTTTTCACTGTTAACCTCCATGTTACCTGTGCAAACAAATTCAGTATTATACTTCTGTAATATCAAATGAAATCTTTATAAGCTCCCTTGCCTTCTCAACGGTAAGAGTATTGTCTGCGAACATAATTTGCGAAACAATGTTGCCAATGGCGGTGGCTTCGGTCGGTCCTGCAAAAACCTTTTTGCCGGTATAATCCTTTAAGAGCTCATTCAAATACCTATCTCGGCTACCACCGCCTACAACCGCAATTGCAGGTGCTGCCTTACCGCTTATTTTTTCTATTTCCCGACAAGTGTCTTTGTATGCCTTTGCAAGAGAGTGATAAGTTGCATGAAGCACATCCTGTACTGATGCCTCTTCACCCAAACACTCACGTATTGCCGTGAGCATACACTTGGGAGCTGTAAGCCTTGGGTCATTCGGGTCGAAGGTTTTAGTGTAAGTGCTCAGTTTTGCCATATACATCATTTCGTCATAGGAGCACTTCTTTCCAAGACTTTTTCGAAGCCCCTGGAAAAGCCACATTCCCATAATATTTTTAAGGAATCTGTATCGGTAGTTTATACCGCCTTCATTTGTGAAATTTGCATTTTTTGCCTCTTTGGATATAATTGCCGCTTTATTTTCTGTTCCCATAAGACTCCATGTACCCGAGGATATATAAATGCAGTCCTCCTCCACGGGCGCAGCCAGAACCGCGCTTGCAGTATCGTGACTTGGGCATAAAACAACAGTAGAGTCAAAGCCTATTTCATGCTTTACATCTTCCGTAAAATTACCAACCTCTGACGGCGGCATTGCAGGAGACGAAAAAATTGATTTGTCAATTCCCAGTTTGTCCAGGATTTCCTCGTCCCAAGTATTTGTTTTTGCGTTTACAAGACTGGTTGTAGTGGCATTAGTATACTCGTTTTTGATTACACCCGTAAGTTTAAAGGAAAGATACTCAGGCATCATTAAAAAATATTTTGCATCTTTGAGCTCGCCTGAGAGTTTGTCGCGGTAAAGCTGATAAACCGAATTAAAGCTTTGGAATTGTATTCCGCATCTTTCATACAAATCAGGGCACAATTTATTGACACTTTCCACACTATTTGCCGTGCCTCCGTCACGGTAGCACATGCATGGAAGAATTTCTTTTTTATTTTCATTCAATAAAACATAATCAACTCCCCAGGTGTCGATAGCAATGGTGGCAGGGATTTTGCCAATTTCACCGCATTTTTTAATTCCGTTCTTAACATTTTCAAAAAGAGCGGCAACATCCCATGTAAGAGAACCGTCAACTTCTGTGTATCCGTTTTCAAAACGGTATACCTCTTCACATTTAATTTTGCCTTCTTCCAGACATGCCAGAATATGCCGTCCAGAAGATGCTCCTATGTCAATAGCCAAATAATACATCAAATCCCTCCAGTGTCTTACAGCATATCACATTAATACACAAAACACAATGTAATTTTGTTACCGCTATATGTGTTTTTGATGCAGAAGAGGGCATTGCTTTATGCAACACCCTTTTTTATGTTTTACTCCTTATGATTTTTCACATTTATTCGCCTTTTTACATTCTCTCACAAGGGTTATAACGGTTAAAATGTCCACAAGTATCTCGTTTATGATACCTCCGATGCTCATTACAAAAATGTTGTAAATGAGAACAAAAGGTGACGAAACAAGAATTCGCTTTCTCGTGCTTACAGGCTTATCTGCCGCTACTGCCAGAGTATTAAAAAGCATGCCCACACACATTAGGAGCGAAATTGGACCCTGCCATGAAAGGATTGCGCAAAGAGGCATAATTACACAAAACATGCCAATGCGCACCTTGTTGTTTTTATAGTAGAAAGCCAGATTCCTCACAATTGCCACAAGGTTAACCACGCAGGCGGTCAAAGCGCCTATCATAAAGTAATGAATACCAAAAACAATAGAGGTAGCAATCTGCATTACAATGATTTGTTTTCTGGTTTTCATCTGAAAACTGAGAGCAGAAAGAACCATTGCAACTATTCCTATCATTTGTGCTAAAACATTCATTTTATTGCTCCTTAAACTATTTTAGTTGTTTTTTCTTCCAAATCCCAAATTTCGTCACAAACCGCATTATAAAATTCAGGTTCGTGGCTTACAAGTAAAACAGTGCCCTTAAATTCCTTTACGGCTCTCTTCAGATCTTCCTTTGCATCAACGTCCAAATGATTTGTAGGTTCGTCAAGCACAAGAAGATTTACTTCTTTAAGCATTAGCTTGCAAAGGCGCACCTTTGCGTTTTCACCACCGGATAAAACCTTCATCTGACTTGTAATATGC
>CAZRZU010000111.1:0-5518 GCA_964604615.1 uncultured Oscillospiraceae bacterium
CACATCGAATTTTGATTTTCTATTTTTTATGGTCCATATCTATTTTATCAATACAATATTCGTTAATTTTTTTATTGGTTTGTACCTTCGTAATTTTCTGTCATTTTCCCGGTTTTTATGCCAACTTCCCTTCTTATGCCTCCCGTTATAACCGTTAAATTAACCTCAGAGCCAATACTCTTTTTAAAAAGCTCCCGTCTGAGCGACAACATACTGTCAACTTTAATTCCGTCAATTTCACTTATTACATCTCCGTATTTTACACCCGACTTATAAGCAGGGCCGTTAATATCAAGACTTACCACAAAAAGACCATCTCGCGCGGAATTATCTTTTTTCAGATACTTTGCTGTCTGAGATGTAAAAGCATACAGCCCAAGATACGGAGTTTCGTATTTTCCGTTTGCTTCAAGATTTTCAACAACACTTTCACAAATATTAATAGGTATTGCAAAGCCCATACCTTCTGCCGACTGAACCCTTACGGTATTAATTCCTACCACTTCACCTTTGCTGTTGAGCAACGGTCCTCCCGAGTTTCCCGGATTTATTGACGCATCTGTTTGTATAAGGTCCTCCATATACATGACGGAATCCTCCGTGCTCACGGTAATAGTACGGTTTACGGCACTTACTATTCCTTTGGTTACACTTCTTTCAAACTGCAAGCTCAGCGGATTACCAATGGCAAAAACATCCTCTCCCACCCGCAGATTTGTATACTCTCCCATAGCGGCTACCGCCGGAATGCTGCCTTCAAATTTAACTACTGCAACATCCAGGCTTTTGTCGCTCCAGCACAGCTTTCCTTCACGTATGCTTCCGTCATACAACGTAATATTTATTCTGTAAGGATTCTCACCGACAACATGCTGATTCGTTACCGCATAACCAACTTCAGACACAATAACTCCGCTGCCGAGGGACACTGACGAACCGCTTCCGCTATTTCTGTTTACTGCTTCAATTCCTATCACACTGGGCAAAACTCTTTCCACAACATCCGGAAAGCTTTCAATCTGTGAATCCTCTTTTTTTTCATAACGTTCGGTTATTGCCATCCTCTGTGCAGATTCTTTTTTCTCGGTTTCAGCCACATTTTCCCCTGCCGAAAACGAAAAAAGTCCTACGAATACAACAACTACTATATAAACAAGTATTTTCAATTACACATTCCCCCTCTGGCTTATTTTCATCGAACAAATTCTTTTTTATTCAAGCAGAAGAATAATATGCTTCTTGCTTTTTCTTGCATAATATAGTATAATCTCATACGATACTTTAAAATCAATAAGGACTGAACATTATGACTAAAATTAAAACCAAATCACTTCCTGCAATCGCCATGCGAGGTCTGGTAGTGTTTCCCCATATGACATTTCACTTTGATGTGTTAAGGAAAAAATCCATTCGTGCACTGGAAAAGGCATCTGAAGGTGAAGGGCTGGTTTTCCTGACAACTCAAAAAGACATCAGCATTGAAGACCCCACGGAAAATGATATTTTCAAAATGGGTACTGTTGTAAAAATCAAACAGTTTTTACGTCTACCCGGCGAAGGTATTCGTGTTCTCGCAGAAGGCATATGCCGTGCTTCTTTAGTTGCGGTGGATACTTCCGGAGAATACATTAAGTGTACGGTTTCTGAGGCAAACTCTTCTTTCAGAACATTGGGAAGCGAAGAATACAGCGCCATTTCAAGACAGATTCATTCTCTCATTGACCTCTATTTTCGTGCTAATGCAAAATCTTCACCCGATGCCCTTATTTCCGGCATTAACGAAGAAAACCCATCAACACTTGCCGACTCCATAGCCGAAAATTTTCTTACGGAAATTGAAGACAAGCAAAAACTTCTTGAAACAAAAAACGTAAAGAACAGACTGCTGCTTCTCATTGATTTTCTTATCCGTGAGGTTAAGGTCTTACAGGTAGAGTCTGACCTTATGGCAAGAGTAAAAGAACAGATGGATGAAAACAACCGTGAGTATTTTCTCCGCGAAGAAGCAAAGGCTATTGCAGCAGAGCTTGGCGAAAAAGACGGAAACTTAAAAGATGTTGAAGACTTTGAAAAAAGAATGCAAGCTCTTGACTGCCCCGATTATGTTAAAGAAAAAATAAAAAAAGAACTGGATAGGTTTTCAAAGCTCAATCCCCAATCTCCCGAGTCGGCAATTTCAAGAAGCTATCTTGACACGATTTTTGACCTTCCGTGGAATAAGACCACCGCAGAAATTTCTGATATTGCTGTATCAAAGGAAATTATTGAGCGGGATCATTACGGCATGAAAGATGTAAAAGACCGTATTATAGAGCATCTTGCCGTACATAACCTTACAAATGGTAATGCCCCGGCAATTTTATGTTTGTACGGTCCTCCCGGTGTTGGTAAAACATCTATTGCAAAATCTTTGGCTGAGGCAATGGGTAGGAATTACACCCGCATATCTTTGGGCGGGGTCCGCGATGAAGCGGAAATAATGGGTCACAGACGTACTTATGTGGGCGCACTTCCCGGCAGGCTTATCAATGCACTTACAAAAGCAAAATCGTCCAATCCGCTTATTCTTTTAGATGAAATCGACAAACTTTCACGAGATTATAAGGGCGATCCCGCATCTGCACTTCTGGAAGTCCTTGATTCAAACCAGAACAATGCATTTGTTGACCACTACATGGAAATCCCCGTGGATTTGTCGCGTGTGTTATTTATAACAACTGCAAACGACCTTTCCACCGTTCCCCGCCCGTTAATGGACCGAATGGAGTTAATAGAAGTCCCCGGTTATACAGACGAAGAAAAAATGCAGATTGCATCACGTCATCTTGTTCCAAAACAGATTAAATTACACGGGTTGAAGAAATCTCAGATGAAAATATCCTCCGAAGTTCTTTTGATGCTTATTAACGGCTATACAAAAGAGGCAGGTGTGCGTTCTTTGGAAAGAAAAATTGCTGCGCTTTGCAGAAAATGCGCATTAGAGCTTTCCGAAACGGACAAAAAGAGCATAACAATTACAAAAAGTCTTCTTGAAAAATACCTGGGTGAGCCAAAATACAATATTGAGCAAGCTCCCACCGAAGGTGAAGTAGGTGTCGTTACAGGGCTTGCCTGGACAAGTGTTGGCGGCGATACCCTCTCCATTGAAGTAAACGTTATGGAAGGCACGGGAAAGGTTGAGCTTACCGGCTCTTTGGGCGACGTTATGAAGGAATCTGCCAGAGCAGCACTCTCCTACATTCGTTCTAAGGCAACATGCTACGGCATTGACCCTTCCTTCTACAAAAATTGCGATATTCATATCCATGTCCCCGAGGGAGCCACCCCTAAGGACGGACCCTCCGCAGGAATAACAATGGCAACAGCTTTAACAAGCGCCCTCACAGGAAGGGTTGTACGTCCGAGAATTGCCATGACAGGCGAAATTACAATCCGCGGCAGAGCACTTGCCATAGGCGGTCTTAAAGAAAAGGTTTTAGCCGCATACAGAAGCGGTATTGACACAATTATAATCCCCCGTGAAAATGAAAAAGACTTAAAGGATATTCCCGAAAATATCCGCAACAGGATTTCTTTCAGACCTGTTTCACACGCGGATGAAGTTATAAGCATTGCGCTTATGCCCGCAAAAGAAAAGAAGGACGATACCATTTTCGTCCCTCCTCAGACAAGGAGTAATTCTCACAAAGGAGTAACAGCATGAATATACACAACGCATCACTTACAATTTCAGCAGTAAACCCCAAGCAATACCCCGAAACCCCATTTCCCGATATTGCTTTTGCAGGTCGCTCAAACGTTGGGAAATCCAGCTTTATAAACAAGCTTTTAAACCGCAAAAGCCTTGCAAGAACATCATCCAAGCCCGGTAAAACCGCTACAATCAATTTTTATAATATTGACAACACCATTAACTTTGTTGACCTTCCCGGTTACGGTTACGCACAGGTTAGCAAAGAAGAAAAGGCAAAATGGGGAAAAATGATTGAAACATATCTCAACTCCCGTGAGAACTTAAAAATCACAGCTCTTTTGGTGGACGCACGTCATAAACCCACGAAGGAAGATGCGGTCATGGCAGACTGGATACGCGAGCGCCACGGCTACCTTTTAATCTTTGTTACAAAATGCGATAAGATTGCAAAAACAAAATTAAACGACCATTTGGACGAAATCTACTACACATTAAACTTAACAGACGACGATATTATGATTCCCTTTTCTGCCGAAACAGGACTTGGAGTCGACGACGCATGGGAAGCAATATGTGAAATCTGCGAAGTTGAAAAGTAAATAGACACTTAAAAAGGAGTTCTTTACAGAACTCCTTTTTAAGTGTCTATTTGTTGCATCCACAGCTGTTATCGCTCTCAAAACATCCCTGTCTGGGAGGGAAAAATTCGTCCACGGGGAATGAAATGTTTTCAAAAAGATTGCAGGGGTCGTCAACTGTTGATGCAACACATTCTTTTTCAGGAATACAGAAGTCATAAGCAGGAATTAAAAGCTGTACAGTTCTTTCCAACTTCACTATTGTAAAAAGACCCAAAGACACATAAACGTTACGACCACCGTCATTTTGAAGAACAAAACGGTCATCAAAAACACGTCTCACACAGTCAGGAATATTGCATATGTCCACATCTTCACCCGAAAAACTGCAACAGTCGCCTCTTTCGGCAAGCTTTGCACCAAGACATATGGGGTCTACAACCTCTACCACAGCTTTGGGCATATTTGTTTTTTGCCAGGACTGAGGGTCAAAGCTGTCTTCTTTATAACGGGACTCAAATATTTTTGCGTTCCCCTCACTGCCGAACAATACAACCTTTTTATTAAAGCTTGCCAAGCCTTCAATTGTTACGGGACGCGAAACTCCCGTGTACACATCAAGTGTTATTTTGAAAAAGTAATTTAAATCGACGGTGTAATAGCCTCTGTTGAAAGGCATTTGTTCAGTATTGGTGAAAACCCAGATTATTTCACTTTTTTTGCACTTTACATCAACAGCACGGTTAATTATTTCCTGTCCTGTCTCCGTAAGGTACACCCTGAGGCATTCAATGCATTCCTTACTTCTGCAAGAGTCATATACCTGCTCTGTTTGTATGCAGACCTTTTCACGACATCCGAAGGAAGCAGTTGTGTTTTCTTCCATAGTCTTACCTCCAAATAAAAATACTATGTAGCGAACTACACTACATAGTATTCTAAAAGGTTTTGATTTGTTACTCTTATATAAATCCTCCGTCGCAGGTAAGGCATTGCCCTGTAATAAAGCTGGACTTGTCTCCGGCAAGAAAATATATAGCATCTGCAACTTCCTTTGGAGTTCCTATACGTCCAAGAGCCGTTTCCTCTCTCAGCTCTTCCATAGCGCTTTCGTCAAGATGCGCATTCATTTTTGTATCAATGACACCCGGAGCTACGCAATTGACTCTTATATTAGAAGGTCCGTATTCCTTAGCCAAAGATTTTGTCAGGTTTATAACTGCAGCTTTAGTCGCACTGTAATGAG
>CAZRZU010000112.1:0-5492 GCA_964604615.1 uncultured Oscillospiraceae bacterium
AAGAATGCATCGCCTGTGTAAGCACCGCTATCATCACCTGTACGAGCTGTAAGTGTGCCTGTCGCAGAATTGTCAGAAAGTGTAAGTCTCACACCTGTCTGGTTAACGTATGCGTTAAGTACGTTTATAAGTACGGGGGGCATATCGCCTGTATGGTCTTCAGGGTCAACTGCTGTACCGTTATCATCTGCTGTGTAACCCTTTGCAAGCAAGCCTGCCGCTACCTGGTAAATACTTCTTGTAACGTATTCGCCTTCAGCATTGCCGATAATAGCCTTCGTTTCACCTGTTGCTGTATCGGTGTACTTAACGTAAGGATATGCTGTGAAGTTGCGGTTGTAGTTAGATTCTGCAAGGTTCGTAAGAGCAGTTGTGAATATTGTCTTAGCATCGCCATCCTGCCAGCTGTCAGCAGGAACTTCAACAACCTCTGTACTTTCTTCTGCCATGATGAGCACACCAACCTCTGTAACAGCAAGACCTGCAATTGTGTCTGTTCTGTTAACCTTTGTTATGAAACGAAGACCGCTGCCTGTGGAAACCTTGCCGGTCTCCTTGTCAACACCGTCACCGATTCTTACCTGTGCGCCCTGAATCATATCAACACCAAGTGTGTTGTAACCAGTAAATTCCTTATCTTCTTTAATTGTTATGCTGCCGGCAGGAGCATAAAGAGCAGCAGCTTCATCTTCGTAAACCTTAGCGGAGGAAGGAAGTGTGTATGTGCCGCCATCTGTAACAACTGTTTCTGTGCCGTCTGTTGTAACACTCCAACCGGAAACGATTGCTGTGTCGCTGCCGGCTAAACCGTAAAGACCGCTTATGGAGTCACCAATGATTACAACTTCACCGCTTGTAGCAGCTACTGCCATCTTTTCAGAGTCAAGAACAAGGTTAAGTGTGCCTGTTGCAGCCTCACCGCAGTTGCCGTGTGTAAGTGTACCTACAAGGTTACTGTCTGTAAGAAGAGCTGTAAGGCTATCCTTATTTGTCAAATCAAGTGCACGGTATGTTGAAGCAGATACTGCATAGAACTTTGTAACACCTGCATTGGAGTTAAAGTACTTTCTTGCTTCTGTACCTGTGAGCATCCATGCAGAAGCATCTGCATCAGCTTCAAGAACTGCTATACCAAGTCTGTCGTGATCTGAGCCCCATGTAAAGGCACCGAAGTTATCCATACCTGTGTATGCACCGTTATCTGTAAGGTTTGCGTTAAGTACGCAATGAACACCGTCGATAAGTCTTGTTGTGTAAACATTACCAAGCTTTGTAACGTCAACTTCCACTGTGCTGCCGGAAATTACCTTTGTAATATTACCGTTTGCAGGCTTAGTGTAGAATGTTTCTGAAACATAATATTCACCGCTTGTGTTGTTAACAAGCTTATACCAAGGTGTGGAGTAGAAGCCATCGTTAGTATAAAGTGTACCAACAAGACCGCCTACTTCGCTGTAAACTGTTGTACCATTATTTACATAGTTAACTGTAACCGTGGGAACGTTAAACTGCTTGAGATATTCTACCGTAGCATCAGTGTTAGGGCCTACACCGTTAACACTTACAACAGGAAGTGCTGTAAGCCATTCGGGGTTAGCCTTAAGTCCTGCAAGAAGATTTGCATTGTCGTAACCGGACTGTGTAAGCAAGCTTTCAGCACCGGCAACCGCACCTGAAATGCTAACCTGGCTCTGTCCCTGAAGAACTCTGTACATCCAGTAAATAGGATGATCGCCCGATGTATCAAAGTTTGTATTATATGTGTAGAGGTAGTCCACCTGATCCTGAATATAGCTCTGCGTATATTCATCAGGAATATCATCAACGTTGTAGTAAGAGTACATTCTACCATCAAAGTTAAGTGTACCGCCTGTACCACGAACGTTAAACTTACCAATGTTATAGTTTGTAGCACCGTGACGACCGAAGAGTAAAATACTGCCTTCTTCCTTATTGTTTGTAAGTGTACCGTAGCTGACACCTGCAAGAGACTGCTTGCCAATCTTTACAAGGTCGTTAATACCTGTTTTTGTAAGAAGATTATTAATTGCAGTCCACGTGCCGGAGTCGCCGGAACCTTCACCTGTACGTCCGTCTGTGCTGTCCCAAACTTCCTGGAAGTCAAGAACAACAATTTCACCGGGATGAGCTTCTACCCACTGTGCAATTGTGTAGAGGATAGGCTCAAGCTCAGAACCGAGAATACCGTGTGTTGTATAGAACACTCCGTTAGTGTGCGGAGCTGTACCGTTATATGTGATAAGCAAAGGTTTATATGATGCTGTTACATCTTCATCAGAACGGGAAAGACGGATATCAAAGTATCTGCAGCCTGCTTCCAAAAGACCTAAAGCATCAATACTCTGGCACTTACTCATATCTGTTGCTGTTGTTGAGCCTAATCTATCATAAGCACAAGCAGCAGATGAACCTTCGTCGCCATACTTACAGCCTGCTGCATCGTACTTTGCACTGTCTCTAATCATTCCGGAAGTGAAAGCATTATGTGCACCAAGCATGTTAAGAGATGTGAAAGGTGTATCCATATCCGTTACATTATCAAAGAAGAAGTCAGTTGTCTGTACTGCTCTGTATGTAAGTGTGATGGTTGTACCGCTTACACTCTTTGTTCTGAAGATATAACCGTCAATTGCGGGTATAGCAAGGTTAGGACAAATTACTTCATCGTCATAACCGTACTGTGTGCCGGGAGCATAGTCAACAGTTGTAGCATCCTTAATTGTTGTGCCGCTTTCGTTCACATAGTTAACTGTGTATGTAATAGAGCTGATAGTTGTGTATGTGGAAGAAAGGTAAGGAGGATATGCTGTTGTTGCAGAATATGTATAAGCCTGACCGGAAGAAATGATAAGAAGTGCAAGTGTTCCGTCGTTTGTGATGGAACCTGCATTTGTAAGGTCAAGTGTGATTGTGTTGGAGCCTGTTGCAACGGCTGCATAGCCTACCTGTACACCACCCATTGCTGCAATTGCGCTGTCTCTATCATCCCATGTGTAGCCTGTAACCTGGGGGTCCATTGTACCGTCACCAACAAGTGAGGGGTTAATAGCATATACTGTATAGGGGCTTGTTGCGTTGTTTGTGTAACCTACCTGAACAGTAAGGTCGATTGTTTCAATCATTTCGCCACTCAACTGAGGAATGGGGAATGTCATAACAGTTTGACGGAAGTTGTTCCAACCGATAGAGATTGTACCTGACTGGTCAGCACTGCTAAAGCCGTTGTCGCCCGCCCAAATAACTTCACCTGTGTAGAAGTTGTAGGAGAAGTTGTTTGTTGTAGCAATCTTTGTTGTGTCAGCTGTTGCTGCAAGGGTGTATGTAGCATCAGCTGTAACATTTGTATATGTCTTTGCTTCTGTTGTGTAGAACACACCGTTGTGAGTAAAGCTCTGTGCTGCAAAGGAAACACTTTCTCCTTCAAGTGCAACATCAGAAAGTATCTTTACAACACTGCCATCTGTACCTGTAATATTAAGTGTAACTGTGTAAGAAGGAATTTCTGTCATTTCGTAAAGCTCGAAATCATCGAAATAGTTCTTAACTGTGTAAGACCAGTTGCTGCTCTGTCCAAGGTTGTAACCGAAGAAGCCGATATAACCGGATTCCGTTACATCAAATACATATTCGTACTTCTGCCATTCTGTTGTTGTTGTAACACGGTTTAACTGGCTTGTTGTGCCCCAGTCTGTGGGAGCAGAGCCAAACTTCTGTTCTGTTGTAAAGAATGCCCAGATACCCTTTTCACCTGCAACACCGGACATTGACTTAGCATAGAAGGACATATAATATGTACCGGGTTCAACTGCCCATACTGTATTAAATGTACATAATCCGCCTAAGCCGTCATGCCAACGCGTACCAACACTCCAGTCACCGTCTGGGGTGTAATATGTTCCTGCAAGCTTAGCACCCTTAGACCAACCACTTTCCTGCTCCATAGCAACAAAGTAGTCTACACCATTTACAACGTCAATGTTTGAAAAATCTGTCTGGTTATCACTCTTCCAACCCTCAAGGCTGAAGTTGCCGTTTTCATCTTCAAAGCTTGCTGCTGTACCACTGGCTTCAATAATATTGCTTGTTCCGATAGTATAGTAAGCCGAGCCTGTGCTGTACTGTTCACCTGCACGGGACTTGGGGAACACCATTACAGTTGTTGCATTACCTGTAACTGTCTCACCCTCAAATGTTGCAGAAGGTGTTAATGTAACTGTGGAAATGCTTGTACCTGTATTTGCATACACACCTGCATTTGTTACAAGAGAAGTGTTACTTGATGTCCATGTAACATCAACTTTTGTTCCAAGAATGTCTGTTGCACTTGCAGGAAGTGTAATGTTTTCTCCGTTTGTAGAATTGTCAATAGTAAGTTCATTAAGTGCATTCTTAATTGTTGTTGCACTTGATGCCTGTGCTTCTACTTCATAGATTTCGAAATCTGTGAAGGATAATGTTCCGTAGTCAATTGCCCAAGTGTTTTGGAATGCAAACCAACCGGAAGATGTAGCTGTACCAACAGCTTCAACGGTAGCCCATGTTTCAGCAGCAGAAGTATATACTGCAGGCTGAATAAACGTATCCATTACCGCTGTATTGATAAACTTCAAGTTGTTAGGGTCAACACCGCCCGGCAATGCATTGGTATAGTTTGCAGGATTTCCGCTAAATGCCCCCATAGTAACCCATGCCTTACTGCTGCTTGTGCCGGAAGTCTTCATTTTAAATGTCATGTAATATGTCTTCCCTGCTTCTGCAGTGATATAATTACCTGAACTATCTTTGAACCAGTTGTTTATTGTAGCATAACAATATCCATCTGCAGGGTTATATGGATAAGTACCACCCCAGCTGTTAGTCTGTACAGGTGTACTAATATATGCGGAAGTATCATTCGCAGCTGCCGTATATGTAAAATATGTACCAGTATTACCTGATGCTGTACCACCCATATCAGCTGTATGCATATTCTGTAATGTAGTATTGTAGTAACCTGCTGTCCAACTAGGAATATCTACATAGCCATCACTACGAGCTTCAGTCACAGAAAAGTCACCGTTGTAAACAAGGTTATCTGACTTAACATCATAAGTAACACCATCATATGTGAAAGTGCCACCACTTGCATAAGCCGCCGCACTTGCTGTCAAACTGAACGCAGGTACAATAGAAAGAACCATTGCCAAAGAAACAACAAGAGCTAAAAATCTTTTAAGTTTCATTATTAATTTCCTCCATTATTTTAAACATTTTACACAAACCTATCAGCTTAAAAACACCGTCAATGTAACAGCAACACGGTCAAAGACCGTAAGGCAAAATTAATTGCCCAATTACCACATTATTGCTGTTACGGGCTTTGTTAAATTGATAAGTCCGCATTTTTTACCAAATGGGGACAGACCCCTTTTGGTAAATTTGTTTGGAATGGAAAATTCGCCCTTTACCATTGTCGACCTCAATAGTTGCAA
>CAZRZU010000113.1:0-5469 GCA_964604615.1 uncultured Oscillospiraceae bacterium
GACTATAAGTATCTTTTCTTCCGTGATGCAAACTTTGTATATCCCTTAAAGCCAAATCCCGGTCATGAAAATGAAAAGAACTTCTGGGCAAGAGGCAACGGTTGGGTGTTTGCAGGGCTTTGTAAGGTTCTTGCCGATATGCCTGAGTCTTACAAACACTACGACGAATTTTTGACAACATACAAAGAAATGGCACCTGCAGTAATTGCTTGTCAGCTTAAGGATAAGGAAGGCTGCGGTTTCTGGACACAGAGCATGCTGCAGAATTATCCCGTGGGCAATAACGGCAATGACTACGGTTACGAAACAAGCGGTACTGCATTCTTTACATACGGCTTGTTCTGGGGTGTCAATAACGGTGTTCTTGACAAGGAAACTTATCTTGACGCGGCTCTTTCAGGCTGGAAGTACCTTAGCGAGGTTGCCCTTCACGACTCGGGCAAGGTTGGCTATGTTCAGTACATAGGCTCAAATGCCACTGAGGCTATGAGTTATGATACAACACAGAACTTTGGTGTTGGCGCATTCCTTTTGGCAGGCTGCGAAGCTGCAAGATTTGCAAAGAATAATTAAAAACTTTTGAAGGAGGTATTTGTTATGCGTGGACCAGGTGGACATGGAGGTCCTATGGGTGGTCGTGGCGGCGGACCCATGGGAGGTCACGGAGGACCTGCGGGTGGACATGGAGGACCTATGGGTGGACCCGGAGGACCTATGGGCGGAAGACCCCCGATGCCTCCCAGAAGACCCCACAGATTTGGCGGATACGGACGTGGCTGCGGCTGCTTGCCCGGCTGCATGATGTACGTTTTGGGCATCGGCGCAATTGTTGCGTTTATATTGTCACTCATATTTTAAACAAAGAGGCTGTTGCATTAAGCAACAGCCTCTTTGTGTCGATAAAGTGTTATCGACAACAGACCTCAAAGGTGGACTAACGTCCTTCAGCATTTTGAGGTCTATTTTTTTACAAAAAACAAAGTACCGATTTCTCGTACAAGAACCCCGATGGCGGACACTCGAGGTTCCTAAGGAATCGACCGGAGGGGACTGTCCCCAACGGTCGATGACAATTAATCGGTAGACCCCCTAAAATCGGCACTTTCGGCGGGGTGAATGCGATTAACCCCGCCTATTTTATTCGGAAAACCTTCTTTTCCGAACCTTTCGCGATTGTGGTTAAAAATAAGTTTATGGACAGTCTCCAGCCCGCTATTGCGGGTGGGTCATTATTTAATTCATGGGTACATATCCTGCGTTTTCAATTATCTTACTGCCCCGTTGGGAGAGTACGGCCTCCACCCATTTTAACGTGTTTTCGTCCGCATCACTGCGTGTTACAATGAATCCGTTTGTGTAAATAGGGTATTCTCCGTTTTTTATGGTTTTAATTGCAGGTGCTACTCCGTCAACTGAAAGCATCTTAATGGTGTCTCGCTTATACATTGTGTTCACATAGTAGAAATATGAATAGCCGATTGCGTTTTCCCCGTTGTCGTATTCAGCAACTGCATCAATAAGCTCACCCATCTCGCCTTGTATCTGAATGGTTTCGGGAGTCATGATTTGTTTATCCTTCATAACCAAGCTGAGCATAGCCGTTTGACTGCCTGAACCGGCAGGCCTCTGGTAAGGGATAATGGGAGCATCGTTGCCGCCCACTTCATTCCAGTTTGTAATTTCACCTGTGTAAATCTTCTGAATTTCTTCAAAAGTCAAATCCTCAACAGGGTTGTTTGTGTTTACAATAAATACAAAGGCTGAACTTGTTGCAGGGATAATGTTTAACTCAATGCCCATTTCCTTTGCATATGCCTTGTCCTCTTCACTGATTTCGGCAGCAAAAATCACATCAACCTTTCCATCGATGAGGTTGCGGTAAACATCGCTTGAGCGTGTAGCTGTGTATTCAAAATCAAGTTCATTTTCGGGTATGCCCAAAAAATCGGATGCTATGGCATCAACAAGCGGGTGAATTGCCAGCGATGCATCAACCCGTGGATAGTTTTCCAAGGTGAATAAGGGCTTATTTGTTTCTGCGCCCGGTGTACAACTTGTCAATAATAAACAAATAAGCATAACCGATAATAATTTTTTCATGGATTAATCCTCCTTTTCACCTGTAAGGTAGTTGTATTTTGCTTCATAACTATTTTCTGTCAAGGTGGCACCATCGAGATTTTCGGTATCTAACCATGCTCCACCACGCATAGCAAAATACTCGTATCTGTACATTTCTATAATTTTGTCATTGTAAACTGTTTTGTATAAATCGAGAGGCATTTCAAAAAGCTGAATATTATTGTGGACAGTTAGTGTATCGTAGTAGGTGTAATGCCATTGACCATTAATATATTTGGAGTTGTTATCCATAGAAACAGAGGGTTTTGAAAAAACAATATAAAATTTGTCAGGGTTAGCTCTTGCAGTTTCACGGAAAAGGTTAAGTTTGGTGCGTTCTTGGTCAATTACCTTTTCTCTGAAGTTTCCAAATTTTTCAAGACGTGCATCCTCGGGCGGATTTTCGAAGGGGAAGTAGCTCTGGCTAACAGTAAAGTCATACCAAAGGTTCTCTTCCAAATAACCGTATTCAATTACGTCAAACATATCATACTGAGCATTAGCACAGGTGAAGAGGTTTTTAAAACTTTGGTACTCACCTGTGAAAAGGCTGTCCTTGGTTGTATACTTTGAATATATTGTTATACTGTCCGCATGGTCAATCATTTTCACTTCTGCAAAATGATTTTTAGGATAAAGGAAAATGGCTGAGGGAGAGAAGGCAAAGGTTTTATTTTCCTCTTCCAGATAACCTTTTACGATTTTGTATACTTCTTCTTCGTTGGGGTAGTGGACGTAGGTGTCGCTGTCGTAACCTCCGTAAAGAGCCATCTGTTTATAAACGGCGCTGCGGATAATATCAACAAGGTTTGTATCACCCATAAACAAATCTTCAAACTTCAGCTGAGCACCGTCAACAAGGCTGTGGTTGAAATATATACTTTCGGAGTAAGGTTCTTCATCAAAGCCAACCGTAAAGGATATTGAAATAACATTTGCAAAGTTTGCATAGGTGTAGTAGTTGGCATAGTTTATCGCAGGGTGTTTTTCAACAAGTGCTGTTGCACGGCTGTACATTGCATTGTTAATTTTATCCTGTACAGCTGTGTTTTTAAGACCCGAAATGTAAGGGATATTAATTTCAACCTCATTGTGTGTTTCACATATTGCGTCAATAAGTAAATCATTTTGGTCATATGTGCCGTAAAGGTCTATGCCCTCTTCCGTATGTTCGCCGCAACCGGACAACAGAAGGACAACGCAAAGAAGTAACAATACAAGCCTTTTCAATATAGTCAACTCCTTTCTGATAAGACAAAAGAAACACCCGTGATGGGTGCTTCTTTTATTTGGTCTGCGCATTTACGCAGTTCATTCTTTAGTTTGTGATAACTCTTTCTGTTTCCTTGTCGAAAAGGTGAATCTTTTCGGGGTCGAAAGCAACCTTAATGTCGTCGCCAACCTTAGCCTTTGTTGTGGGCTTAACACGAGCTGTCATGTTGATTTCGTCAATTGTAAGGAACAAGAATGTTTCTGCACCCATCATTTCTGTAACGTCAACGTGAGCTTCAACAACATTACCTGCATACTTTGCAAGAGAATCGTCATCATCATAAAGGTCTTCGGGACGGATACCAAGTGTAACAACCTTGCCTGCATAACCTTCTTCAAGAACCTTGGCAGCTCTTTCCTTGGAAAGGTTAATCTTCTTGCCTTCGCCGAATACTACGCAAGCACCGTCGCCTTCTTTAACAACAGTAGCATCGCAGAAGTTCATCTGGGGAGAACCAATGAAGCCTGCTACGAATACGTTGCAAGGATCATCGTAAAGTGTCTGAGGTGTATCAACCTGCTGGATGAAACCGTCCTTCATAACAACGATTCTTGTACCCATTGTCATAGCTTCTGTCTGGTCATGAGTAACGTAGATGAATGTTGTCTGGAGTCTCTGGTGGAGCTTTGTGATTTCAGTTCTCATCTGTACACGAAGCTTAGCATCGAGGTTGGAGAGAGGTTCGTCCATCAAGAATACCTTGGGTTCACGAACGATAGCACGACCGAGGGCAACTCTCTGTCTCTGACCACCGGAAAGAGCCTTGGGCTTTCTTTCGAGAAGGTGTTCAATGTCAAGGATACGAGCTGCTTCATGAACTCGCTTGTTGATTTCTTCCTTGGGAGTCTTACGAAGCTTAAGACCGAAAGCCATGTTTTCAAAAACGGACATATGAGGATAAAGAGCATAGTTCTGGAAAACCATTGCAATATCTCTGTCCTTGGGAGCGATGTCGTTAACGAGACGATCGCCGATGTAAAGTTCACCTTCTGTGATTTCTTCCAGACCTGCAATCATACGAAGAGTTGTGGACTTACCGCAACCGGAAGGACCAACCATGATGATAAATTCTTTATCCTTGATTTCAAGGTTAAAGTCATGAACGGCTGTAACACCGCCGGGATACTTTTTGTAGATGTGCTTAAGTGATAAGCTTGCCATTAATAATTACCTCCTAAAATTAAAAGCAGTACGCGACTGCTCTATCGTATACACGTAGTATAGCATAAATAATCTTGTTTGCCAATGCACCAAATGACCAAAAATAAAAAAAATATTTGTTACTATTGCATAGAAATTTTTTTTGTTAAGGAGTTATATATTTCCTCCGATTATGTCAACCTCTTCGGATGTGAGAAATCTGTATTCTCCGGGTGCTAAATTGGGGTCTAATGGGAGTGATGCAAAAGAAATTCGCTTTAAGTAAACAACCTTGTTTCCCATGCTTTCGAACATTTTCTTTACCTGATGGAACTTGCCTTCGACTATGGTTATGACACATTCGTTTTCGCTCTTTTTCTCTATGACGGAAGGCTTGGTAACATAGCCACCTATGTCAACTCCTTTTTCAATTTTAACTCTGTCTTCTTCGCTCAAAGGTCTTTCAAGGCGCGCAAAATATTCCTTGCCAACCTTTTTGGAAGGGGATAAAAGATTGTGGGCAGTTTGTCCGTCATTTGTCAAAAGCAAAAAACCTTCTGTGTCAATGTCCAACCTGCCTGCTGGGAACAGGTCGTAACGGGAAAAGTTTTCGGGCAAAAGGTCAAGCACTGTCTTTTGCCTTTTGTCGTCTGTGGCACTGATGTAGCCCGGGGGTTTATTCATCATAAGGTAAATAAACTTTTTGTAATGAACTTTTCTGCCTTCTACCATAAGCTCGTCAGATTCATTTACATTTTCGCCTGCATCTTTTATTATTACCCCATTTACGGATACAAGCCCTTTTTTTATTAAATTTTTGGAATCTTTTCTTGTAATGCCTACACTATCTGCAACAAGCTTGTCTAATCGCATATAAAAAACCTCCGGTGGGTTGCAGGCTGCTTTGATTAGGTAACTGCAACAATTTTGTAAGG
>CAZRZU010000114.1:0-5457 GCA_964604615.1 uncultured Oscillospiraceae bacterium
CAGCATCACCTGTTGTATTCTGCACAAATTCTGTTACATCGATTGTAAGCCATGTGTTAATTTCAATTTTTCCGTCAGTAGCTGTTCCTCCAACCTGTTCAATATATCCGTCTGACCACACATAATCTGTTGGAACAGCTGTAACGTAATCAGACACGGTATAACCATTTGTTTCTTTAACTTCAACATCCACACTGTTTGCCGCAAGATGCATTCTTGTTCTGTATTTGCCGTTTGCCAGATTCTGGTTTGCATAGGCAACATACATTTTAAGAACAACCGCCTTGCCCTTTTCGTAATTTTTAGGAATATCGAATGTAAGGAAGGGTATTCTGGGGTTAAGTACAGAATGGTCGTACTTATTGTATACAATGCTTACTCCGTCGGCATTTGTTTCGGGAAGATTGCTTACTCCGCTGGAGCCGATGAAAAGCATATCGGAGGCTTCGTCGTTATTGTTTCCGTCCACATCGGCAAAGGTATCTGTGCGAACTGCGTTTTCATGCACTATTTCAAGTGTTACGGTATGCTCATCGTTATCATCGTCAGCTACCACATACACCTGGTCAGCAGCACTTTTTACAATATATGCTTTATTATTAAATTCTGCGTAAACCTCACCTTGAGGGAAGTTATATGCAGTTGTTCCTGTCTCAAATGCTCGCTTTTCTGTCCATTTTGAAACCTCTGCTCCGTCCGCATTTGTGAGCACATAAGTAATCTGCTTGCTGAGTGCATTATAAAACTCAATATTTGATGCAACAACCAGGTTTCCGCCAATACCGTAGCCGCCCACAAGTGTGAGCTTACCTAAATCACTGGCGGTAGGTGCAGAAGAACGGTATGCATAATCAAGTGCTAAAGTATAGGTGTTGCCGTTTTCATCGGTTATCCATGCACTGTAAGTTGCATCACTTACCTTAGTTTCAATATAAAGATGATACTTTTTCCCTGCTTCATATGGCACCGTTTCGTAGCTGGTAAGTCCTGTTGCATTATATGCCTTCATGGTACCGTCTGCCGCAAAATTAATTACAATATTGAGCTGGTCATACCAAGTGGGACCGGATGTTGATGATGTAACACCAATAACGTTGTCCGTAACAGCAAAAGGAATAAGGTCCATTTCAATAACGCCGTTTGTCATGGGACCATGTTCTGTTGGCTCAAAGTCTGAGGTGGAATAAATATAATCTTCATCCAGCCCTTCAGCTTCAAGCGTAATCTCATCCAAAAGAATACATCCCCAGCCATCATGCGCTTCGGCATTTATTGTGTTATAAGGAACACCTGCTGTTACACTTACAGCTTCGGTATAACTTCCGCCATCACCAAAATCAATGTCAATGTTAAATATACCGTTTGTAATGTCAATGTCTGCGTTAAGTTCTGACCACAGCTGTGCATCATCCAAGCTTGCAAAGGTGTGTATAACACTGCCGTTAAGGCTTAAGGTAAGCTCCGTATAGTTATAATAAAAAACAATTTCGCTGCCCAGTCTGATGTAGGCATCATTTGTGCCTCTGTCCTTTGAACCGTCTGAAGAATAATTCTTAAGGAACGCAAAGTCCAGATGCAGCTTACCTTTATCGTATACTGCCCCCTTTGAAGAAAGGTTAAAGTTGGCATTATAGGGCGAGGATGAGCCACTCCACGCAGTGTTTGCCGACACAACAAGGAACTTGCCGTCCTTTTCCTCTAAGCCCCAGCTTCGCATAACACCGCTTTGTCGTGTATTACCCGAAGCAACATAGCCATAGCCTCCGCTACGACCGGAAACTGTATATTTTGTGTTCAGAAGCTCACCGCTTCCGCCTATCCATCCAAGCACATAATGTGCAGGATAATAGTCACCGTCCATATCAATAAGATATTTGCTGTTTGGCTGTTTAGCTTCTTCAAGCACACCGGGTGCAACGTATGTTGCCGCAGTGTATGAGCCGCCTGCATGCTTTACAACAGAAATGTTAGGCTGCACAGCTCTTTCATCGTAGGAGTCGTTATTACCTGACAGATAAAAGCCAATATGCGGTGGCTGATTGTAGTATTCGTGCTCACTTGCCACCTGCTGACGATACTGACTGTCGTGCATGAGAGTATACACCTTGTTATTGGTGTAAATGTCGGAAACAAAAACTCGGAGTGCTTTTTTGTCTTCTCTTACAGCAACAATTTCTTCTCTCCAGTCACCTAGAATGTCGGCAGTAAGAGCAACAGTTGCCTTTGAATTATTTATTGTTTCACTGTCCCATGCTGTAAAGAGTGTTTCCATTGAACCTGTGGACGAATTGTAGTTTGTAACAACAGGGGTATAGTTTGTGGATGAGTTTGCTGCATCCAATAATTCGTCATATGTGTCTCCATCCCAGAAAATTCGGAAATTATAACTGTGTCCTGAAAGAGGTGTACTTGTAAAGTTTGTTCCGCCGTTACTCTGATATGTACCGGCGCCCCATACCTGGTAGTAGCCGCCTGAGCCAACGTTTGCCATAACACCACGGCCTGTATCACCGGTGCCGTCTATGTGAAGAAGGTCTGAACCATCTTTTGCATTTATAACACTCATGCCGTAGGGTGACTCTTCGTGTACACACATGTATTCCAGACCGGCAGTGGTGGGGTCATAATTACCAAGGTGCAACGCATCACCGTGACCACGATAAGTACACCACAAAACTGACAAATCGTTGTCAAGACACAAGCCACCTGATACGATTTCATCCTTACCGTCATCGTCAACGTCACCCACTGCAATATTGTGGTTACCCTGACCTATGTACTGTGTACCGTCAACCTGTGTGTCAAAATCATACACAAGCTGAAAACGGTTATTAACAATTCTAAATGCTGCAACAGCTGTTCTGCCGGGACCGTAAGCTGACTGACCATAGTAAATACCGCGCCATGTTACAACATAAGGATTAACACCGTCAAGATACGCAGGTACATCAAGATATTTTTCACTTCTGTGGCCGTAGTTGTCGCCCCAGATATAAAAGTCATCACCTTCGCCACGGGGGAAAGGGTAGTAAATTGTATCAAGAGCTGCACCGTTACGTCCGTCAAAAAGAGTGTAGTATTCATCACCCTGAAGAATTGTTGCCCAGCTTGTGGAACGGTAGTCAACAGAGTTATCCGCATTCTTAATAGCTGAAATCTGAGATGCCTCCGTTACATATTTGCCTGTACCGTCCTTACTTCCGGGTGCTGTTTTAATTACAATTTCACACACACCGTCACTGTTATAGTCGTAAACCGTAAAAATGTTTTCTGTATTACAGCGCACATTTACACCTAGGTCAATTCTCCACAAAACAGTACCGTCAAGCTTGTAGGCATCAAGCACCAGTCCGCCAGTGTCACCCTCCTGACCTGCGTGAATACGAGGAGCATCCCATCTCTGTATAATTTCGTACACACCGTCGCCGTCGAGGTCACCGCATGTGGCATCCCACGGAGTATATTCAACCTTTGAGCCGTCGGGTAATGTAGCCGCAGGAGGCTGGGAAAGAGGAATGTCAAAATAATTTGACCCACTGGTAAATGCCGTTACCGTTGAGGATGTATTGCCGTTGCCTACAACATAATACTCATCATCCATTGTACCCAAAGTATCAATATAGTTTGTTGTTGATGAAACATTTGCAATCCATGTTCCGTTACGGTAAACATCAAATGCAGAGCTGTATGCCTCTGTACCCAGAAGCCTCCACGATAAATAGATTCCGTCATTTGTTTTCATGGCAACAAGCCCTCTGTCAAGGTATTCCATGTACCTTGCGCTTGCCGCCGTTACAGTGATTGTGCCAAACGGCATCGCAAGCGAAAAAAGCAACACCAGTGTAAGTAGCACGGACAAAACTTTTTTCATTTTAAAATCCTCCCTGTATGCATATAAACATATACAAAAAACAATCATGCCACGATTATATCACAATATTGAATATTCAAATATTTGTTTTTGTTACCAGTATATTAGTTTTTGTTGTAAAAACTCCCTTAATTAAAATATTTTTTCAAAATATTCCCAATACAAAGAACCATTCTATGCTCTTCTCCCAAAGCTGTCAGCAGTTGTGTTGACGGTTCCCAAATATCGGTTTGTTTTAAAAAAAACAAAGATTGTTTGTGTTGTTTAAATTGCTCTTTTCTCCTATATTTGTAAATGTTTCTTTTGGATATAAAGGACTTTATGCAAAGCCTTTGCGACATTAAGGGGATAGGGAAAATTGTTCAGAATTGACAAACCGAATGAAAACGCGGTGTCCGCCCCGCGTTTGAGCTTTGCCCGAAGCTGTACAAGGGTACTGCGAGCGGTGAGGTTTGTCGCAAAAAGGCATAAAATAAGAGGAAACCATCGCATTTTAGCAATGGTTTCCTACATTGATAAGAATTTAAGAGTTTTAAAAGCACTTAAGGATTTTTTAGCTTCTGTTTAGACCTTTTTGCGGTCTGGACTATTTTTACATCCCCTTTCAAATATAAACAAGGAGCAGCTTTCGCTACTCCTTTAATTTTTTACTCTTCACTAAATGCGTCCTTACCAAGTCCGCATACGGGGCATACCCAATCCTCGGGCACGTCTTCCCATGCTGTACCGGGAATCGAGTAGCGAGCGCGTCCTGTGGACGATAAAGCGAGCACGCAGAGTTGTGCCGCGGTCGAAATTGCCAAACGACCAAGTGCAGGCAATGAGGGTACCGCAAACGGGTTCCTTGCAGGCAAAATCGAAGATTTTGTCAGCCATGTCGCCTATGCGACATTAAGCCTGTCTTACAGGCTTTTAGGAAAAAGAGTAAATTTCACTACTCCTTGCATTCAATTAATACTTCATTAATTCAACTATTCTATTTACCTCTTCCTTATATTCGATTGATGTTCCACTATACAAAAGAGTATCTCCCACTCTTATCACAAGTTCAAACACTTCTCCACTTTCAAATCCATAAAAATTATAATTTGAACTTGAAATTTTCTTCACATTCTGTTTTGTGGAATACATTTCATCCAAAGTGTCTTGAATGAATAAAAACAAGTCTTCCGCTTCTGATTCTTCTCCTTGTTTAAAATCATAAAATTCTATCTGATAAACACCATCTTTAACTGCAACGGAGAGTTTATCCATAACCTCTGCTCCACCTTCTCCCGTTGCCACTGTATCGTCATTAATAACATAGCCTTTTTCTATTGTAATAGCTTCAAATTCTTCCCATGTTTTTGCAACTCTGTCTGTTCCACATCCTGTAAATAACTCTAAAACAATAATCATAGAAACTGCTACTGCCAATATTCTTTTCATCAAAATCACCTTTCTTAACATCTTTGTACAAACATATTATACTCCCCCCTAAAAAAGTCAAGGACCGCTTGATAGCGGTCCTCTTAGTTTTCTTATTCCTCTGTAAATGCGTCCTTACCAAGTCCGCATACGGGGCATACCCAATCCTCGGGCACGTC
>CAZRZU010000115.1:0-5430 GCA_964604615.1 uncultured Oscillospiraceae bacterium
TTTATCCTCCTTGTTTAAATATGCTAAATTTAATATTTCTTCCAGCCTCTCTGTTTCGCCTTTTAAGTACAAATACCCAATCAGCGCTTCAAAGCCGGTTGCCCATCTGTAATCAACTACGTCCGCATTTTTGGGAACGTGTCCGCTTTTGGCATTTCTGCCTCTTTTTAAAACATTTACTTCTTCATCTGTGAGATATTCTTCAATGTTGTGAGCGCTTTTTGCCTGAGCTGATGCACTTACAACCTTTATTGCATCCTTGTGTATGTCGTTAATGTGCCTTTCACCCTTCTCAAGGATTTTGGTTCTCACAAAAAGGTCGTACACAGTGTCGCCGATATACGCAAGGGTTATGGAAGAATACTCCAAAGGGTTTAACTTTTCAGAACCGAACATCAGGCTTTTCTCCATTTCACACCGGAGGGTGTATCTTCAAGCACAATGCCCTTTTCCTTAAGGTAATCGCGGATTTCGTCGGCACGAGCAAAGTTCTTAGCCTTTCTTGCCGCCTGTCTTTCCTCAATAAGGGCTTCAATTTCGCTGTCCAAATCGTCTCCGGCTCTGTTCTGTAAAAGACCCAGAACACCGCCGATTTCACTTATTAAGCCTTCGGCAAACAAAAGTGTTGCCTTGTTCATGTTTTCTTTGCCGTTGATGTACCTTACGGCTTCAAAAATGGCACTGATTGCATCCGCTGTGTTCAAATCGTCTTCCATTGCTTCGATAAATTTTGCCTTGAAAGCTTCCATTGCACTCTTGATTTCGGCATCAACTTCACCCTCAGGAGCGCTTTTTGAAAGGAACTTAAGGTTGTCAAGGCAGTTATATATTCTTTCCAGACTATTCTTTGCAGACTCCATAAGTTCGTCGGAGAAATTAATGGGGCTGCGGTAATGAGCTGAAAGCATGAAGAAACGGATAACCTCGTAGTCATACTTTGCGGCAATGTCTCTTACTGTAAAGAAGTTGTTTAAGCTCTTGCTCATTTTTTCGTTATTTACTTTAATGAAACCGTTGTGCAACCAGTAGTTTGCAAAGGTGCAACCGTTGGCACATTCACTCTGGGCAACTTCGTTTTCATGATGAGGGAACACAAGGTCCACACCGCCTGAGTGAATATCTATTGTTTTGCCAAGGTATTTATTTACCATGGCGCTGCACTCAATATGCCAGCCGGGTCTGCCTATGCCCCAGGGGCTGTCCCAACCGATTTCGTTGTCCTTTCTCTTTTTCCAAAGGGCAAAGTCCGCCGCATCATGCTTGCCGTCTTCCAAATCCTTACGTACACCCTCCATTAAATCGTCAAGGGGCTTGTGAGAAAGCTTTCCGTAGCCCGGGTCGCTCTTAACGGAGAAGTAAACATCGCCGTCAACCTCATATGCATGACCCTTTTCTATCAAGGTTGTAATAATTTCAATAATAGCATCAATGTTTTCTGTTGCTCTGGGGTGGAATGTAGCCTCACGGATGCCCAAGCCCTTTGCGTCAATGAAATATTCTTTAATATATTTGTCGGCAATTTCCTTTACGGTTATGCCTTCTTCCTTGCTTTTGTTAATAAGCTTGTCGTCAACGTCTGTAAAGTTCTGTACAAAGGTTACCTTGTAGCCGAGATATTCAAAAAAGTTTCTGAGGCAGTCAAAAACAATAAAGGGGCGCGCATTTCCCAAGTGGAAATAGTTGTACACTGTGGGACCGCAGGAGTACATTTTTACCTCGCCCTCTGTTACAGGCACAAACTCTTCTTTTGTACGTGTCATTGTATTATATAATTTCATACCTATCACCTGATTTATATCAATTTAGTTTTATCTGAGGAACAGGGACACACCTCCTGCATAAAAGAAGGAAGTGCAAACATATCTCTTACCTTTGGGTGAGGAATGTCCCTGCAATTTACCGCGGGGAGTTATCGTCCTAATTAGCTCCCTCACCGAGGGAGCTGGCAAACCATAGGTTTGACTAAGGGAGCGATGCAAATTGCTGCACTCCTTCCGTCAGCTTTGCTGACACCTTCCTCAAAGAGGAAGGCTTATTAGTGCATTACATCAAGCAGGTCACATCCCTCTTATCGTCTCAATCCCTGCAAATCTTCCAATTCGCTTCTCAGCTGTTCAATTTCCGCCTGAAGCCGTGCAAATTCCGCGCCGATAAGGTCAGGTGTTGACGCCCAGTCAATGTCACCCACTCTTTGTCCGTTAATTTTCTTAACTCTTGCAGGAGCGCCTACACAAGTACAGTTTTCGGGAACCTCGTGCAAAACCACACTGTTTGCCGCAATGACCGAATTATCCCCCACTTTGAAGCTGCCAAGCACCTTTGCGCCTGCGCCTATTAACACGTTGTTGCCTATTGTGGGGTGACGTTTGCCTGTTTCTTTACCTGTACCGCCCAAGGTTACCCCTTGGTAAATAGTACAGTTATCTCCAACAATTGCCGTTTCACCGATAACAACACCGCTGCCATGGTCGATGAGTAAGCCCCTGCCGATAGTTGCACCGGGGTGTATTTCAATCCCCGTAACAAGGCGCGCAAACTGGCTTACAAACCTTGCCAGGAAAAACCTTTTATGCGTATAAAGCCAATGTGAAAAACGGTGGAAATGGACTGCGTGCAAACCCGAATACATGAAAAATACCATTACGGGACTTTTTGCCGCAGGGTCACGTTCCATTATGCTTTTTACATCGTAACGAAGGGAATCAAACATTAAAAGCCTCCTATTTGAACATAGCTTTTATACATTATATAATACCTTGGCAAAAAAAACAATATTTTTTTAAAAATTTACCTCGGTTTTTTACGACAAAAAGCCCCACGGAATACCGCGGGGCTTTCAAAAATCATTTTATAATTATCTTATGACTATTTTTTCAACAAGAGGTCTCATTGATGTAATAGATTCCCAGATATATACCTCTACCTTGTCAGCAGTTTCGTCAAGTGTGAAGCTGCAACCGGTTTCTTCATTGTACTCCTGTGTTTCAACCTTTTCGCCGTCGTTTACATTCATTACCACAACACAGCTTGTATCAACATCTTCAACAATAACTGTAAGAAGCTGTTCTTCAACCTTTGTTGAAACTCTGATTGTAACAGGCTCGCCGATTTCTCTTACACTGAAGTTACGCACGCTTACCTGACCCCATTCATGCGCCCAGCCAAGCTGGAACATGAAGTAACCGTCAGCATTAGCAGTAGCTGTAGTTTCGATTGTTACCCATTCGTCTGCTGTATCAATATATCTTGCTCTGCCGATGTGGGTATCAAGTACACTTGTGAGAGTATTAATATCGCCGTTTGTGCCGGGAATCTTATTTTCGTAAGCATCGCCGGAAACTGTAACAGCATCAAAACCGAGAACGTTGTCCTGCCAGGATGCAACCTCGCTTGCCTTCATTTCAAAGCTCATTATATATGTCTTGCCTTTTTCAGCCTTAAGGTATTGGTTAACGTCATTTGCATCACGCATCCAGCTTGTAAGAACTGCCGCCATGTAATTTTCGCTTGCGTCGCTCTTCCAGGGATATGCTGCATCGTTGTTTACCATTGTTAAAACGGGTGTAGTTACATAGGCACTTTCAGTTTCGGTTGCTGCCGTATAAATAAAGTGTGTATCTGTAGTTGCTCTCCATGCGCCTGCTTCGTAAAGATACGGTCTGTCAGAAAGAGGATTGTGAACAGCATTTGTATAACCGCCCTGCCAGCCTGTTACATATGTATATGTGCCGTCAGTTGTGGTTTCGCTCATGTCACCGTTGTAGATAAGGTTCTTACCTATGGTATGAATCTTGTTATAGAAAGCAACATATTCACCTTCTAATTCCATCGCCGTTACAAGCTCATAGATTGAATCTTCTGTCTGTATTTTTTCTTCAGGAACAAAATTATAAACATCTGTGCCTGCGGGAAGTGTTACTTCCTCCTGTGAAATAATGTTGCCATAAACATCACGGCATACCTTTTTAACTGTCATATCGCCTTCGTAATCAGGTGTTTCAACTTCGTAATCCATTGCTTCAAGAAGCTGGATTTCATCACGGTTCAAAACCTTGTCATAAACTGCAACAAGCTTAACCTGACCGTCAAAGCCGCCGAGCTTCACATTGCTGACAGCTAAATCAGTTGCGGGTATTTTAATGTCAACCAAGCCGTCACGGTAAAGTGTTAAGTATTCACCGTCAAATGTTAAAACGTGGTCAACATAACCTTGGTAGTTTTCAACACCGTAGTTACCGCCTGTGCCTCTGCCGTAAGTTGTCCAGCAGTCAGAGGAGCCGTAAACGTTACTTGTAACATAGTCGCTACCCTCAACAGTTACAACAACTCTTGCACGGTCGCCCCAAGCAGTTGCACCGTACTGTGTATTCATTGTTTTAACACTAACCTGTACATCGCCTATGTCAAAGAGTGTGCCTTCGTAGTCACCTCCAAGGTAAATCTTTGTTGCCACGGAGAACTCACCGTCTACTTCAGCTTCCAAAATATTAGCAGTTTCCTTTGTGGAAAGGAACGCGCCGCCAATATCGTCATATGTTTCGCTTTCTACCCAGTCATAAATAACAGGATACTTTTCGGGAAGAGGCGCTTCCGCTCTTACCGCTGTGCAGTAGCCCTGTGTTGTGTAAGCATTACTTACAATCCAGTCGTAGTAGTCGCCGTACATCCAGATAAGGCGAACGTCCTTACCTTCGCTGTTGGGAATAACAAAGGGACGTACGTTATTCTTTAAAGAGTTGTATGTAATCTGTTCTGAACTAACAACCTCTGTTCCGTCGTCACTCATTGTGTATTTAACTATTTCGTAAACCGAGCCAAATACACCCTCCACAGGTACGGAGCAGTAGATAACATTTGTGTTGTCGGGGTCGATTGCCATACCACCGGAGTAGCACTGTTCCAGACCTGCGCTCTGGTGGAATGCACCGCCGCCGTTAGCAAGGAATGTCTTTACCCATTCTGTGCCGTTCCACTTTACGTAGTAATAGTCGTGACTTGTTTTACCGCCCGAAATTCTTACCATTGCAATAACAGGGTTACCGTCGTCACCTTCTGCTACCTGCCATACCCAGTCACGCATGTTGCCGGGTGCTGTATCAACGATATGAGTCTGGGCTGTGTTTGTCTTATTAACATTCAAAGGACCATTAGCAATAGTGCTCATTGTTTTACCATTGATATCCTCTAATGTCATTGTTTCGATATCAATCTGGTTAAAGTATACCCAGTTGGGCTGTTCATTGTCGGGGTGACCTGTTGTATATGTCATATAAAGCTTATCAACACCGTTGGATGCATACTTTGCGTAGGGACGAATATTTCCGCTGTCACCTGTACTCTGTACCATCTGATAAGGTCCGTATTTAAACTCTGTGTTACCATCTTCATCGGGCATAGATAATTTTGCAATTGTGGGGTGCCAGTTAATAC
>CAZRZU010000116.1:0-5367 GCA_964604615.1 uncultured Oscillospiraceae bacterium
TTCCGATTGCTCGTCTTGCAGCAGCACAGGCAGCTATCGCTGAAATGTAATTTTCGGACACGAATAAAGAATAAAATTAGCCCTCCGAATTTTCGGAGGGCTTTTTTGCCTTATAGGAAATTGCGTATTTCCTATAAGGCAAAAAATAAATTTTATATTATTGCCATGGGAGAATTTCCTCGCAAGACTCGGAAAACGCATATGGCATTACAAAGTGTTTTCTCCGCTGTTCTTCTTAGTTGCAATTATTGCCAAGGAGTGTCGGAGATGATTTGTTCTATTGCTTGATTGACTATAAATACTTTTGTTTTTTTGCAGCCATTGCAGCACCCACTATTCCTGCATCGTTGAAAAGCCGTGCGATTTCAATTTTTGTTTTGGGAGAATTTTTGTTGTATTCATATTTTTCAACGAATTTCTTTATGGGGGATAAAAGGGTGTCTCCTTCGCGGCTTATGCCGCCGCCTATGACTACTGTCTCGGGCTGAAATATGTTAACCATATTTACAATGCCCTCTGCAACGTATTGGATGTAAGTATCGCGCACCTCAATTGCAGCATTGTCGCCTTCTTTTGCACAGTCGAAAGCAGTCTGACCGTTAACAGTGCCCTTTTCCTTAACCCATTGATGCATTTTTGAACCGGGACATTCTGCCATTTTTTTCTTTGTTTGATTAATGAGTGCTGTAACAGACGCATAAGATTCGTAGCAGCCACGTCTTCCGCATGGGCATTTTTCGCCGTTTGTGTGAATAACCGTGTGTCCGATTTCTCCGCCTGCACCGTTAAAACCTCGGAAAATTTTACCCTTGATTACAATGCCTCCGCCAACCCCTGTACCTAAAGTTACCATAAGAAAACTGTCGCGGTCAGAATTTTGGACAAAATATTCACCGAATGCTGCAGCATTTGCATCGTTTTCCAGATTTACGGGAATGTCAATATATTTTCTGAACTCGGAAGCAATAGGCACGTTTTCCATGTTAAGGTTGCTTGCATACACTACAACCCCATTGGTGTTGTCTATGTAGCCGGGAATACCAATTCCCACAACCTTAATATCGGCAAGGTTTTTACCTGCGGCAGTTGTGACCTTTTGAGTTAAAACTGCCATATCCTTGACAATTTCTGTCCAGTGACGTTCGCGAAGTGTGGGCATGGAAGCCTGGGTAATAATGTTACCTTTTTTGTCAACTAAACCTACGGCGATATTAGTTCCGCCTAAATCAATACCGATGTACATATTTTATCCCTTCTTTGCTTCCAGTAATTTTTTGTTTGCCTTTTCGACCTTAAGACGTGAGAGTAATAACATGACGATAAAGCAAAGAATCATTGGTGCCCAAAGATATAAGAACTTGAGCATGTTGATGCATGCATCTGTCTGCATGGGCGCATTTTCAATATAGCCTGCAGCATCTAAGAGCCAACCGCAGATTGCAGTACCCAAAGCACCGCCGATTTTAATTCCCAATGAGGAGCAGGAATACATCATGCCGTCAAGGCGCTTGCCTGTTTTGAGGGTTGTGTATTCAGAACAGGATGCGATTAATGCGTTAAGGTCACCCTGCAAAGGAGCAATACCTAATGTTGCAACAGCTGTGAACACAAGCATGAGAGGAATGCTGCCCATGTAGCCTGCTATCATAACACCCCATCTGCCTAAGGTAGCAATTGCGTAGCCTATTACGTTCAGCTTGTACATTCCGCCCATTTTCTTTATAACAAAAGGAAGAAGTAAAAGAGCTGCTACCATGGGAATGTTTATAGCGAGAGCAAAATCGCTGAAGAGTCCTTCGTTGCCGAGAATGTACTTCATGTAATATATGCCCATGCCGATTACGGAAGCATAAATCTGTGTCATAATGTAAGTAACGCAGATGATTACATAGTATTTGTTTTTAAGAAGAAGCTTTAAAGATTCTATAAATGTTAATTTGTTTTCCTCAGTTTTTTCTTCTTCTGTTTCTTCGTCTGCATCGGGAAGCTCCTTAACAGAAAGACATGAAATTGTATTAACTATCAAGCCTATGAATGCATAGATAATGGCAACGATTTTCCAACCCTCTGCACCGCCGCCGAAGAAGTTAACTGCATGGATAGTAATATACTGAATTATCATGCTTGCACCAAAAGCAAAGATAAAACGTATTGAACCAAGCTGTACACGTTCATCAACATTTTTTGTAATGAGTGCAGTAAGAGATGCATAAGCAATGTTGTTGGCTGTAAAGAATACAGCATTAAGCAATGTATAAGTTATGAAAAAGAAGATGTACTGTGCGGTCTGGCCCCAGCTGGTGGGAATGGCAAAGCATGCCACAAGCATAATCGCATTGCCCACATATGCCCACAACATCCATGGGCGGGCTTTGCCCATTTTTGTTTTTGTTTTATCAATCATTCTGCCGAAGAAAATGTCGGTAACACCGTCGAAAATTTTACTGACTGCCATAAGTGTGCCCACGATGCCCATGCTGAGACCAACGGTTTCAGTAAGATAAAACATTACAAAGGAGGTAAGAAGTGCATATACCACGTTGCCTGCAATATCGCCCGAACCGTACCCTATTTTATGATACCATTTTAAATATTTTTTATTAGTAGTCATTTTCATTCCCCTTAAAATAAAATTGTTTCGGTCATATAAAGAAAATGTAAGCTCCGGATACTTTCATTCCCTTTTTCACCTTTATTATAATTCAAATTTTTACAAAAAGTCTATAAACAGTATTGCACAGGATATGCACAAAATGATACAATGTAACAAAGGAGAGGGTTGTATGTATGTTAATTCAGGCTATCTTAACAATTCCAGATTACCGGTAAATGATAAATCTCAGCCTCTTATTGTAACCAGTGCAGGGACATATCATGTTAAAAACAAAAAAAGAATCCCCACCTTAAGACCAAAGGGCAGGATTGATTATCAGCTGTTATATATAGCTTCGGGTAAAGCTCATTTCTATTTTAACGGTAAGGATACAGTTGTGTCCGCAGGGCATATGGTTCTGTATCTGCCCAGGGAAGAACAGAAATATGAATATCGTTGTGAGGATAAAACAGAGGCATACTGGGTGCATTTTACGGGCAGTCAGGTTAAGGGAATACTCAAGCGTTTTGACATTCCTCTTCATGACCATGTTTTTTATTCGGGTTCATCTGATGAATATAAGACGTTGTTCAATAATATGATCCGTGAATTTCGTACTTGCCCCGTGGGGTACAAAGAAATGGTTGAAATGTATTTAAGACAGCTTTTTTTAATTGTGCAGAGAACACGTCTGGAAAGAAAACCTGCCGTGAACACCTTCATACAGGCAGAAGTGGCATATGCACGAAAGTATTTTTTTGATCATTACAGTGAAGAGATTAATATTAATGACTTTGCTTCATCACGGCATATGAGCACGAGCTGGTTTTTGCGCAACTTCAAAAAAGTGACGGGTATTTCGCCCATGCAGTATATTCTTAATTTGAGAATTGAAAATGCACAGCTTCTTTTGGAAACAACAGATTATTCTGTTAACGAAATTTCGCAGATTGTGGGCTATGACAACCAGTTGTATTTCAGCCGGATTTTCAAAAAACAAAAGGGAATGGCACCTACCGAGTACAGAAAAATGCTAAAAAATAAAGACTGAATGAGGCATGTAAATGATTGATTTAAAAAGGAATAAGGAAATCAACGAAGAGCTTAGAAAGCTGTACAAAGCAAATACAGATGAATTTCTCAAGGAATACAAAAAAGCTTTCACACGGGATGAAAATCCTCCAAAAAGAATTAACGAATTTGGTATCATTGACGAAGAAAATTATGATACAGACAACGGAATACTTGTTATAGCAAAGGAAACTAACGGTTGGGATAATGAGGAATTTGAAAAAGGTGAGCTGTTTAGAACATGGATGCAGGACATATCACGTTACGGAATAAAGGGCAGGGGGCATGTAAGCAGCCACCCTACCATGTGGTACAACATATTAAGGTGGATTAAAACAATCCAAAATCCTGAAATGCCCACGGAAGAAATTGCCTGCCTTAAAGAATATGGGGTGGAAACTTTGGGCACAATAGCTTTTACCAATATTAACAAAGTGCGGGGGAATACAGCGGCAAAAAAAGCGTATCACCAAATTGCAAAAACACAGGTTGCAAGACGTGTTCTGGAAGAAGAAATAGGGATTATAAAACCTAAGGTGATTTTGTGCTGCGGAACAGGGTATTACTTTGATAAATATATTAAAAACGAAGAGATTGAAAAGAACAGATGCAAAGTTATATACATGCCTCACCCTGCCGCACGGAAAAATAAAGAAAAAATGATAGATGATTTGAAATCAAAACTAAAAAAGGTACCGCTCACTTAACTGTGGCGGTACCTTTCATATTTAATTAAAGCTTCTTACCCATGTTACAAGAGAACCGTGATGGGTGTTGTCGTAAACAGTTTTTTTCATTTGTTCCGTTACGGGACCGTTTTTAGCCATTTTGTCTAAGATTGCCTGCTGAAGCTCTTCAATGGTCATTTCCTCGTAGGATTTGTTTTTGGGAACTTCGACGGGCTTTTTAACTTCAACCTTTTTAGCCTCGGGCTTTTCCAAAGGCTTTACCTCCGGCGCCTTGGCAGGTTCAACAGGCTTTTCTGTTGTGGGTGTTTCAGCCCTTTTGACAGGTGTGTCTGTTGCCTTAACAGGTTCGGGGGTTTTAATGGTTTCAATCTTAACAGGTTCAATTTTTGTTTCGGACATATTGGCAGGAATCCATATATCCCCGCTGTTTGCCTTTATATTAATTGTAAGGCTACCATTGGATTTTACCTTTTCGCCCGAAAGCGCGCCAACATATTCGCCGTTTGGAGCGGAAACTGTAAGAGAGGCATCGTTGTCGGCATTGTTTACGGTAACAATTACACTTGAGCCGTTCAGATTACGGCTGAAAGCATACTGCTCGCATGTAAGCTTCACTTCTTTATAATCGCCGTAGGAGAGGGGAGGAGTTGCCTGACGGATTTTGCCCAGTGCTGAAATAAGCTTTACAAAGCTGTTTGTTTCAGCCTTTTTTGAATATTCTTCAAAATTGAGCGCAGGACGTAGTGAATCGTCGGAGAACTTTTCCTTTTTGCCCTCAATTCCAAACTCGGAACCGTAGTAAACAGAGGGAACACCGGGAAGTGTATACATGAGAATGTGAACGGGCACAAAGTGGTTTTTGTTTTTAAGCTTTGTGTAAATACGTTCAACATCGTGATTATCTGCAAAGTTATAAAGCTTCAACTTATTTCCGCCCATGTCATAAAGCCTTTTTACTGTGTGGGCAATTTCAAAATAGTTGTGGTCGTTATGACCCGAGTACAAAGCCTTATG
>CAZRZU010000117.1:0-5349 GCA_964604615.1 uncultured Oscillospiraceae bacterium
ATAAGCAGGAACAGTAATAACAGGCTGAGATACCTTTTCGCCAAGGTAGCTTTCTGCATCTGCCTTAAGCTTCTGCAGAATCATAGCAGAAATTTCCGGAGGTGTGTAGCTCTTGTCGTCAATGTTTACCTTGTAGTTAGTACCCATTTCTCTCTTTATGGAAATAACTGTTTTGTCGGGGTTTGTAACCGCCTGTCTCTTTGCACTTGTACCAACAAGTCTTTCTCCATCCTTTGTAAAAGCAACAACAGAGGGAGTTGTTCTTCCGCCTTCTGCGTTAGCTATAACAACGGGTTCGCCGCCTTCCATAACTGCTACGCAGGAGTTTGTAGTACCTAAGTCAATACCAATAATCTTTGCCATTTGAAATTACTTCCTTTCGAATTTAAAAATCTATATAATTTTAGTTTGCAACTTTAACCATGCTGTAACGAACTATTCTGTCGCCAATTTTGTAGCCCTTCTGGAATTCTTCAACAATTTCATTTTCTCCAAAGGATTCGTCATCAACATGCATTACCGCATTATGAAGATTGGGGTCAAACTTTTCACCGACAGCGGGGATACATTCAACACCTATGTTTTTCAAAGCATCTTCAAATTGCTTTTTAATCATTTTTACACCCTCATAGACAGGGTCTTCGCTCTGACTTGTTGCAAGAGCCCTTTCAAAATTATCAAGCACAGGTAAAAACTGAGACACAACACTTACCTTTGCTTCGGGATAAATGGACTCCTTTTCCTTGGCGGTGCGCTTTCTGTAATTATCATATTCAGCAACCAGCCTCAAATACTTGTCATTAAGCTCTTCCAGTACTTTTTCGGAAGGATTTTCAACAACTTCAGCTTCTTCAACTTCTTCAACTTCTTCTGTTTCTGAAGCTTCTTCGCGAATTACTTCTTCCTCTTTATTCTTTTTAGACATATCTTTCACCTCTATTCCTCATTATAGAAAACCGCGGTAAGAATTTCTCCCAACTGTGCATTAATTGTTTCAAGAGACGAAACAATTCTTGCATAGTCCATTCTTGTGGGACCAATTACACCAATTCTGCCGCTTAATATTCCCCCTGCTCTGTAATTTGCAAGAACAATACTTGTATCTTTAATTTCATCCATTCCTGCCTCATTGCCAATGATAATCTTAACATCAGCATCGCTGCCCGTACCGAGAGAAAGCACTCTTGAAGCATTTTCCCTGTTATCGATAAAATTCAGAAATTCTCTCGCTCTGTCTATGTCACAGAATTCGGGATGATTTAAAATATTTGATGCACCGCCAATATAGACCTCAGTAATATCGTTCTGTAAGCATTCAAGAACAAATTCCAATACAACCTTTAAAAAGTCCTTGTACTGCCCCATAGACTGATATATAAGCATTATTCTCGGTTCGTCAATGTCTTTTGCGCTAAGCCCTGCAAGCTGTGAATTTAAAAAGTCAGATATAGCATCAATCTCTTTATAAGTTATACTACCCGACACCTTCACCTTTTTATTCCTTACACTGCCACCGTCAAGAACAACAACAATCAAAGCCAGATTTTTTTCAATCATAAGCATTTTCACATTAACTATTCTTGTTCCTGTGTGAGTAGGCAAGGTCATAACAGTAGGGCATCTTGTTATCTTTGAAACAATCTCAGAAACAGCAGTAACCACATTGTTAAGATTTATGTACCTCCGATGAAGCGAGTTGTTCAACTCTTCAATCTCTTCGACTGTTGCACTGTAACGGTGCATTAAAGAATCCACATAAAACCTATAACCAAGCTGACTGGGCACACGTCCTGCAGAAGTGTGGGGCTTGTCAAGGTAGCCCATTTCCTCCAGGTCTGCCATTTCGTTACGTATTGTTGCCGCACTTAAGCCCAAGTCATGATTTTTAGCGATATTTCTTGACCCTACCGGTTCGGCAGTGGCTATATAGTCCTCTACAATTGCCTGAAGTATTAACCTTTTTCTCTCACCTAATTCCATAGAGTCTCACCTCGCTTTCTTTGTTAGCACTCACCAACCTCGAGTGCTAACGATAGGATACCATCTATTTCCTTTGTTGTCAAGTATTTATTTTGAATATTCTGTAAACTGTTTTTGAACAACAACAAAAAGAGACTGAAAGTTCATTCTCTTTAAAATTCCGATTTAATTCTGATTTTCCGGCATCTATTTTTCTCTTTGTCTCTTTTCCATTCTTCTCCAGTTTACAAAGCCGTACATATCATTTGCAAGAAACATTACAAAGCAGAATACCATGGGTAAATATGAAATGCTTTCAATGCTTGCCATAATCCATAAAACAATGAGCACAATATCGTTTGCCGCATATGCCAGAGCATAATACGGGCTTCTCATATATGTGAGAGAACAAGCAATAAAGCTTGTTGTAACTGATAAAGTACTGAAAACTAAATTAGCGGTATTGAATGCACCTAATATAAAATAGAAAACCGCAGTTACAACAATAGCTAAAAGAAACATTGTCCCCACTTCCCTGCGGTGCATCTTTCGCACTTCTACCTCTTTACTGTCTTCATAAGGGTGTTTTATCCAGCTCACTACTGCCATTACTGCAATGGGGCCTGTCATGCACACATACGTGAGCATTTCTCCGTAATAGCGAAAATAAAACGATATTATGCCATAAAATACAGCAAACACAACAGTAAGAACCTGTCCGAAAACATAGCCCTTAGCTACAAATATAAGTGCCGTTACACCAATCAAAGAGGCAATCAACGTAAGATAATCTCCCCCCTTTGACAACAAAAACGAAAAAGCTACCACAATAACAGAGGCAAACCATAAACCTGCCTCAAATTTTGTTAAATCTTTAAATGGATTTTTCATATAAATTCCTCCTTAACGCAAAAGCACCCCGACACATCTTCAAAGACCTAACGATGTGAAAGGATGCTAAACATCTACTACCCAGTGGCAGTTTTTATTCTTCTTTACCTTTAACTCTTTTTATAGCAGTTCTGTTGCTTCTTGCATAAGTCTGTGATGTGGAATGTATTATCAGCTCTTCCAAACCGGCAATAAGAGCTATTGCATAAACAATTGAGTATACAATTGTTTCGGGAACATTGAGCCAGATAAGATATGGCATCATGAAGCACGAAAAACCGCTCGCCTTGTTCATATATGTATGAAGCGATGCAAACTTCTTATATCGGAAAGCAGCTATTGTGTAGGAACAAATTCTTAAAACAAGTAAGCTTGCAATCATCACCGGAATTGCATTAGGCATTGCCGTAAGCATGCTGGGCAAAAGTTTAAAAAGCATTACTCCATAAAAAATCAAATCAGAAATACTGTCAAGTCTTGCGCCGAATTCACTTGTCTTTTTTGTCATCCTTGCTACAAAACCGTCCAATACGTCAGTTATACCGCAAATTGTGTAAATAACGTAAAACTCAGGTGTAAATATTTTAGTAAATGCCATACATATTGAACCAAGAAGCCTGACCGACGTTATACAGTTTGGAATTGTAATTTTACTTTTAATGTCCATTTTACTCTCCCTTTCGGGAACAACCTTCTCTCAAATAATTTGTATTTCCGGGTATTTTATCACATTTTTTCTGTTTTGTCAAAATATATTGCAAAAAAAGTCTAATTTATGTGAAAAAAAACTTTTCAAGCTCCCTTGTTTTTCAATTCAATTACACATTTTGGAAAAAATCTTTTACATACAAAAAGACGGTCACATTCGTGACCGTCTTAAACATTTGTTTTAAGAATTACTTCTTGTAAACTGCAATTTCTGCAACAGAGTTCCAACCGGAAACTGTGTTACCGTCGAACTGAATCTTTACGTATCTTGCAGTATTGGAAACAGCTGCAAAAAGCATGCTTGCTTCATATGCTGTAGAAGAACCTGTAAATACCTGTGTCCATGTAGACTTATCGTCAGAAACATAGATGGAGTAAGGAATTGTTCTGTTGTCTTCATAAACCTTGAACTGTACGCCTACAGCGCTGAGAGCCATAGAAGAACCAAGGTCGATGATAGCTGTAGCACCCTTCTGAGATGCCCATACTGTAGATGCGTTGCCGTCAAGACAGTTAGAACCGGGGTTCGCTGCTTCGGGCTGTTCGCTGAATGTTACATTTGCAGCTGTAAGTGTAACCTTTGTACCTGTAGCTGTTGTAGCTGTGCTTGTAGCAACATTTGTTGTGCTTGCTGTACCTACAGTTGTGGAAGCTGTAACTTCGCCTGTGTAGATTTCAATACCTGCAACGCTGTTCCAACCGGAAACGGAGTTACCGTCAAACTGGAACTTTACGTATCTTGCAGACTTACCAACTGTTGCATATGAGTAGTTTCCGTTGTAAGCAACACTTGTACCGCTGTAAACATTTGTCCATGTTGTCTTGTTGTCAGAAATGTAGATGGAGTAAGGAATTGTTCTGTCATCTTCATAAACTCTGAACTGTACACCAACAGAGCTGATTGCCATGGAAGAACCAAGGTCAACAATAGCTGTAGCACCCTGCTGAGATGCCCATACTGTAGATGCATTGTTATCAAGAACATTTCTGCCGGGGTTAGCTGCTTCAGGCTGTTCGCTGAATGTTACAGCAGACTCATTGATTGTGAGCTTTGTGCCTGTAGCTGTAGAGGAAGAAGTTGTTGTAGCAGATGCTTCTGCTGTAGCCTTACCGGCTTCTACACCGGGCTTGTAAACAGCAAATTCAATAAGGCTGAACCAGTTGTTTTCGCTGTTACCGTAACCGGAAATTCTGAAAGCCTTAACAGTCTTGTTGATGTCAAAGATTTCGCAAGCGTTACCAAGTGTAGATGCACCATTGTATACCTGTGTCCAGCTGGAGCCGTCTGCTGTGTATTCAAGCTTGTAGTTTGTTGTTCTCTGAGTAGGCTTCCAGAATGTAAGAGCAACCTGACCTACTTCAACAGGATTTTCATAAGTAAATGTGATGTAACAGCCGTTGGAAGAACCTGCCCAACGAGAGTTTTCGTCTAACTTACCATCAGAAGCATTGTAAACACCGTGATCGCTTTCGGGTTCTTCACTTGCTTCAATCTTGTCAGCCTGAATTCTGTTTTCATCTGAAAGTGTGGGAACCTTAAGCATGAAATCCTTTTCGGGCTGTGCAGGTCTTTCTGGATATGTTTCGGGCTTGCCGAGCATTGTTCTGAGCATTTCTACCAAGCCGGCATCGCTTTCAGCATAGAAGGGGTTAACCTTATGGCCGATAACTACAAGACCGTTTTCGGGAGAATCGCCCTGGTTCCAGTAAACCTTCTTGCCAAGAGATTCAGCAAGAGCACGGAGAGGAACGAATGTTCTGCCACCTGTGATTTCTGTAGCTGTGGGAGCA
>CAZRZU010000118.1:0-5225 GCA_964604615.1 uncultured Oscillospiraceae bacterium
CTTGCAGAACGCGGCGAAAGTATGGGTATTATATTCTGGCCCCGTCCTGACGATGTTGCATTTACCGGAGAGGAATATGTTCCCGGCTCTTCAAGGTACGAAATATGTAAGCCTGCCTGCGATGCTATCGGCTTGCTCCGTGGATTCGGTCATGAGGAAAGTCTCCTTGCGGTAAAGGCTTATGTTCTTTACACCGTAGAGCTTTACAAGAACATGGGCAGAGTTGATTCTATTGCAGAATACCGCCAGACAATGGCTCCCAGTGAAGCCATTACCTTCGGCATTGATATTTTCCATGCTGAGTGCGGTGAGGATAACCTTAAGGTGTTTGAGCTTTTAGGTAGCCTCCCTGCTAACGAATTCAGCGAAAACATGGGTGTTATGGGTGAATACTGCGTTAACATTTTCGGTAACTCCGTTTACGGTGTGGGCGGTTCTCCAAAATATGCAACGGCAGTAAAGTCTAAAAAAGCAGCACTTTACGACAGGATTGATACAATCGGTAATTCCCTTAAAGCCACCGATGCGGTGGATGCGGTTGCACCAAGTGTGTCGCTCATAAATTCTTCTGTACCCCTTGTGTTTGAAAAAGGCATTGACCCTGAAGGTATTGACTGGGCGGAATACTTTACCGCAAGCGATAACGTTGACGGTACTTATGATATCAAGACTGAAAATGGCAAGCTTCTCATTAAGGCTAATCCTCTTGCAAATGAAGAAGAGTCCGACACAGAGCTTGTCTGGGACTTTGAAGAGGACCGTATGATAGTGGATACAGCACAGGTTGACTTTAATGAGACAGGTGCATACATCGATGCATTGACGGTGACTGTTATTGATACTTATGACAACAAGATTGAGAGAACGTTCTCTGTATATATTTATGACGAGAATAATACAACTCCGCCTACACTAATTTTAAAGAACGAGGAGGAATGGGGAACAGTTTCCCTGGATGCGGACACTTCTGCTGTTAAGTGGGCAGATTTGTTTGTGGAAACAGCCCAGGACACAAACGGTGTTGATTTGAGAAGCTTTGTTTCTGCCGATGTAACAGAGCTTGACGTAACTGTTCGCGGAACCTACCCTGTAACAATCCACGTAACAGACTTTGCAGGAAACAGAGCCGAACAGGCAATAATGGTTACAGTAAAATAAGTAATACATGAAAAAACCACAGCATCAGCTGTGGTTTTTTCATGTGTTCAAGCCTGTTTCGTATAATTTTTTGTATGCTCCGTTTAAGGCTAGAAGCTCGTCGTGGCTTCCTATTTCTTTTACTTTACCGTCTTCAATAACAACTATTTTGTCTGCATTTTTGATGGTTGAAAGACGGTGGGCAATAATAATTGTTGTACGGTTTTCAATAACTGTGTCCATAGCTTTATGTATAAGTCTTTCCGTGCGGTTGTCCACAGCACTGGTAGCTTCGTCAAGAATAAGTATGGGCTTGTTACGGAGTATTGCTCTGGCTATTGCTATGCGCTGTTTCTGCCCTCCTGAAAGGCGCACACCTCGTTCGCCCACAATTGTGTTGTAACCGTGTTCGAGCTCTGTAATAAAGCCTTCTGCGTTGGCAAGACGCGCCGCACTGTAAACAGCTTCGTCGGTTGCGTCAGGCGCGCCGTAACGGATGTTTTCCATTACTGTCCCGTGGAAAAGGAACACATCCTGCAATACCATAGAAATATTTTCGTGTAAGGAATGAAGAGTTATATCACGAAGGTCTTTGCCGTCAAGTGTAATTGCGCCCTTAGTTGGGTCGTAGAACCTTGTAACAAGTGATGCTATTGTTGTTTTGCCCACACCTGTTTCGCCAACTAAGGCAACAGTTTCGCCTGAATTTATTTTAAGAGAGAAATTGCTTAACACTTCGGCAGATTCGTTGTAGGAGAAAGAAACATTTTTAAATTCAATTTCTCCAACTGCTTTGCCTATGTCAACGGCGCCTTCTTTGTCTGTTACGTCGCTCTTAATACCGAGCATCTGGAAAATTCGCTCACCTGCGGCGAGTGAATCCTGCAAGTCCTCATTGGTTCGTGCAAGAGAGTTGATAGGTGCATAAAGCGACGAAAGATAGAGAAGAAATGCCACAACCTCTCCGGCATTAATTTCGCCCTTTGCAGCCATTATGCCGCCGATGCCTATAACAAGAACCGTACCCAGCTGGTTTAAAAATGCAATAAACGGGTGAACTATGCTGCTCTTTTTAAATGCCGACATTGTAAGTGAGGTGTACTCATGTGTTCTTGCGGCGAACTTTTCCTTTTCGCGGTCCTGACAGTTAAAAACCTGTATTTCCTTAATGCCCGAAAAGTTGTCCTGAAGTGTGCCGTTGATTTCGGCAACTGTCTGGTGACGGGATTTGAAAAGAGGACGCACCTTCTTTGCGTAAAACCATACGCAGACACCAACAGCAGGAAGTGTAAGTATTGCATATACTGCAAGCTTTACATTCATGGTGAGAAGCATCACTATAACACCGAAAAACATTACCGTGTTTGCCAGAATGTCGGGGGCACAGTGAGCTGTGAACAGCTCTAAGGTCAATGTGTCGTTTATTACACGGCTCATAAGCTGACCTGTCTGCTTGTCGGAGAAAAAGCCCGGTGACAGGCGCTGTATATGGTCGTAGAGCTTGTTACGCATGTCCTCAACAAAATGCCATGCTGCATAATGGCTGACGTAAACCTTTACTGCCTGGGTCACAAAAATGCCTAAAGCAATCAAAAGGAACATAACAGCAAGCTTTGGCGCCTGCACGGAAAGCTGATTGGCATCGTCGGCAATCAGGTTAACAAGGCTTGAAATAAGGCGCGGTGTGTATAGCGACAAAACTGAATTCAATATTGTAGCTATGGCGGTAATCAAAAGAAAAACATGATACTTTTTTGCCGCCTGTATGAGCTTGATTGCAGTTCTCATTTTAGTCAGCCCCCTTTTTCAACATTTCTAAAAATTCTTCTTCCGAAATAGTTGTTATGCCTAGCTTCAAGGCTTTCTCAAGCTTACTGCCTGCATCTTCGCCCAAAAGAACATAATCTGTTTTTTTGCTTACTGACGAAGAGGTCTTTCCGCCGTTATCTTCAATCATTTTGCTTGCTTCACTGCGTGATAACGTGGGCAGTGTGCCTGTTAAAACAAAAACCTTTCCTTCAAAAAGAGTGCCTGCCGGCTTTTCTTTTGACAAAAAGTTAACCCCTGCGCTCCTGAGCTTTTCCACAATGTCCATATTCTGCGCTACCGCAAAAAAGCTTTTAATGCTTTCTGCCATTATCAAACCAAAATCCTCGCAGGAGGAAATGTCTTCAACAGATGCATTTGTAAGAGCATCCAAAGAGTCAAACCTTTTAGCAAGCTCTTTGCCTGCTTTTTGCCCTATATTACGGATTCCTAAAGCAAAGATAAGGCGACCAAGGTCGTTCTCCTTTGACTTTTCGATTGCATTTATAATATTTTCTGCTCGCTTTGCACCCATTTTTTCCAAGGGAATAAGGTCTTCCGCCTTAAGATAGTACAAATCAGCCGCAGAAGAGATAAGACTGTTATCCAGAAGAGCATTTACAACTGCGGGGCCTAAACCTTCAATGTCCATTGCACCCTTTGACGCAAAGTGGATAACATTGCGGGCAAGCTGAGCGGGACACTCACCGCCTGTGCAACGGTATGCTGCCTCGCTTTCTTCACGGTAAACGGGCGCTCCGCAAACAGGGCAAAAGGCAGGCATTTCAAAATCCGTTTCGTTGCCTGTGCGTTTACCCTGCACAACCCTTACAACCTCGGGAATAATGTCTCCTGCTTTTTGCACAACTATTGTGTCTCCTATTTTAATATCTTTCTCACGGATAAAATCAAGGTTGTGCAAGGTTGCACGGGACACAGTTGTACCTGCCAGGCGGATGGGGTCAAACTCTGCATTGGGAGTTAAAACACCCGTTCTGCCCACTTGTATAACAATCTGATTAAGCTTTGTTTCTTTTTGCTCGGGGGGATACTTGTATGCCGCTGCCCAGCGGGGGAATTTTGCAGTTGAGCCCAAAAGCGCTCTTTGTGAAAAGCTGTTTACCTTTATAACCGCGCCGTCAATGTCAAAGCCCAGCTCGCCGCGTCTTTCGCCTATGGAGAGGACCTCGTCAAAAGCATCTTCAATTGAGGTAAAAACATTGTTGATGGGTATTGTTTTAAAGCCTAACTGCGTTAGATAGTCTATTGCCTCTTTGTGAGACGAAAGAACCTTGCCTTCAATTTGCTGAACGTTAAAAACAAAAATGTCCAGTCTGCGGCTTGCCACAACAGAAGAGTCAAGCTGCCTTAGAGTCCCCGATGCAACATTGCGGGGATTTTTGAAAGGCTCAAGCCCTAAATCCTCCTGCCGTTTGTTCAATACCTCAAAGGCTTTGTGAGGCATGTAGACCTCACCGCGTACTTCAAGGTAGGGCACAGCCTCTGTAAGCTTTAATGGAATGGAACGTATTGTTTTCAAGTTTTCGGTAACGTCTTCGCCAACGTTGCCGTCACCGCGGGTTGAACCGCGGAAAAACACACCGTCACGGTACTCCAACGATACACTTAATCCGTCAATTTTCAGTTCTGTTACATACTCCACGGGCGAATTTAATGTCTGCCGGGTTTTCCTGCCGAATTCAATAACCTCTTCCTTTGAAAATAAGTCGTTCAGGCTTTCCATGCGGACTGTATGCGTAACCTGCTCAAAGCCCTCCAGAATTTTTCCGCCAACTCTCTGGGTGGGAGAGTCAGGTGTTATGAGAGAAGGGTCCTCCGCCTCCATTTTCTTAAGCTGACTCATGAGCTTATCATACTCAAAGTCAGAAATTTCGGTGGTGTCCATGGTGTAGTAAAGGTTTGAATGGTAGTTTATTAAATTGCGTAATTCTTCAATAGTCATGTTATATCTCTTCCATTTTATCAGTATAGATGGCTTTTCTTAAAAATTCGCACTCGCCTGAATTGTAGCTGTCAATATATTTATTCATGGCTTTTATTACAACATCGGGCTTTAAGTTTGCCTGGCTGCCTGCCGAAAGGAGCATTGTCATAAAGCCGTCTTCAAGTTTAATATCTGTAATATCGCTTCTTATATCCGTGTCTTTTATGCCGCTTTTTGTCTTTTTGGGAACAACCATCTCAGAAAGACGCAAAAAGTCGTCCAGCTGCTTTTGAGATGGGAGGTTACAGTAAACATTGTAAAGGCAATAAGTAAGGTG
>CAZRZU010000119.1:0-5215 GCA_964604615.1 uncultured Oscillospiraceae bacterium
ATTACATCGAAATATTTTTTTGGAGAAAATGGACCAAATGTTTGACAACCGCAGATTTGCAATACCTCTTTTGCATTATAAAAGCTTTGACAATCGATTGATTCTATGGTAATATAAGGAAGAGTTAAACTATAAAATAAAAGGAGGCTTTTGCCATGGGTGCAAATACAGAAAAAGGAAAAATGCTTTATGAAAGTATAGCTAAGGTGCTTGACGGTCTCGGCATAACTTACAAGAGATTTGAAGATGATTTGGTTATTGTTTTTTCACATCGCGGCGAAGACATGAATCATGAAATTCTTCTTGCCGTAAACGAAAAGCAGGAAGCTATTCAGATGATGGAAAGGCTTCCCATCAAGATTTCTCCCGAATATGCTTATGAAGTTGCAGCGGCAGCTTGTATTGTAAATTCACAGATTCTTATTGGTAAGTTTACATATAAAATGGAGCAGAACTTAACTTTTGAAGTGGCTCAGGTTTTTGACGGCAGTCTCATTGGCGAAGATGCTTTGAAGCGAATGATTCTTACTCTTGTAATTACTGTTGAAAACTATGACGATAAGTTCATGGCTCTCAATAAGGGTTATCTTAAGCATACAGATTTTATTCAGGGTTAATCACAACTCTTAATCATTGACTTTAACCTCATACTATGGTAAAATATTTTATCATTGTATGAGGTTTTTGTTATGGATAAAAAAGTAAAATTTGAAGTTGTTCGTCCGCTTATAGATGAAGCTTTCAGTAAAGGTGACAGTTTTACATTTAAGCCAAACGGAGTAAGTATGTACCCGTTCATAAAAGGCGGAAGAACTTTTGTTACAATTGAAAAATATAAGGGCGGTGCAAAAAAGTACGACATTGTGTTTTATCAGAGAGACGACGGAAAGTACGTAATGCACCGTATTATAAAAGCCCAAAACACAATACAAAATGATTTCTACGGTGTTTGCGGAGACAACCAATGGTGGGTTGAAAATGTAACTGACGGTCAGATTTTTGCCCGTGTAACCCATGTTGAAGGTAAAAAAGGCATGGGTGGCTTTTTGTATTTAAGAACACTTTTCATGCGTAGGTTTATAAAACATGTTTTTAATTATGTGAAAAGACATATAGGGGGAAACAAAAAATGAAAAAGATGCTTTTGATAATGCTTGCGGTGGTTATGCTTTTTTCTGTGAATGTAAGTGCTAACAACCCCATTGTTAAAACAGACAACCTTGGTAACCGCGTGTATGCCGGTGACCCTGCGGCAATTGTAGTTGGCGATACGGTGTATCTGTTCTGCGGTCACGATACGTCTACAACAAATTACTACTACATGCCTGAGTGGCTTTGCTATTCATCAAAGGACCTTGTTAACTGGACATACGAAGGTGTGCCCATGAGAGCAAGCGACTTTTCCTGGGGTAGCGCCTCTGATGCATGGGCAGGCGAGGTTGAATACTACAACGGAAAGTATTATTTCTTTATGTGCAAAAATTCCACAGGTATTTCCGTTGGTGTGAGTGACAATATAACAGGACCTTATACCGACGCATTAAACGGCAGTAAGCTTGTGAATCCAACTTGGACCAGCGGCAAGGTTGGCTGGGACGACATTGACCCCACCGTTTGGATTGAAAATGACGAAAACGGTGTAGAGCACCGTTACATTTGTTGGGGTAACTCAAACTGCTATATTGCAGAGCTTACAGAAAGCATGACCAGCCTTGTTGATTTAAACGGTGACGGAGTAGTTAACGGCGGAGACATTACTGAAATTACAATTAACTCCATCCCCTCTGATTCTCAGTTTACGGAAGCACCCTGGCTTTATAAAAGAGGAGATTTATATTATCTTTTCTTCGCGTCAAATTGGCACGAAGAGCTTTCTTATGCCACAAGCGATAAGGTGACAGGACCGTATGAATACGGCGGAAAGATTATGGAAGCAGGTGCCTCCAGTAACACCAATCACCCTTCCGTAATTGATTTTAACGGAAAAACTTATATTTTCTATCACACAGGTGCAATGGAAAACGGCAGCGGATACAGAAGAAGTGTGTGTATCGATGAGCTGAAATTTAATGAAGACGGTTCCATCAACTGCTTTGAAGAAAGCAGTGTGGGAATTGACGGCACAAAGGTGTACATTTCTCCGTTGAGTGACCCGGGCAAAAAGCTTTACCATGGTCATTTTGCATCTACACCCGAAACTACTGCATACCCCGGGGGAAGCTTGATTTATTGTGACGATTTAACTGTTAACGAGAGTGATTTTTACTGGGAAATTATCCCCGGCAGAGGCAATGAGGATTATGTTTCCATTCAGTCTGTTAACAAGATGGGTTACTTTATTACGGAATACAATTCTCACATAAAGCTTTTGCACGATAATGATGCTTTGAAATCTACTGCCGAAAGCATGACCTTTATTGTACACGAAGGACTTGCAGGAAGCGGTGTGAGCTACGAAAGCATGAGCGAAAGAGGCATGTATCTGACAGTTTCCGGAAACAGGCTCGTTCTCACAAACGGTGCAAATAAAAATGCATCCACATTTATTGTGACAGAGGTTAGCAATCCTGACAAATTAAAGGTGACAGTTAGCGAGGACGGCATTCGTCTTACAGGCACATACACGGGAAGCAATACTGTTATGCTTATGTGCATTAAGGATGAAAATGGTAATGTTGTTGACTTTAAGCTCATGAACACCAATAACTCAAGAACTCTTGATTACACATATGTGCCTGAAACAGCAGGCAACTATACAGTTGTTTTCGGTACATTCAGTGAAACTGTAACATACTAAGGAGGGATAAGAATGAAAAAGTATATAGCAATTTTAATTGCAATTATTTTAATATTCAGCCTTTCTTTTAATGTTATGGCTGATGAGTGGTCTACTGTTACCAATACTTTAGCAACAGGTGGAAGTGTTGTGCGTGAAGGTGAATACATTTCCTTGAACGGAACCTACGGATTGTCCTTGGGCGAAGTGGGTAATGTCTTTTCTGTTTCTGCAAGGGTGAATGTTTCGTCAACAGGCGGTACAAGTACCATTTTCTTTAAAAACATGGGAACAGCCTCAGCTCAGAAGTGGACTGGTGTGTGCACAAATAACGGAACACCTTTTTTCTGGACTCATGGTGATGGCTACGGATGGACAAAAGTTGCAGAGGGAACCGGTTCCATATTGAATGAATGGGCAGACGTTTTGTATATTGAAAATAACGGCATTGGTTCACTTTATGTGAATGATGAGCTTGTTGGTTCAGGCGGTGTTGCTTCCGGTTCGGGTCAGCTTTATCTTGGTGTAACATATTGGTCTGCCGATGCGGTAAGCGGTATGGTGGACGACGTAATGCTTTACGATTATGATGTTAAGGATGCTGTAATTGAGGTTCCTTCCGAAGTAATAGGCGACATCTCTCTTAAAAAAAGCATCGGTACAGATAACATTGTATGGGAATCCGATGACGAGAGCGTTATCACACCGGAAGGCAAGGTAACTCGCGGAGAAGAGGATGCAACCGTAAAGCTTATTGCCAAGGTCAACGGAGAGGTTGTAGGTGAGTTTGAGGTTACCGTTTTAAAAAAGCCTGTTATTGTAAATGATAAGGTTATACTTTCCTATAATTTTGACGAAACAGACGGAGAAATTATACATGACGTATCAGGCAACGGGAATCACGGCGCAGCAGCGGGAAATATGGCTATAACTGATGATGGTGCCGTTTTTGACGGAACTGACGACTATATAACAATGCCTAAGGGTGTTCTCTACGGTAATGACCGTGTTACAATTATTATGACAATGACTCCCTCAAGTGCCCAGAAGCACGTATTTGCTTATGGATTCGGCAACACTTCTGAAACGGGTTACATTTTCCTGAATCCCTCCAGACCTGATACAAATGCTCTTCGCTTTGCAGCTACAAAAACCAACTATGCATACGAAAAGGAAGTTGCAAGCATACCCGGAATAAGGCTGGGAGACACAAATACGGTTACTGTTGTTATTAATGAAGCTTACGTTGCAATGTATGTTGACGGTGACCTTGTAATGGATGGAGACATAGGCATGACAATTTCTGATTTGGGCATGACAACATCCAATTATATTGGTAAATCTCTTTATGATGCAGACCCCTATTTTGCAGGAACGGTAAGTGAATTTACGGTGCTTGGTTACTGCATGAAGCCTGAGGACATTAAGGCAAACTACGGAAAAACACCTGAGTATGCAACAGAAGAGGAGCACGAAGAATATATAAGCGCTGTATCTTTTGAAAATGGTATCGATGTTGAAATTGATACATTTGGCAGAAGCGACGTCAAAATTGCCGCAGCCGTTCTTGACGAAAACGGTGATGTGATCGAATTTTCCGTTGCATCAACATCAGAGAGTCTTAGTATCACAAAAGAAGGCACTGTTATAGTTTTTGCATACAACGAAGAGGACAATATCCCCGGTAATATTTATGTGAAAGGTACAGGGGAAGGCTTTTGTTACGAATATACACCCGGAAAGGTTAAAATTGTAACAAAAGAATCATATTCAGGCGGTATGGTTATTGTTGCAGGCTACGATTCGGCAGGGACACTTACAGGTGTTGTGTTTAAAGTTTGCGACATTGCGGCAGATGAACCAATTGAATTAAAGGGTGATTTTGAAAATGCAGTAACATTTAAGATGCTGTATTGGAATGATTTGGTTGCAATGGTTCCTGTTGAATAAGGAGGTTTAAAATAATGCTGTTGATTCTCCTTGGAATAGGGATGATAATATATGCAGGCTTTTACCTTGAAGAGTCAGGTCTTTTCAGGAAAAAAAGAACAAAAATATTCGAAGCAACCGTTGTGGACGAATCTGAAGCAGACGTATATGACAATATCGGTGGTACAAAAGTAAGATTTTTTAAGGTGTATGAGTATTTTGACGGGAAAGAAAATGCGGTGGTAAAATCCGAAATGCCGAAAAAGCATATAGACGATGATGTGGGCAGAAAGTGCATAATATATGTTGACACTAAAAACCGCAAGGCTTTGGAAAAGAAGGATGTTATCCGTTACAGAAGCTGTGCAGCTGCCCTTATCATTGCGGGAATTGTATTAATCTTGGCAATGGTTTACGTTAATAATTATGTTCCGGGGGCGGTAATGTGACAGACCATATCAATGCATTAAAAAATATGATTGATAAAAACGAGAACATTGTTTTCTTTGG
>CAZRZU010000120.1:0-5187 GCA_964604615.1 uncultured Oscillospiraceae bacterium
ACATTTATTACTATAACAATAAACGAATAAAAGAAAAATTAGGATGGTTGAGCCCGGTTGCATTTAGGCTCAAACTTTTCGCTGCATAAAAATAGTGTAGCAGTTAAAAACTACTACACTATAAAAAGTCTAACTTTTTGGGGGCACCTCAAATTAATCAGCGGTTCTTTTTGTGTTCTTTGCTTTTATGTACAGCATAATTCCCCCAATAACATCAATGCAGAAAATAAACTGGCATATACTAAGTACAACAGCCTGTTTTACCGAAGCAGTCCCGTCCTCATAATTCTGCCATACTGCTGCAACACCTATAATACCGGAAAGAAATATTGCCATACAGTCAAGCAGCACAAGTGCTAAGCTTATTCCGATAGTGAATATTGTAATAAGACACATCACACCCATGATGAAAATAACAATATAAGCAGGAATTTGTGAAACCCTCATTATCATATTTGCTTTCGCAAGCTCAACGGACGAAAAATCAATCCGCTTTGCTTTCAGCAAACATGCAAATATAACATTACACACCAATACCAGCAGGAAAAACAATGGAAGCAGAAGCAGTAACATACTTATATCAGGTGCGCCCGTGTTACGAATTGCAGGCACAAGAAACATCATACACAGTATTACTGTTATATAATACGGAAAGACTGCCGTTAAAATGAACGGTATATATCTTTTCATTTTACAACCACACTTTCAACAACAGGAGAGAGCTTGTTATTCCAGATGAAAAAAGTTTGCTCTTCTCCGTTATCAAAGGTTAATGTATTTACACCCTTTTCAGTAACTTTTTTAATCTGATATGTATCGCCCTTGCTGATTACCCAAAGAGGCAAATTCGAGTCATTATACAGTCTTATAACTGCCTCGCCGTTTTCATAGTATGGTTCAGCAAGCTTTATATCACTTATTTTTATACTGCCCGACTCAACAAAAAATTTAGTCTCCATATCATACTTATTATATCTTATAATATTGTTCTCGGCATATAGTCCGCATATGCCCTGTTTTTCAAGAATAAGCTCTGTTGTTTTGCTGTCGGGGTCATATGCGTATATTCCCGCATCGGTGTTGTAATAAACCTTCCCGTTCAATTCGCACAGTCCTGCGTAAATGCTCTTGGAAAAGCCCAGATTTCCTCCAATATCCCAAAAGCCATCTCCACCGTCAAGCTTTTCACATATAAAATTACCGTTCTCATCAACAAGGCTGTTACCGTCAATAAAGTAAGACATACCCTTTGTATACACTGACAAGCGGTCTTCATCATCGTACAGGGTTGAGTCAACATCAAATCCACTCACATCAAAGCCATAATGACCTTCTGACTCTATTGCAGAGGTGCTCAAGAGAGCATGTGTACGTTCATTGTGTGCAAAATGCTCAGAAATATCATCCCATGTTACGTCCATATGATACCATTGTCCATCCACACGCACCAGATTCCATGCATGCTCCATATTGTCGGATGTCACAATATAAGATTCAATTCCAAGCACGTTCATTACATGAATAAACGCATATGAGTATGCCATGCAAACACCCTTTTTGTCAATAACAATAAGCATATTCTGCTCGTAGTCATTAGCATCATATGTATAGTTATTAACCATGTAGTCATGCACTGCCATAACCTTTTCAAACTCAGTCATGTTAGGGCTTACATATAACAGTATTTCTTCAACAGCTTTGTCAATCAGTGTCCAGTTAGACTTTACAACCTCAATATCTGTTTCTGTATACTTCGGCTTAACAGACTGCATAATTTCGCCTTTTCTGGCACCTGAAAAGCTTCTTTGAAGGTAGTAATAATAAGGGTTTTTAAAGAAAACCTTTGCATACATTGCTGCAATATCATCTCTTGAAATATTCAAATCAGAAATATCGATTTCACTTGCAAGGGTAGCCCAGCCTTCAATAAGCCTTTTTTGTAGCTCTGCCTGTACGTCAACTTCAAAAAGCTGTACATCTTCTGATTTTTGTATATCATTTGTGCTGTCAAAGAAAAACTCCTCAAACACTATTTCTGCTGAGGCACTCACTGCTGAAAGAATAATCATAAATGCAACAAGTAAACTTAACAACCGTTTCATGTCAAAACACCTCCTGGGTCTATTTTATCAATAACAGGTATATCCTGTCAATGGACCGCTGCTTTAAATTTACATTTTATTAATTGAATCTACTTTTAAAATTCACTATAATGTCAATGAAGGTGATATTATGTTATTAACAGTCGAAAAATATTTTCTATGGTTTATTGTCTACAGCTTTCTCGGTTGGTTATATGAAAGTACATACTGCTCAATCAAAGAACGCAAATGGATAAACCGAGGTTTTTTGAACGGTCCTTTATGTCCGGTTTACGGTACAGGTGCAATTCTTGTTATACTTATCCTGGGGAACGTGGAAAATACCGTGTCGCTGTTTTTATCAAGTGCAGTTTTAACCTGTACATTGGAGTATCTCACATCATATGTTATGGAAAAACTGTTTGATGCACGTTGGTGGGATTATTCCGACTCAAAATTCAACCTCAACGGCAGAGTGTGCCTTGCAGGTGCGCTGGCATTCGGCTCGTTTTCCGTATTGCTTATTAAGCTTTTACACCCCTTTGTTGTACGCATCACAAATCCCATTCCCACTTTTATGTATCATATAATTTCATTGGTATGCATTGTTATATGCAGTGCGGATCTTGTGGTGACAATAGCAGGCATGGCAGGCTTCGAAAGAAAGCTCCGTGAAGCAGAAGCATACCTATACAAAAAGCGCTACACAAGCGAAAAATCCAGAGAAAGGCTTGCCGCAAGCTTTTCTTCCGTACGAGAGGCTTTACGCGACAAGCTCAACTATCAGCAGATACGTATGATTGAATCCTTCCCCAGATTAAAATCCATAAAACACGAAAAAGCACTTAAAGAAATCCGAGAATTTATGGAAAGAGTCAGAAAACTTAAAAAGGAACATTAAGGCAGTAAAAAATCAAACAGAGGCAACATTTCGGCATTTTTCCGGATGTTCTTACACCTTTCAAAAAAGGAATTTTACAGTCCTTTTTTCTATTTTCATTTAACCTCCTCGTGTATTTTTTTGTATACCCCTATTGATATATGTTATTGCAATGATAAAACATCCGGGAGGTGAAATTATGAACACATACGAAATGAAGTGGAAGCCTGCCGGCATCAGCTGGAATCACGGCATGAAAACCGACATTATCAAGGCAACTTCCTTAGAAGAAGCCACACGTATGATTGAAGCACAGGCAAAAGCACCGGGTGCAAAAAGTATTGACCGGCTCGGAAAACGTCAAATAGGTTAACCAAACACATAATGCAAAAGGGACGGCTATCCGTCCCTTTTGTAATCCACATTATAATATTATTTAAAGAGTCCGCCTAAGCCACCCAATACATCGCCGATTTTATCAGCAGTAATCTTAGCCTTTACAGCATCAACCACAGGCTCAAGCTGGTCGTTGGGAAGGTCAATTCCTACAAGCTCTTCAACCACACTGACAGGGTCCTTCTGGAATTTTGCCAGAATGTCCTTATCTGCCATTATCTTCTTTACTATTTCTTCAACTTTTGCCTTAATATCCATTTTTCCTTCCTCCTTTGTTTACTTGGCTGTATAATAACATACTTTTATTTATACATCAAGCTCATATTACAAAAAACTCGTTATTTCAGGGAAAATCCGTTCATCAAGAACGTGCTGCACCGTCAACGGAAAGTATTTCTCCCGTAACATAGCCTGCCATGTCACTTGCAAGGAACAAGAAAGCATTTGCCACATCCTCAGGCTCACCAATTCTTCTGAGAGGAATTGTGTTAATAAGAGGCTGTATCATTTGCTCGGGAAGCGCTGCAACCATGTCCGTTTTTGTAATCCCCGGTGCAACAGCATTCACACGAATATTACAAGGACCTAATTCACGAGCCAATGACCAAGTTAAGCCATTTACCGCATACTTACTTGCAGGATAGGCAACCCCTCCGGGCTGACCGGAAATACTGACCATAGAGCTTGTATTTATAATGCATCCTCCACCCTGCTCTTTCATAATGGAAACAGTAGGCTGAATAGCATTATAAATAGCTGTTACATTGATACTCATAACCTGTTCAAACCTGCCAGGTTCATAATTTTCAATTTTTGTGCTGTCGGAAATGCCGGCATTGTTTACTAAAATATCTATTTTACCAAACTTATCCTTAATTTTTAAAATAGCATTTTTTACAGCTTCTGCATCTGTAAGGTCGGGATAATCCCCCTCTACTTCCCACAAAGGATTAATTTCTTTTAACGAAGCGAGTGCTTTTTCAACAGTTTCTTTCCTTGAACCGAAAAGCACCACCTTGGCTCCGTTTTCCAGATACTTTTTTACAATTGCATAACCAATGCCTCTTGTTCCACCTGTAACTACTGCAACCTTATCTTTTAACATACAAAACAACTCCTTATAAAATTACAGCACAAGGGACGGTGCTGTGTAAACTCTTGCCGCATATTCCGAATCAAGCGAATATAAGCCCTTGGAGTCGTTTCCGAACAGTTCCATTTTCTTAATCATATCATCAGCATTTTTCTCTTCTTCCAGCTGTTCTTTAACGAACCAATCCAAAAACTGCATTGTTCTGAAATCTTTTACGTCATATGCCGCACCGTAAATGTCGTTAATAAGACTTGTTACATATTTTTCGTGTTCAAGACCTGCCTTCAGCGGATCCATAAGAACCTTAAGCTCTTTGTCAGGCTTATCAATAGCACCTAGCTCAACTTTCTCTCCGTTATTCTGTAAATATTTCAAGAAAAGCATTGCATGGTCTCTTTCTTCCTGTGCCTGAATCATGTACCAGTTCGCAAAGCCGTCAAGACCCTGCTGTTCATAAAAAATTGAGAAGTCAAGATAAAGATATGCCGAATACAGCTCTTTCGTTATCTGTTCGTTAAGTAATTTTGAAACCTTTACATCCATTATAAATAACCTCCTTATTTTTTAACCGGACTATCTGGGATAGGATAGTCCGGTTATTTGCTTTTATAATTGATCTACAACTACATTATAACATTTTGCCTAAACAAATACAAGTAGTTATTTATTAATGCAAGGTGCACCTTTAATTACTGAGCAAGATAGCTCGCATAGTCAAAGGTGATGGTAACACTGCC
>CAZRZU010000121.1:0-5120 GCA_964604615.1 uncultured Oscillospiraceae bacterium
ACAGAAGCGAAAAAATCGGTTACAAGATTCGTGAAGCTCAGCTTGAAAAGGTTCCCTATATGCTTATCGTAGGCGATAAGGAAATGGAAGAGGACGCAGTAGCAGTTCGTAGCCGTAAGGAAGGCGATAAGGGTAGTGTGAAGGTTAATGATTTCATTATTAATCTTATGGACGAAATTGCTAATAAGACTCGCTAACTCCCTCAGTCGCCTTTGGCGACAGCTCCCTCAAAGAGGGAGCCTGTAATGAACAGATTTATGTATAAAATCTCCTTGGTGGCAGATAATAACCACCAAGGAGGTTTTTTGCATGAAGAAAAAACTGATTTCATTCATTATTGTAAGCGCATTTTTTATAGGCTTTTCAGCATGGTATAATACAGCATCTGACGAAGCTTTGTCACGGCTTGGTTCTACGGGCAGCGAGGTTACGAAAATCCAGACAAAGCTCAAAAACTGGGGGTATTACACAGGCGCGATTGACGGCAAGTACGGCTCTGCAACCCAGAAGGCTGTGAAGGCTTTTCAAAAAAAGAACGGGCTCACGGTGGACGGTATTGCCGGAAGTGCCACATTAGCTGCAATGGGCATTTCTTCGTCATCGGGGTCAAGTGCATCAAATAACGATGTGTATCTTCTGGCACGTGCCATAAACGGCGAAGCACGAGGAGAACCTTACTCCGGTCAGGTAGCAGTTGGTGCTGTTATACTTAACCGTGTCAAGCATCCGTCTTTTCCCAACACGGTAGCAGGTGTAATATATCAGCCGGGAGCATTTACGGCAGTTGATGACGGTCAGATTGATGCCGCAATGACATCCTCCTGCGAAAGGGCTGCCCGTGATGCATTAAACGGCTGGGACCCCACAGGCGGTGCAATTTATTACTATAACCCTGTTACTGCCACAAATAAGTGGATACGGTCGCGACCTATTATTTTGACCATAGGAAAGCACGTGTTTTGTTCGTAAACGGGTCATATCAGTTTACTTTGATTGAGTAATTGCAACATTTTTATAATGAACAGGGACACATCTCCTGCATACGATAAGACAGTGCGAACACGCTACCTACCTTTGGGTGAGAAATGTCCCTGCAACTTACAGCGGTAAGTCGGTTGCACACTTATAAATTATTGTTTTCTTGACAATCTGCCGTTGTTTCTATATAATGAATGTAATTAAACGCAAAGGAGTTTTAGAAATGGCAGATATTAATAACAATGAAGACATGAACATGGAAGAATACGAGCCTGAAATGGTTACTCTCACAGACGAAGATGGCAACACTGTTGAGCTTGAATTTTTAGATGTTATTGAATATGAGGGCGACAGCTATGCTGTAATGCTTCCTCCCGATGATGACGAGGTTGTTATTATGCTTCTTGAAGAGCTTAATGACGAGGAAGATGCATATGCACCCGTTGAAGATGACGAAACACTTACAGTTGTGTTTGAAATCTTTAAGGAAAAGTTTAAGGACGAGTTTAACTTCGAAGACTAAAAAAAGAGCCGTGTGGCTCTTTTTTAGTCTTCGAAGTAGTGCAGAATGTAAAATTAGTGCAGAACGATGAACGCAGAACGAAGGAAGGGATTTGCCACGGCAAATCCCTTTTAATGTTATTTATATAATGCAAGGTCTGTAAGGGCGATAAATGTGACACCTTCTGATGCAAGGTGTATTGATAACTGATTTATGCCTTTTACATCAACTTCAAAGGAGAAAGGCATAGAGTTTGTAACCCCTTTAGCCCTGTATAAAAGCTCTTCGTCTCCGTATATGTAAACGTCACATGTGGAATTATCGCATCTGCCATTTTCGCCGGTGGTTATTTTGTAATCTTTAGGAATAACAATGTTGCCCTTGAGTGTTTTGTACTGGCTGTTTAAAGGGTATTCAACAAATGATTTGCAGTTGTCGTCACAGTCTCCAAAGCCATTCCAGCGAAGCCAGAACAACAAACCGTTTGTGTAAGTGCTTTTATTATAATCGGAAACTGTTCCGTTAATGATTGCCATCCAATTTCCGCCTTCTGCTTCCTGATAGTTATTGTACTGAAGCTTATGCAAATAATTATCGGGTTTTGTTTCGTCCTTTTTACCTATATACACACTTGCGGTTGCACCATCCCATTCAACGTCCTTGCCGAATGCGTTAGCAATTGCACGTACGGGAAGGTATGTTGTGCCGTTGTAAACGAAAGGCTCGACAGTGTTACCCACAGCATCCTTGGGCACAATTTCTGCACCGTCAATAAAAATTTTGATGTTGTTATAAAAAACCTCAACGTTTTCGCTCAGTTCCTTTGCGCCTGCTATACCTCCTACTGCCATAACACCAATAAGAATGCCTGCAACTAAGCCTTGTAATCTCTTTTTCATAAATTACCTCCTGTTAAATGTTGTATTTTTTGTGCTGCACAGGTTAAGTTTAACATAGAAAAAATAAAAAGTCAACTCAATTGAGGTAATTATTTTAACTCAAAAGCGGTAAAGTATTACTATCTTTTATGAATGGAGGTAGTAATATTGAACATTGGCGAAGCGGTTAAATTAAGAATAGTTGAGCTGTGCAGAGATAAAAAAATTACCGTAAATAAGCTTGCAACAATAAGCGGACTTACCCAGTCTACATTGAGCAACATCATAAGCGGAAGAAATAATAGTACTACCATATCTACAATTAAAAAAATATGTGACGGATTGGAAATAACAATTGAAGACTTTTTTCGTTCGGATTTGTTCAAAAATTTAGAACAAGAAATAAAATAACCGCTTACGGTCTAAGTAAGCGGTTGTTTGAACTTTTGGCAGAATTCAAAAAATTCTTTTCTGGTAAAGGCAGAATTTAATATTTCCAACAGGGAATTTGTTGTTAAACGAGAGGGGAGGGACAGCTCAGTTATAAGTGCTTGCCTTAATTGAGACGAATCATCCTTGCCGGATAAGCCCAGCTCAAACAAGTCCACCTTTGTTATAGGGTCGCCTTTTACTTCGCTTTTTGTAACATTGGCTTTTTCAAGAAGCTCTTTCAAGGTTTCCTCGTCTATGCCTTCAACACCCAACAAGCCTTCCTTGGAGGGCTTGTCCTTGCGTTTTTCCTTGCCCTTAATGTCGGGAATGTAAACGTTTTTTATATATTCTGAAGGGATAAAGCTTTTTAAATGCCCTCGTATGACAAAGCCTGCACGGTCAGAGTCTGTCAGAATTAAAAGCCCCTGCCTTTTGGCAAGGGCTTTTAAAAACTCTCTTTTGTCTTTGTCTTTAAAAATGCGGAAGCCGTCTGTCGTAATAATTAAAGCATCACACACTTTTTTTAGCTGCATTTTATCGTACTTTCCCTCAACAATAACAGCTTCCTTGATTTTTATCAAAGCTTTGTTTCGATAAGACCGTAATTACCGTCCTTTCGCTTATATACAATGTCGGTTGTTTCTGTTGCCGCGTTAAAGAAAATGAAAAATTCATGCCCTAAAAGATTCATCTGTAAAACCGCTTCTTCGGCAGTCATAGGCTTTAAGAAATGGCTCTTGGTACGGATAATATTAAATTCTTTTTCTTCTTCAACGGGAGCATCGTCGTTTTCAAGAGTGAGAGCTTCACGTCTTAAAGACTTTTCAAGTCTTGTTTTGTTACGTCTTATCTGACGGTCAATAGCAACCTCAGCTTTGTCCACTGCGTCTAAAAGGTCTTCGTTTCGCTCTTCTGCACGGTACACAAGCCCGTTTGCAAAGATTGTAACTTCTACAATTTTATCGTTTTTCTGAGAGGAAACTGTAACTGTTGCCTCTGTGTCTTCGTTAAAGAATTTAGCCAGCTTGCCAATTTTCTTTTCGATCATTTCCTTGTCAACTTCATTGACAAATGTTTTCCTGGTTGTAATAGTAATCTTCATACAGTAGCCTCCTTGTGTCTTTTAAGAAAGATTAACTTTCTTTGGCTATATTATACAAGCTTTGCAAATTCATTGCAATAGATTTTGTGAAATTTAACAAAAATGAAATATTAACCCTGTTGATTGTTAACAACACGTCAAAACATTAATTTTTTATTTACAATCAATTTTTTATATGATAATATATATTGGTAGAGATTAATTCCGAAAGGATGGAAAAAATGAAAAAACGCACTTTAGCAATTTTACTTATTACATTAATGGCAATAAGCCTGCTTTCCGGCTGTGCCAACAAAAAAACAGAGGAAGAGGGGGCTATTGTTGACACTATTTACATAGGTCATCACTATATTCCCGAAATTGACCCCACATACATAGACCCCATTTCAGGTGAATACGGTATGGCACCCGACAAGCGCCTTGCCTCATTAAAAGCTCTTGAAACAGTAAAGGAAGAGCTTGGTGTAGACGTGAAATGGAAACAGTGGACAAACGGTGCAACACGTGACTGCTTGCAGACCGTTCTTGCAGGGGACCCCTTTGCGCATATGGCTGTTTTGTCCGGCTCTGCTCAGGCAACTGTTTTAACACAGAACGTGCTGCAACCTTTGGACCCTTATCTCGAAGTTTTTGAAACTGACGACACAGAATGGATTTTAATGCCTGAGGTGTTCGGCAACCATTACTTCATGGAACGTGACCTTATTTATGTAACTGACTGGCCTATGGTTTTCAATATTAATCTCATTGAAGCCGTACCCGAGTTAAAGGACGAAAACGGTGACACAATATTCCCCTACGACCTTTACCGTGAAGGCAAGTGGACATGGAGTGTGTTTGAAGATTATCTTGATGCAATCAAGAGATATTATGCAGGTAAAAAGGGTGTTGCAGGTAACGAAATTGTGCCCTTTAACACAAACTATATTTATGCTATTCAGATGGCGCTTCATTCAAACGGTGCAGCTATCTATGACGGTAACGCAATGAACGTTGATACAACCGAAGCTATTGAGGCAGCGGAATTTCTTGATTCCTTGATGACAAAGGGACTTGTGAGCTGTTCTTCCGCAAACTTTGGTGTTACTGCTTCCAACGGCGGTACAGGCATTGACGGATACTTCCGTAACAGCGAGTCTGTGTTTACTCATATGGCACGTTGGAGAATGGGCGGTGCAAGTAACGTTCTTGCAGAACGCGGCGAAAGTATGGGTATTATATTCTGGCC
>CAZRZU010000122.1:0-5070 GCA_964604615.1 uncultured Oscillospiraceae bacterium
TAAAGAACAAAGTACCGATTTCTCGTACAAGGAATCGACCGGAGGGGACTGTCCCCAACGGTCGATGACAATTAATCGGTCGACCCCCTAAAATCGGCACTTTCGGCAGACTGAATGCGATTAAGTCTGCCGATTACATTCGGGAAACCTTCTTTCCCGAACCCTTCGCGACTCTTGAAAATTAAGTTTTTCGACAGTCTGAAATCTCACTGATTTTTCAGTGAGATTTTTGCTCAACGGACAAGGTACAGTTAATCAAGACTCAATCTGCCGTCGGTAAGGGTTAAAATTTTGTCACAATAGTCAAAAACCCGTTTGCGGTGAGTTATTATAATAACAGTTGTATTTCTTTCCTTTTTAAGGGCATCCAGAAGCTTGATTTCCGTCTCTTCATCAAGAGCGCTTGTTGCTTCATCAAGTAAGAGTACCGGCGGTTTTCGTACCAGTGCCCTGGCAATGGCAATTCTCTGTATCTGCCCTTCGGAGAGTCCGGAGCCTCTTTCGCCTAAAGGTGTGTCAAGCCCGAGGGGAAGCTCAAAGGCAAAATCCAGCTGTGCAGCACGTGCTGCATCCATAATTTCGCTTTTTGATGCGTTTGAATAGAATGCGATATTGTCGGAAATGGTTCCCGATATAAGCATGTTCCCTTGAGGAACATAGCCAAAAAGGGAGCGGAAGGATGCATCCAGCGGAATATCCTCCTTGCCCTTAAGATAAATCCTGCCCTCTGTGGGCTCAACTAAATCTAAAAGCAGACGTATAATGGTGCTTTTGCCTGCACCCGAGATGCCTGCAAGCGCCACAAACTCTCCTTTGCGCACAGAGAGCGAAGCATTGTTTAATATGCAGTCTCCGCCATAGGAGAAAGTGACCTTGTCAAACTCGAGGCTTTCAAATTCCGGAAATTTCTTGGGTGAAATAAAAGCCTTGCTTGGTAAATCATCCGGGAGCTCTTCCAGCTCCAGAATCCTTTCAACAGAAGCAATCATGTTCTGATATGTAACTAACAGAGAACCCATGGACTTTGCGGGAGACTGAACCTGGTTAACAAGCTGAATCATGGCAGTAAAGTCGCCGAATGTCAGAAACTTTGTGGAAATACGGTATGCACCCCACATGAGGGTAAAGGCATAGCCGCCTGTAAATAAAAGCATCGTGCTCACATGTGCGGCAATACTCCAGACATTCCTCTTTATGCGGAGGGCAAGTGTTTCCTTCTGTAAAGATTTAAGTGTCTTTGCAGCTTCTTTTTCGCAGCCAAAAGCCTTTACAACGGTCATGTTTTGTATGCTTTCAAGCATATAGCTTAAGTTTTTGCCTTCGCTCTTCTGAACTTCCTTGTGGAAATGTTTCATTTTTTTGCTGTAAATTCTGCCGAAAATTAAAAGCAAAGGAGATATGATACAGATGGCGGCGGCAAACTGCCAGTCTATGGTGAAAAGGACCCAGAGGGCCATTACCACTCTTGTTATGAACATGGCTCCATGGGGAAGAATGTGCATAATACCACTTGCTATAATGTTTGTGTCGCTCCTGATTCGATTAACAAGCTCGCCGGAATGATGCCCTGAAACCTCGCTCCACTTTTTGCCTAAAATCGATGTGAAAATTTTCTCACGGAAGTGCATTTCAAGTTTGCCGCCAAAAGATACATTCATACGGCTGTTAATAACTTTGAGAATAATTTCAATTAATATAACTGCCGCCAGACGCAGCCCCTCTGAAAAAAGAGCCGCCGAATTGCCGGCAACGGCATAGTCTATTGCATTGCGGGAAAAAAGAGTAAATATAACACTGCACACACTTATTGCCATGTTTGTAATTATAAGAACCACAAGGAGGGGGAGCATAAATGCGGCATGGGATATTATCCATTTTAACGACTTGTTCATATCCGTTCCCCTTTACTCCTCTAAAAGAGAGGATGCCCTCAAAGCACCTATAAAAGTTTCGATATCTGCTCTTGCCGTTTCGCTGTCTGTTTCGTATTCAGCCGTCAGCTTTTCTGTCATCTCTTCAACTGTTGAATCACGATTTAAAAGGTCCCATAAAAATGCACCTGTTTCGTTCAAGGTCTGCATATGATTCATGCCATCTTCACGCAAGCTGACAATCATATAACGTCCCATTACCTTTTTCAATACATAACCGTCTTTGATTTTCATAAGGGTTTATCCTTTCTGTACATGTATAACATAATTATACAGGAAAAAAACCCTTGTTGCAAGGCATTTTGGAAAAGTTTATAAACCTGCAATAAAAAGATAGCCTAAAGCTATAAGCAGAATGTAATCGGTGCATCCGTCCATAACAAGTGCGGCAATTATGCCAAGCAGAATCCAGTCATCCCGTTCAAACCTTCTTATGTCAAGAACAGGCTTTTTTTCTTTGGGCGGCACAGGCTCAGTGCGCTGAAAATGAGAGGTGTTGCTGCTTGGTGCAGAAAAGGGTTTCATTTGAACTACTCGCATAATTCCCTCCTAAAACAGGTTTAAGTCCTTGCCGATTTTGCCCATGGATGCCAGCCTGAGAACATTAATTGCACTGTCAAGATACGGCGCGCGTTTTTCACTTAAGAAAGGCTTAATGGCAAGAAGCAGCTTTGTGCGGTCGTCCCCCGGCATAATTGATGACAACATTGACCCTATGGGCGGAGTGTTTTGTTTTTGGTCAGGAACTCCCCCAGCATGCTCTGCGCCTTTTCGCTGCCCTTGATTGCTTCGGCAGCTTCGTGAAGCTCCTTGGGAATAGCTCCTCCGTCGGGCATTTTTCCTTCAGAGAGCATTTTCGCAGCATTCTGCCCTTCGGGAGTTGCCAAAAATTCCTGTGCCTGCTTTAATCCTTTTTCCAATGTGTCTTTGTCCATGTTTTTTAACATACTGAAAATGTCCATGTTGTAATCTCCTTTCGTTACATATTATTCTTCTTGGTCATTTGTTGACACAGGTGAAATTTGGGTGTAGAATAAACAGGGTGATATTGTTATGCGGATTTTGATTATAGCTGATTCCCATGGAATTACACGGCGGATTGACAAAGCCATAGTTGCCTTTGAACCGGATATGATTATCCACTTGGGAGATATTGAACGGGATGTGGAATATATTGAAGATGTTTATCCGCACATACCGTTACATGCGGTGGTAGGTAATAATGACCCTTTATGCAGAAGACAGGGGGAAGCGGTTATTGACGTGGAGGGCATAAAAGTTTTTATGACTCACGGTCACCTGTACGGTGTGTGGGACAATGGCTTCCGTATTGCAAAGAGAGCTGAGGAGCTGGGGTGCAGTGTTGCCCTTTTCGGACACAGCCATATCCCTGTTGATGAAATGTACGGCGAGGTGCATGCCTTCAACCCGGGAAGTATATCCCGTCCCAGGGTGGGCGAATATTCTCTGGGTGTTATGGAAATCGAGAACGGTAAGGCTAAGTTTGCCCACTGCGACTGGCTATAAGGAGGAAAATTATGCTTCTTACTATTGACGTTGGTAATACAAATATTGTTTTGGGCGTTTTTGACGGCGAAAAGCTGGTGAAAAGCTTCCGTGTTGCAACAAGCTACGAAAAAAGCCGTGACGAATACGGCATGATGTTTTTACAGCTTCTCATGTTTAACGAAATTAAAACAGATGACATTGACGATGTAATTATATCTTCCGTTGTGCCTCCTGTTATGTATTCACTTGAACGTGCTGTTACAAAGTATCTGGGGAAAAAGCCTGTTGTGGTTACCAATAAACTGGACCTGGGGCTTAACATCTGTTACGATAACCCCCGCGAAGTAGGTGCGGACAGGTTGGTGAATGCTGTTGCCGCATTGGAAAAATACAAGACGGATTTGATTGTTGTTGACTTTGGTACTGCTACAACTTTTTGTGCAATCAGAGCCAATGGGGACTACTTGGGCGGTGCAATTTGTCCTGGTATTAAAATCAGTGTGGAAGCATTGTTCTCAAAAACAAGTAAACTTCCCAGAATTGAGCTTGCACCCACGAAAACTGTTATAGGCACAACAACTGTTTCAAGTATGCAGTCCGGTGTTATCCACGGTTACGTAGGTCAGGTGGACTATATGGTAAAGCTGATGCGAGAGGAAATGGGCTGTGATGCAAAGGTTATTGCCACAGGCGGACTTTCGGGCATGATAAGCGAAGAAAGTACAACTATTGAAGTTATTGAGCCCAATCTTACCTTGGACGGCTTGAGAATTATTTATGACCGATTGAAGGTGACCGAAAATGAATGAGAAAGTAATCTACACACAAAAGGCTCCCGATAAAAGCAACGCATGGCTGACCTTGGTGGGCTATGTGGTTTTTGTGGTTCTTATTATTGTACTTTTGCTTGTGGTTAATTTTCTATCTTATAAGGGCATTCTTACTCTTGCGGTTTATGCCCTGGGCGCATACGGAACGTATAAAATTTTAAACAAAACCACTTTCGACATTACATACACCCTCTATGAGGACAGACTGGTTTTTATGCGCAAGTACGGTAAAATGACGTGGGAAGGGGAGGTTTTTCCCTTTAATGAAGCAAAGTTTTATCCCGACAGAATAGAGCATAGGAAAAAAATCTATAAATTCTATCCCGACGAAATCTTGAGAACCCATTTGGGTATTTAAAAATTTGTAAATACCACTTGTTTATTTGGATTTTGTATGGTAAAATATACTCATAAAATTATAATTTGAAAGGATGACCAGAAAATGAAAATTTTTATTGACACAGCCAATGTAGCTGACATTAAAGCAGCTAATGACCTTGGTGTAATCTGCGGTGTTACAACAAACCCCTCTCTCATCGCTAAAGAAGGCAGAGACTTTAAGGAAGTTGTAACAGAAATTACATCTATCGTTGACGGTCCCATCAGTGCGGAAGTTATCGCTCTTGACCATGAAGGCATGGTTGCAGAAGCAAAAGAACTCGTTAAAATTCACAAAAACATTGTTATTAAGATTCCCATGACTCTTGAAGGCTTAAAGGCTGTTAAGATTCTTACAGCTGAAGGCATCAAGACAAACGTTACTCTTATCTTCAACTCCACACAGGCTCTTCTTGCAGCTC
>CAZRZU010000123.1:0-5048 GCA_964604615.1 uncultured Oscillospiraceae bacterium
GCTGGATATGTGTACCTGAGGGTTCAACATACCAGTTCCAGCCACCGTTATTTGTAACAACTGTGTTTTCTGTTGTTTTAGAGAGAACTTCTACATCACGGACATTAACAGTTGCAGTTGCAATCATTTCGATGCCTTTGATTGTGCCTGTCACTGAATATTCGCCTAAAACTTCTGTGTTAACAGCGGAAGTGTCCCATGTTACGGGATAGAGAATTTTCTGACCGTCAGAAAATACCATCTTAACCTGAGTGGGAAGATTAATTGTTGCATCGCCTCTTACGTGGTTAACACCGGGTGATTCAAACTCTACCATTTCTGTTTCGTGGTATGTTACGGTAAGTGTACCTTCGGTTTCGCCAACAAGAATTGAGGGAATAGTGTCAACATCTTCACGAATGTAGAGTGTGTCAACACCTTCAATAAGCTTGGGGGCAGAATCGTCGGTATATTCAACATTTACCGCCGCCTTTACTCTGTAACCGTCTTTTAATACGTTGCCGCTTACGTCAACGTATTCAACATTAAGATAGCTAAAACCTTCAATCCATGCTGTTTTGTGACTTATCATAGTAAGGGAGCCTGAGTAAATCATTCTGTCGATAGAAGTAAGGGCACCGTTACGGAATGCACAAAAACCGGGTGTGATATTCTGAAATTCGCCGCCGTTAGCGGAAATTTTTAATGAATATGTTTTGTTTGTAATATCGATTGTTGTACGGAGCTTATATGTTGTGCTGTAAGAAGGAGTAATGCTTGACTGTTTCCATTCACCGTCATAATACTCAAAGGGCGTTGAAGCACTTGCCTGCATCATACGAATAAGTGCACCTGTACCGGAGAATGAGCTTGAAGCGCTGTTGCCGTACATAATAAGCTGGTTAGTACCGGATTTAATTTTAAATTCTGTGTCGGCAATAATAATGCCTCCATTGTAGTTTCCGATCTGGTTATACATGCCAAAGTTTGCGCTGTTGGAGTCATCGCCTGCATGATAGAAGGTGTCAACCTGGTTGTCGTAGGCATATACTGTAACCAAAACGGAAACAGGTGCGCTGATTTCTTCGCTGTTACTTGCAAAGAGTGCACTTACTTCGCCTTCCACCTCTACTGTTTCGCCAAAGGGGTAGCTTTCGGGATTGTTCCATGTAATTGTACCTTCTACAAGAGAACCCAGAGAGCCTTCCACCTGAACTGTTTCGGGAAGTGTTACTGTGTCGCCGTCGAGTGCAACAATGGGAGCAATGTCGGACACCTTTTTAATATCTTCGCCGATAATAGCTTCTGCCTTTTCAATTTCATATAAGCCGAAATTGGAAAGGGTTAAACCCTGAGCCCATGCAAAGTTCACACGAACATATTCGCGGCTTGCTGTAAATACAAGATTGTTCTTGCCTTGAACAGATGTGCTTGTGCCTTTTAACACGTTTATTGTGGCACTTGTTTCGGAATATTCAGCGATATCGTCTTCTGTTACACGTGCCCATTCGGAAGCGGCATCAAGATTGAATGTAAGGAAATATGTTTTGCCTACTTCAACATCCCATGCGCGGTAGAGCGCAGCATCAGATGTGGAACCGCCATTGTTTAAAACTTTAACAACACCGTCATCTACTGCAAAGTTGGAGCTTGTTGCACTGTTGCCGGAGCAAGCATACCAACCAGCCAGACCGTAGAAAAAGTTAGAGTTGGGAACAAGGTTGTTTGTTACAACATCGTACTGATTGCCCTCATATGCAACAACACTGCCCTTTTTATATTCGCCTATGTTTGCAACAGGGGTCATTTCAACAGAAGCGGACTGTGAGAGTGTTGTTTCGCCCGCTGTGTAGAGTGTGTTTGAACCGTTTGCAGAATAGGAGAAGGAAGGGAATGTTGCACCGTCGTTTTCAAGGGAATTGTATCTCTTCTTTTCGGATTTTACAACTTCGCCGTTTGCTGTGTATTCTGCAATAACTTCAACAGTTGTTTCGCTGTTTACAACAGTTGAAATTGTAAGGTCTGCAAAACCGATGTGGTCCCAGTTTGCCCAATAGCCGTTTGTTGCATCGATAGAGCCGAAGCCGTCAACAGTACCTTCGAGGTCAGACTGTGTATACACAAGTTCGCCAGCAACATAGTAGTCAACAGTGTGTGTTGAGCCGTCTGCATTGTTGTAATATGCAAATGCCATGTCGGTGTAGTTTTGGGTGGGGAAGCCCATTACATAAAGCTCATGATTATTTTCATCCGGATGAGAAACACCGGGAGTCAATGCGTTTTTGTCAAGCTTGACAAATGCAATCTGATTGCCGTCGGCATCTTTGAACTCGAAGTCATAATAACAGTCATTCGCATCATCTTTCCATTTGTGCTTCCATTCAACTATTACCATGTCAACATCACGGGTTGCGTTCATAACATCATTGGATGCTGTTACTGTTGCAGCGCAGTTCTCGTATTGTGCACTGTAAAACTGAAGAACGTCATAGCCGTCATAGGTTCTTAAGTTTGCGTAGTTACCGCTTGCTGACCAACCGTCCCAGTAGGATGAAACTGCTGCATCATATAAATTGCCGTTGTCGGGAGCAGACCAAACTACTTCGCCGCCCAAGGCTTGGGTAACAGTAGTGGTTTCTGCGGCGCCTGAGTTAAGTGCCGGAACAATGGATAAAACCATAGTACAAGCAATCAAACAAGCTAAAAATCTTTTGATTTTCATTTTGGAGCCTCCTGTAAATAGTATAAGTACATTATACTACTTCAGGTGTTTTTAGTCAATAAAAACCAAAAAAACCATGGCTAGAGCCATGGTTTTTGGACATTTTATACAATTGCAACGGAATGAGTTTGTGCATCTTTTTTATAGGCATATTTTTCCATAATAAACATGAGGATAAAGGCAGCAAGAACATCTATAATGCTGTGCTGTTTAAGGGTTACGGTGGATATGCATACAAGGATAAGGAAAATGCACGACGCATTTTTAATTAAAGGCTTGTTTTTCACATTGCGGGAACGTGACAGGGCAATGTGTGCAGACAGTGCGTCAAAAACGTGAATTGACGGGCACACATTTGTGGGGGTGTCGGTGTAGTATACAATGTTGACAATGTGAGAAAAGATATTGTCCGAGGGGATATAATGCTTTGTATGCACACCGTTGGGGAACAGGGCATAAATCAGAAGACAGAGCATATTTCCCACAAACATCATTTTGACCATTTTCCAAAAAGTGTCACGGTCTGCGGAAACAAGATAGAAGAGTATGCCCGGAACATACAAAAACCACAGAAGATAAGGGACGATGAAATATTCGCAAAAAGGAATAATATCATCAATGGGTGAGTGAATTATGTACTTGGGTGTTACGGTTTCTTCTAAAAGAATGAATATTGAAAAATATACAATTAAATACATGCCCATGAAAATTACGGGGTGTTTTTTGAAAAATCCAGTAATTTTATCCAAACGGACCACCTTCAAAAATATTTAGTACAAAGATTATAGCTCTCAGCAAATAAAAAGTCAATGAACTAATTGTTAAAATTATTGAATAAAAAAACATTTTATGATAGTATAAAAGAAATTTATTGAAGGTGTGACAATATGCGTAAAATTGTATTTTTTGATGTTGACGGAACTATAGTAACCGACGTAAGCTGCGGAGCGGGAAAATTTATTCCCGAAAGCTGCAAGAACGCCATAAAAAAGGCGAGAGAGAAAGGCAATCTGTGTTTTGTAAATTCAGGCAGACCCTACGGCAATGTGGAGAAATATATACTTGATATTGGCTTCGACGGAGTTGTGTCAGGCTGCGGAACAAATATACATGTGGGTAATGAGGACATATATCACGTTTGTGTAGGCGATGAAATTGCGCATCTGTGCTATGATTTGTGCGAAAAATACAATATAACGGCTTTTTTTGAAGGCAGGGACAGAACATATTATATTGAAAACGGATACGAAGTGCCATGGCTTGAAGAGTTTGCCACGGAAATTGAAAAGCAGGGAAGTATTGTAAGGCGCTCTCTTGACGAAGAATTTACTTTTGACAAGTTCTGTGCTTTCCACCATGAGGAAAACAACGTTGACAAGTTTCTCAGTGAAATGGAAAAGTATTTTTCAATCATCATCAGGGATGAAACGTTTATTGAACTTGTGCCAAAGGGAAACTCAAAGGGTAAGGCTATTCAAAAGTTGTGCGAATATTACTCTCTTCCCATAGAGTCAAGCTATGCAATAGGTGACAGCCTCAATGACTTGGAAATGTTTTCGGCAACACCTAATTCAATAGGCATGGGTAACGGTAAAGCGGTGCATGAGTATGCTAGCTTTGTTACGAAAGATATATTGGAAGATGGGATTGAATATGCATTAAAGCATTTTGGGATAATATAAAAAGCGTGCCGATAAAGTGTTATCGACAACAGGCCTCAAAGGCAGACTAACGTCCTTCAGCACTTTGAGGTCTGTTTTTTTATTATATAGGAAATTACAACCTTTTTTTAATATAATATTTATAATATAAGTATGGCAAAATTAATAATCTTACTAATGTATATGGAATTAAGTAAATGATTTTAAAAGGCAGAAGTATATAGCGGAATTTGCGCAGATAGTATGCCATTTTTGTAGTGACAACAACATGCTTCAATTCTCAGCAACCTTCGCATAAATCAAGGTCCTTTGAAATAATGTAGCGATTTGCTTTGTGATTGGTTTCGTTCAACTTATTAAAGCAATCAAGGCAAAATTCAGCCATAAAAACGCACCTTTCTTAAAACACCAACGATTGTTGGTATATTGTAGATTTTAATTCATTATACTTAAATTGTCAAGAACAATTGTAGGTGATGAATATGAGGCATGTTTTGGCTCAACGGTTGAAAGAGTGCAGAATTGAAAAAGGGTATACTCAACGGGAAGTGGCAATATATTGCGACATTACGGAAAAGACATATCAAAATTATGAGCTTGAAACGCGTGAACCTAAAATAGAAATTTTAATAAGAATAGCAAATCTGTTTAATGTTTCCATAGATTATCTTGTGGGACGAACAGAT
>CAZRZU010000124.1:0-5012 GCA_964604615.1 uncultured Oscillospiraceae bacterium
TTTAACTGTTCTTTATTTTATCACACTTTTTTATTTTACGCAATTTCCTATTACAGAACAAAGTGTCTCCGACACTCCTTGGCAATAATAAAGCTAAGAAGAACAGAGGAGAAAACACTTTGTAATGCCATATGCGTTTTCCGAGTCTTGCGAGGAAATTCTCCCATGGCAATAATATAAAATTTATTTTTTGCCTTATAGGAAATACGCAATTTCCTATAAGGCAAAAAAAAGGTGTAAAAACCATTTTGTTTTCACACCCTTTTTAACTTAGTTCTTATTCAAATACAACAGGTTCAATATCCTTGCTGAATGCAGACATCTTACGATATATACCGTCAGGATAGTTAAAAAGTGCAAATGCAAAGGATTGTTCAGTTTCAGCTTCCACACCTACACCGCCTATTTTATTTGCGGAGTAAACATAACCCATACCAATAAGGAAAAGCTTTGCTGTTGTTGTGTCGGAATCGCCGGAAATATAATTTGCAAAGGTGTCAATTTCATCGGTGTCAAATGTATGTACGTAATAAATTGTATCACCTAAGAAAGCATATCTGCCCATTGAGCTGTCACTGATTAATACCTGAACAGTGCTGCTGCCGTCAAGGGCATATGTGCAGAGACCTTTAGTGCTTGTAAAGTAAAGGTTTGTTCCGTTATTTGCCAAGTGAGAAATAGCCTCCACTTCATACAATTCATTGGACGTTTGATCCTTCATGTTATATATGCAAAGAATATCGTCTTCTGTTGTGTAATAAATAGAAGTATTGCCGTTTACAGAAAATTCTTCTGCATTTTCAATAAGCACCGTGTCATTCCCGCCCGTTGTGTCACATACATGAAGCTTATTTTCGGAAACATAATAAATCTTTCCGCCCACAACAGTATACTTTGATGCAATGCCGTCAAGGCTGACAAGCTTCTGCTCGTTACTGCCGTCAAGATTCATTGAATGAAGACTGTACTTACTGTCACTGCTCTTTTCAAAATAAATTGTATCGCCTACAACCTGAATACGGATAATGTCACCGTCGGAAGAAATCTTCTGCTTGTTTACACCGTTGTAATCGGTGGAATAAACACTTGTTTCATCGTCGTCTTCGTTATATTTGGCAACAAAATACAATCTTGAGTCGTCATAATCAAAGTAACCGCTGTTATTGATATTAACCTCATGGTAAATGCTTTCGGGGTCGCTGCTTGTATTACCTCCAAAAATACCGGAAATAGCTGCAAGCGCAACAATAATAACTGCAATAATGGCAATTATCTTGCCGGGAGACTTCTTCTTGGGAGCTTCTGTTGCTTCGCCAAAGGAAGCATCTGCATTTTCAAATGCATTTTCTGTTGTGCCTTCAAGGGCATCTGCCACCTGGGCAATAACATTCTCCCCAACCGCATCCTCTGTAACGGAAGCAGGTACTTCTTCTTTTTTTATAGGTGTACCGCAGCCTTCACAAAACCTTGCATCGTCTGCAAGACTTGCACCACAATTTTTACAGAACATAATAATTCACTTATCCTTTCTGCCATAAATATAAATAAAAATTTAATTGTTACGCGCTTGCCGTGGTATGCAAGGGGTAACACATTATATATGCGAGAGTTCTCACCAATGGAGAATTGCTCCCACGGACAATTAAATCCGCCAAGGTTACACAAGTTTAATAATCAAAATCCATAATGGACACTTTGCACTTTGTAATACGGTAATCTTTATCCACGGACATCTTCCACTTACAGGATTCTCCCGGAGCAAGACCCTCGGAACCAACTGCATAGGTCCAGTCTGTATCAATTACATTACCGGAGCTGTCTGTAAAGGCTCCTTTAATTTTCACATATTCAACAGTTGAGCTACTGTTGTTTTTAATTGTTCCTTCTGCATAGGTGTAGCTGTATCCGCTTGTTATGCTTGGAGATGAAATCACCAAATCTGATGAGGATACGTAGCTTCCGCTGCTTCCTGCATCATCGTCATAAAGCAAATAGTGGTAGTAGCAGTAATTACTGTACGAATAATGACTGCTGTTACAGGTAGCCACCGCGCATTTATGCGTATAGCAATAATCACTTCCGGAAACGGGCTTGTTGTTGCAGCCCGAATAATTACAATTGCTCACCATTAAGAACCAAACCGCTGCAACAGCCACCGCTACAACGGCTATACCTCCCCATAAGTACGGCTTTTTCAAAAAGGGAACTACTTTCGCCGCAATATGTCTTAGTTTGTCTTGTACTTTTTCTGCTTTGACGGGCACCTGACTTTCGTTGACAGGTGCAGCCTGGGCTTCTGTCCCAAGATTTTTCCCACAGACGGAACAAAACACACTGTCATCGTCTATCTGCTGTCCGCAAAATCGGCAATATTTCATTTTTACACCTCACACTCAGTCCTTAAAGGCGCTTACATCAATAGCCGCACCGATAGCTGCAATCACCCAACCGAGAGAAACCTGGATTGATGCCAATATTTCAGATATGGCAACAATTCCGCGGTATGTGTATGTATAAAAATCTGCACCGAAAGATGTGGATGAAATACTTGTGCCGGCACTGAGGACTCTTTGCAAACCGATAAGAATAAAAAGTGTGCCTACAATAAGCTTAACCATCTTTGCCTTCTTTGTTTTTTTAGCGGGCTGCTCTCCTGCAACAGGCATCTGCTGAGGGTTAAAGTCAGCCAAAGAGTCGCCAACCAAAGAATCAATCTGCTCTGCCTTTACTTCTTCCTGTTTAGTACCACAGGATACGCAAAACTTAGAATCCTCTTCCAATATTGCTCCGCAATTAATACATTTCATAAAACATCCTCCTTAAATTTTACTTTTTGTAACATTTACCCCCCTTAATTATACATTTTCTATCAATTTTTGTCAATATCATCATAATAATTTCATGAAAGTTATATTTACAGCAGCTTGTTTTTTCTTACAAAAGGTTCAACAAAGCAATCAAACCTTACAGCCTTACCTTTAATGGAATAATCTGGCTTGATTCCTGCCAAAAACTCCCCTTTGGGCGGTCTTTTGACTATAAGCTTTTTAGGCTTTGCCTCAATTGCGGCACGCATCATTTCTTTTTCGTTGGCACAGGGTGTTTCAAGCTTTTGTATCATCTGTAATTTCTTTTTAACCAGGGCGCTTTTCTGCCTTTCGGGAAACATAGGGTCAAGGAGGATTACATCAGGAGGGTTTTCCTGACTTCTCATGGCATTTATGCTGTCATCATTCACAGCCTTCATTCTTTTTACAACACCTGCAAGCTCGGGCACATTTTCCGCCCTTTTTAAAGCATCTGTCAAAAGCTCATAAATAATTGGATTTTTCTCATAAAGGGTCACGTTAAAGCCTGCCGCAGCCAAAATAAAAGAATCCTCACCCAAGCCTGCGGTTGCGTCCAGAGCAGTAAGCTCTCCATCACAATTTTTTATTTTCGCTGCCTTTACAAGCATCTCACCCGACAAGTTATTAACCTTTAATCTGGGAATCATACGTGTGAAGTCACCTTTTAAAATCTGTCCTGTATCGTCTGTAAGAAAAAGCCCATCTTCGTTTTTTAATGTTAAGCCATGTTCCTGCAACAACTTATCCTTATCCATTTTCACACTCCCCTCCCCGGCACTTCTTTCTGTAATTATTCAATATATTTATAATATGTGCAATGTTTCCCATCCCTGCAAAAAGTGTTGCATCGCCGAAGTTTTCATTGACATATTTCCAGCAAAGCTCGTTTTCTTCGCCGGAAACTTCAACATGGCAATTAAGCTTGCCCACATAAACTTCCATGTAAAAGTCCTGCAAATGATATGTAAAGTCCATAAGATGATAAAGTCTTATTTCATTTTCGGTTATTCCTGTCTCTTCATAAAGCTCACGGTATGCAGCACTAAAACCGTTCTCATTTTCTTCAATTTTACCGCCCACAAAATTATAAAGCCCTTGGTATGGGTCTTTGCGCCTTTTGCACATTAAAACCTTGTCTGTTTCCTTATTAAATACAACAATTAAGTTAACACCGCGCATATTTTTTGCCCCTTTATTTCAACTCATACTTCCACTCGCCGTTTTCCTCATAATAACAAAACTCATTCAAATCATCATCAAGGAACACCTTTAACATGCCTTCAAAATCCTTGGCAAGGTTCATTTCAGGCAATTTGTCTGAATTTACCCAGAAAACTTCACCCTCATCGGAAGATTTAAGTTCTCCTTTAAACTTATCTGTTTTATAAAACAAAACTATGTACCTGTCGCCTTCTTTTGTGTACCAGCTTTTTATTCCGCACATTTTCGGTTTTTTAATTGTTAACCCTGTTTCTTCTTTTACCTCACGAATAACGGCATCGGTAAAGGACTCCCCTTTTTCAATATGACCTCCGGGGAAAGTAATCCCGCCCCAGTTGGGACCAAACCTGTCCTGTACGAGTACCTTATTTTTGTCATATACCATGCACATATTTGTTAAAATCACATTTTCGCATCTGCTCATTATGTATCACCGGCTTAATTAAAATTACAACTATATCATATTATAATTTTCTGTTTTTTTCAATATAAAAGCGATATATTTGCTCAGCAAATGCGATATATTCTCGTTTTACTCGAATACGATATAAGATAAATCCCTCGCGCCCCGCAGGGCATATGGCGTCACAGATATATCACTCCCCGTATGGGCATATGGCAAATCCCGACAGGGATTTATCTCGCTGTTGGTTAAAAACAAAAAAGGTGTCCGAAGAAAATCGGACACCTTTTAAAGTTTTTAACCAACAATACCACTGGCTGCAAAGTTTTCAACAAGTCTCTTCTGAACAATAAAGTAAATGATAAGAAGAGGAATGAGGTAGATAAGAACTGCCGCCTGCTTAACAGCATCGTATGTGAAGCTGGATGCCGCGGGCTTATCGTACCACTTGGAAACTGCGCTTACAACAGTATTGGCATTTGTAGCTGCAAACTGCTGATTAAGCTTCATTGCAAGGTAAGGTCCTTCGGGGTGGAAGT
>CAZRZU010000125.1:0-4807 GCA_964604615.1 uncultured Oscillospiraceae bacterium
GTGAACCTATTCCTGTTGTTCATTGCCCTGACTGCGGAATGGTGGCAGTGCCTTACGAGGAGCTTCCCTTGAGATTGCCTCCCGTTGAAAACTTTGAGCCCGGTACAGACGGTGAAAGCCCCTTGGCAAAGATTGAATCCTTTGTTAATTGTGCATGTCCCAAGTGCGGAAAGCCCGCCAAGAGGGAAACCGATACAATGCCTCAGTGGGCAGGTTCAAGCTGGTATTTCCTTCGTTATTGTGACCCCAATAACACAGAAGAATTTGCATCTGGGGAAGCACTCCGCTACTGGATGAACGTAGACTGGTACAACGGCGGTATGGAACATGTTACACGTCATATGATTTATTCGCGTTTCTGGCACAAGTTCCTGTATGATTTAGGTCTTGTCCCCACCGAGGAACCCTATGCAAAGAGAACAGCCCAGGGTCTTATTCTTGGTCCTGACGGCGATAAGATGAGCAAGAGTAAGGGTAACGTTGTTGACCCTAACGATGTAGTTGATGTTTACGGTGCGGACGTGCTCAGAACATACGTGCTGTTCATGGGTGACTACGAACAGGCAGCCCCCTGGAACGAAAGCAGCATGAAGGGCTGTAAGCGATTCCTGGACAGAGTATGGGAGCTTCACAATAGCCTTGTAGACGGCGATGAATACCGTGAAGAATTGGTAAGTGCTATGCACAAGACAATCAAGAAGGTTTCAAGCGATATTGAAAACATGAAGTTCAATACAGCTATTGCCGCTCTTATGACTCTTGTAAACAAGATTTATGAAGTAGGCAGCATCAACAAGGCTGAATATAAGACACTTCTTACACTTCTTTATCCCTTTGCACCTCATATGACAGAAGAGTTGTATCATGAGCTTTTCGGAAGCATTCTTTCTGAAGGCAAGTGGTTTGATTATGACGAGGCTCTTTGCGTAGATTCTACAATTGAGATTGTTGTTCAGATCAACAGCCGTGTTAAGGCAAAAATGATGATTCCTGCAAACCTTGACCGTGAAGGAATGGAAAAGGCAGCCCTTGAAAATGAAGAGATTAAGGCTCTCATTGAAGGTGCAACAGTTGCAAAGGTTATTGCAGTACCCGGTAAACTCGTAAATATTATTGTTAAATGAGGTGGTAGACATGAATTATAAAAGTACCAGAGATTCTTCTGTTTGCGTAAAGAGCAGTGAAGCTATTGTAAAGGGTTTATCCTATGAGGGCGGTTTGTTCCTGCCTGAAAGCATTCCTGCTGTGGATATGGATTTTGTTACAGCATTGGCGCCTTTGTCTTATCAAGAGAGAGCAAAGAAAATTCTTTCCTTGTTCCTTACTGATTTTACACAGGAAGAAATCGAATATTGTGTAAACGGAGCATACAATACAAATTTTGCATCCGAAAAAATTGCACCTGTAACCCGTCTTGATGATAAAAAGCACATCCTTGAGCTTTGGCATGGTCCTACATGTGCTTTCAAAGACATGGCTCTTCAGATTTTACCTTATCTTCTTACAACAAGCATGAAGAAGGTTGGCATTGACAAGGAAGTTGTAATTTTGGTTGCAACAAGCGGCGATACCGGTAAGGCTGCATTGGAAGGCTTCCGTGATGTTCCCGGAACAAAGATTATTGTTTTTTACCCCGTGGACGGTGTAAGCCGCATCCAGAAACTCCAGATGGCAACTCAAAGCGGAGAAAACGTTTATGTGGCAAGTGTTAAAGGTAACTTTGATGATGCCCAGAGCGGTGTTAAAATGATTTTTACAAACCCCGACTGTGAAAAGAAGCTTGATGAAAACAAAAAAGCTTTCTCTTCTGCAAATTCCATCAACTGGGGCAGACTTGTTCCTCAGGTTGTATATTATTTCTCTGCCTATGCAGACATGCTCCAAAAGGGCGACGTTGTAGACGGTGAAGAAATTAACGTATGTGTTCCCACAGGTAACTTTGGTAATATTTTAGCTGCGTATTATGCTAAACGTATGGGTCTTCCCATTGGTAAGCTCATTTGTGCTTCTAACATGAACAATGTACTTACAGACTTTATTAAGACCGGTACTTATGACAAAAACCGTGATTTCCATACAACAATTTCTCCTTCTATGGACATTCTTATTTCCTCTAACCTGGAGAGATTGCTTTATCTCATAAGCGAGGACAGCGCACTTGTTTCCGGTTATATGGAAGCATTAAAAAATGAAGGCAAGTACACAGTCAGCAACGAAATTAAAAATGTTGTTGCTGAAAACTTTGCAGGCGGATTCTGCTCCGATGAAGAAAGCAAGGCAACTATTGGTGAGCATAAGTCAAAGTACGGTTATACAATGGACACACATACCGCTGTTGCAGTCAAAGTATACGATGACTATGTAAAAGAAACAGGGGATATGCGCAAAACTGTTATTGCTTCTACCGCAAGTCCCTTTAAGTTCAACGAAGCGGTGCTTGCTGCTTTGGGTGAGGATGTTTCCGGCAAGGACGAATTTGAACTGCTTGATGCATTGAACAAGGCTTCCGGTCTTCAGATACCTGCATCTCTTGATGAGCTTCGCGTAAAGGAGATTCGCTTTACAGATGTTTACGAAAAAACTGAGATGATTGATGCAGTATATAAGTTCCTGAATATTTAAAAGAGAAAACCCGGCTTCGTACGAAACCGGGGCTTCTTTTACATCTTCTTTTTAAAAGTAGAACAGTCTGTTTGTTCCTTTGTGTCGGCACCAAAGTGAGTTACTGTAATGTTGCCGGCAGAACAATGATTGTCCTGTGTGTGATACTGGCATGTGTTTACTTCGCAGGTAATACCTTTAATAATGTTGTTGTTATCCATGCGGGTCACTCCTTAATTAAAATTTGAGGCATTGCTCATAATATATTGTAACCGGCATACAAAAAAATATTCTGAGAAGAGAGGTGAAATGATGGCACTTTTTGCGTTGAGCGATTTGCATTTGCCCTTGGGTAACTTTAAACCGATGGACATTTTCGGCGACAACTGGAGCAATTATGTTGAAAAAATTCGTGAAGAATGGACTAAAACCGTTAAGACTGACGACGTTGTTATAATAAACGGAGATTTTTCATGGGCTACATATGTTACCGATGCATTGCCTGATTTTCAATTTCTCGCATCTCTTCCGGGGATAAAACTTTTAAGCAAGGGCAATCACGATTACTGGTGGGAAACAAAAACAAAGCTTAATCAGTTTTTGGATGCTAACGGGCTGGAAAATATTTATTTTATCCATAACAGCACATATGTGTACGAAGGTTATGCTATCTGTGCTTCCCGTGGGTGGATTACTCCGGCTGATAAAGACTTTAAAAAATCGGACGAAAAAATGTATAACCGTGAAATGGGAAGGCTGCGTCTTTCGCTGAAAGCGGGATTGGAAAAAAAACCAAAGGGTCTTATTGCGGCACTTCACTATCCTCCGGAGGAAGGTTTTCTGGATATTTTGGAAGAATATGACGTGAAGTATTGTGTTTACGGTCATTTGCACGGAAGACAGGCAGTTAATCATATTCCGAAGAAGGATAATCATATTTTAGTATCTTCGGATTTTTTGAAGTTTAAACCTATTGAAATTAAGTTACACTAAAAATTGCGAGTCATTGACTCGCAATTTTTAGTGTACAATTTTATTTATTATTGGGATTTTACGCAAAATCATATATACAACCACCGACGATGCAAAAATGGCAGCGACAAGCAGCGGAAGGGAAATAAACGGTGTAAATGTAAGCATATTAAAACCGTATGCATCAAAAATATTAAGAAATGCATCGTGTATTAAATAAACGCAGAAACTGCTTTTTGAAATGAATAAAACAAGCTTTTGCAGCCGGGGAGAATTTATTTTAATATGCTTTACAAACACAAACAGACCTATGGAGTAGAAGAAGATATTGGGTGTATTGTGGGCGAAAAGAGCCTCGTACAAATACCCGTTTTTAAGACTTACGGCATATGTGGCAATATAGGTTATCCAGAAGGATGCAAAGGACAATAAAACTAATATATTGCGTGTTTTTTTGCTTATTTCGTAGGTGTTAAGATAATATCCTGCCAGATAATACAATACCATTCCGTAGGTTGTATTTATATGATAGGTAAGTGTCATTCCGGTAAAATAAGTGTTAAACGGGGGGAAAGTTCGTATAAATGGCACTATAATGTAAAAAAACAGCAAAAATGCCATGAGATAGTTAATGTTCCTTTTTGTTGCAGACTTAAGGAACGTGCGTAAAATAGGGGTAACTGCATAAATGATAATGATTATATAAAGATAGTACAAATGGTAATGGGTATTGAAGGTAAAAAGGTTCTTTACAAATGTTTGAATATAAAGCACATCAAAAATGCCTGTTTTTATTTTGTTTAAAAAAATCATAAACACTGTGTAAAAAACAGCGAACAAAGCCAGTGCGCCCGCAATGCGTGGAATGTATTTTGTGTAAATGCTTTTTACCGTAACAGTTTTATTCATGTTCAGAAACAATGCTCCGCTGCACATCAGAAACACGGGTACCGCAAAACGTGCCAGAGTAGAAAAAAACAGGGAGTAGCAATATTCTCCGGATAATGCAGGGGGCAGCATGACACCCTTTACACTTGAGTGTATTATGATAACTGAAATTATAGCAAGTGTTTTTAATAAATCGATATATGCAAGCCTGTTTTTTTGTGCGTTCATTTTTTCCACCCCTTCGGACAAATTTTACCATAAGAAAATTATAATGTCAAACAGATGAAAAATTGTTTTGATACAATTGATGGGTAACAAATAAAAAAAGAAAATAACTCCAAATATG
>CAZRZU010000126.1:0-4705 GCA_964604615.1 uncultured Oscillospiraceae bacterium
CCTTCTTTCCCACACCCTTCGCGGTTGTGTAAAAAATAAGTTTATCGACAGTCTCAAAATCCAACTCTTGTGGGGCTTTCTTTTTATGTTGACGGAAATAATAAAAAAGTGTAAAATTGATGTATGTTGGTAATTGCTTCGCTCCCTAAGGCGGAGACGACAGCTCCCTCGGGGAGGGAGCCTTGTTGTGGGATGCGGGGAAGGTAGGAGGAAAAATGAAATTTATTCACATATCGGATTTACATATAGGCAAGAGACTGAATGAATATTCCCTTATTGAGGACCAAAGGTACATATTGGACGAAATTGTGCGTATTATTAATGAAAATGCGCCTGATGCGGTTTTTATTGCAGGTGACGTATACGATAAAAGTGTGCCTTCTGCAGAGGCGGTGAGCCTTCTTGACGAGTTTTTGGGAAAGCTTGCCCAAACTGATGCAAAAATATTTATAATAAGCGGCAACCACGATTCTGCCGAAAGAATTGCATACGGCAGTGAAGCTTTTAAAAGGCAGGGTATTTACATTTCACCTGTATTTGACGGCAATATGTCAAAGATTGAACTTGATGATGAATACGGCAAGGTAAACATTTACCTTTTGCCCTTTATTAAGCCTGTTCATGTTAAAAAATATTTTGAAGAAGTGGAAACTTATACGGACGCTGTTGAAGCGGTTATAAAAAGTGCAGAGGTAAATACAGCTGAAAGAAATATAATACTTGCGCATCAGTATGTGACAGGTGCAACACTTACAGGCTCGGAAGAGGTGCCCATAGGCGGACTGGATAACGTGGATGGTTATGTTTTTGAAGCTTTTGACTACGTTGCGTTAGGGCATATTCACCGCAGCCAAAAGGTTGGGCAGGAAAATGTTCGTTATTGCGGTACACCCATTAAATATTCCGCATCAGAAATCGGGCATGAAAAATGCGTAATGTTTGGAGAGATAAAGGAAAAAGGCAACATAGAAATAAAAGAGTTACCTCTTGTACCCATGCGTGACTATAAAGAAGTGCGCGGAAAGCTCGAGGACGTTTTAAAAAGCGAAAATACAAATGATTATATGCGTGTTGTTCTGACGGATGAAGGTGTTGTGGTTGATGCATACGGCAGGCTAAAGAGCAATTATCCGTACATGACAGAGCTTGTGTTTGAAAGAAAACGAGTTGCATACGAAAACGCAGTGGGATTTTCTGTTGACAAAAGTCCGTTAGAGCAGTTTTCTGACTTCTTTTTGCGCATAAACGGAAGGGAACTTACAGAGGAACAGAAAGCTTTGGTTACAGATTTATTGTCCGGTATAAAGGAGGGTGAATGATGAAGCCTTTATATTTAAAAATGCAGGCATTTGGCCCGTATGCAAAATGTGTTGATATTGATTTTTCACAGTTAGGCGGAGGACTGTTTTTAATAACAGGTGACACAGGCGCAGGAAAAACAACTATATTTGACGCAATAAGCTTTGCTCTTTTTGGCACTGTGAGCGGTGGAAAGGACAGGAAAAACACAAAAACTCTGAGAAGTGATTTTGTGAACAGTGGTGAAAAAACCTTTGTTGAATACGAGTTTTTATACCGTGGCGAAAAGTATAAAATAACACGCACTCCTGAATACACAAGAGCAAAAAAGAGCGGCAAGGGCGAAACAAAAGAACTTGCAGACGCAAGTCTTACAATGCCCGACGGAAGTACTGTATCAGGAGTTGATAAGGTCACCGAAAAGGTAGAAGAAATTATAGGTGTTGATCAGTCCCGCTTTTCGCAAATTGCCATGATTGCTCAGGGGGACTTCAGAAAAATACTGTCCGAAAAAAGCAAGGACCGTTCAGATTTGTTCCGAAAGATTTTTGACACGTATTTTTATGAGGATTTTCAGCTTAAGCTTTCAGGCATGCTCAGTGAGGCGGAAAATAAAAGAAGAAGCATAACGGAGCATGTTGCCGATTTGTTGGCAAGTGTTGAAACCGCTCCCGACGGCCAATATGCTGATGAATGTAAAGATGCAAAAGAGAAGATTTTTGAGCCGAGCCGAATGCTGGAGGTTCTTAAAAAAATAAATGCAGAAGACCAAAAAAGAATACTTTCTGTGGAAAAAGAAATTGAAAAGGTTGAAGCTATCCTCTATGACTTAAACCTGAAAATTAAAAATGCCAACGAAACAAACAGCATGCTTAAACGGCAGGCAGAGCTTAAAGCCGAAATGGAAAAGCTTAAGGAAAAGGAAGCGGAAATTAAGTTAAAGCGCGGGGAAATTGACGGAGCAGAACGAGCTAAGGACGTAAAGCTTGTGAATGACAAGCTGGAATTTGTAAAAAACAAGCATAATAATACCTTGATTGCAATAAGTAATAAGGAAGAGGAACTTAAACTTAAAACTGAAGAGCATACAACTTGCCGCCTGCGTCTTGATGCAGCCGAATCAAAAAGTGCAGAAACAGCTCAGTTAAAAGAGAAAGCAACGGTCATAACAAGCTTACTGCCTGACATAAAAGCAGTAAAGCAAAAGAAGGAAGAAATAGCAAACAGTGAAAGGGTTTACCTTTTCTTAAAAGCAAAAAGCGAGGAGCTTACCGGGAAATACAACACTTTAAGAAGTAAATATTTCGACAACTTGGCAGGTATTATAGCTAAGGAGCTTATCGATGGCGAAAAGTGTCCTGTATGCGGCTCGGTAAACCATCCGAAGCCTGCCATACTCACAGGAGAAGCTGTTTCCCGCGAGGTGTTGGAAAATGCTGAAAAAGCGGCAAATACGGCAATAGAAAAAATGAGCGAAAGTGCCAAAGAGCTTGGAAGATTAAAAGGTGAGTATGATACCGTTTGCGGAAGAATTAAGGAATCAGGCACGGTTGACTTGGATGATATTGACGCAGCTCTTTTAAAAATCGAGCACACACTTTGTGAAATAAATAATGCTGTAAAGTCTAACGAATACCAGTTTGAAACCGCAAGAGCGGAAATGACAAAAATAGAAAACCTTATTGCTGCTGCACAGGGTGAAAAACTTGCTCTCGAAAAAGCAAAAAAGCAAGAGCAAGAGGAGTTGGAGCTTCTCTCTGCGGAATTAAAAAAAGCATTGATCGAAAAAGGCTTTGCAGATAAAGCAAGCTACGAAAAATGCATCCGTGATGACAAAGCATTGAAGCTTCTTAAGGACACCGTTGCACTTTACGACAAGACCATAAGTGAAAAGATTGCAGCTATTAAGGAAGGGGAGCTTATTACAAAGGGCAAAGAATGGGTTGACACAGCTTCTTTGATTGAGGCGGAAAACCTTAGCAGTGAAACAAAGAAAGAACAAAATACGCTTCGTGATGCTTTGCGTGTGCGAATTAATTCAAACGACAGGATTTATAAAGAGCTTTCAACCCAAGAAAAAATGATGGGGCAGGCAAACCGCCATTACGGAATTGTAAAAGAGCTGTCCGATACTGCTAACGGCAAAATATCAGGAAAGAAGATAACCTTTGAGGCTTATATACAGCAGTATTATTTTAATATGGTTGTAGAAAGGGCAAACCTGAGACTTATAAAAATGACTGACGGAAAATATGAGCTGAAAATGAAAGAAGGCGCAGGTACACGCGGACAGGGCGGTCTGGACCTTGAAGTTCTGGACAACAGCACAGGAAAACAGAGAGATGTGTCCACAATGTCGGGCGGGGAAGGCTTCATGGCATCTTTGTCCATGGCATTAGGCTTAAGCGACATGATACAGGAGAAAAACGGCGGCATACGTCTTGATACACTGTTCATTGATGAAGGCTTTGGTACACTGGACGAAAAGCACCTTGAAAGTGCTGTGGCAGCGCTTGTAAGCCTTGCAGATAATGACCGTCTGGTAGGAATTATTTCTCACGTGACAGAACTGAAAGAACGGATTGACAAAAAGATTGTGGTAAAGAGATTGCCCGACGGAAGCAGTGACGTTATGTTGGAGGTATAGTTTGGTGGTGAAGTGGATTGTTTTATAAAAAAGCAAGTTTGGAAGAGATAGAGGAGATTTATGAAAATTACATGGTTGAAGACTTCCCTCCGGCTGAATTAAAACCCCTTGACGCAATAAAGCTTGCGGTGGAAAAGGGGTGGTATAAGGTTTTTACGGCATACGATAAGAGGGGTATAAAGGGATATGCGTGTGTTGCCGAAATTGATTGCAGGAGTGCGTTCGCCCAATGGGGACAGTCCCCCTTTGGTAAATCGGGAGGCGATTTACCAAAGAAGGCTTGCGAGCCTTTGTTGGGACGGTCCCCATCGGTCAATAAGTTTGGGTTTCTGGACTATTTCGCCATTGTAAAAAAATACAGAGGCACCGGAGTGGGAACAGAGTTTTTCCGTGAGCTTAAAAACCTGACAGCTTTTGATTGCATAATACTTGAAACCGAAAGCATAGAAAGTGCAAGAAACAGTGAGGAAGATTTTGTAAGGAAACGTCGTATAGATTTTTACAAGCGCTCCGGCTGTATTGATACAGGGTGTATGTACAATGTGTTCGGTGTGGAGTACAACCTTTTTATCAATCGTAATATACCCCTTACTGAGGATTTCCTGGCAAAACTTCTTTCTGCATATGAGTATGCTTATGCGGCAATACTACGTAGGGACGATAAAGATTATATTTACAGAGTAAGGTAGGTTGTAATTGCCTCGCTCCCTCAGTCAAACCAGAGGTTTGACAGCTCCCTCGGGGAGGGAGCCTGTAAGG
>CAZRZU010000127.1:0-4654 GCA_964604615.1 uncultured Oscillospiraceae bacterium
TTGTGAAGGAAACTTCCTTTACACAGGCATTACAACTGATATGACAAGACGGTTTTCTGAACACTTGGAAGGAAAAGGTGCAAAATATACAAAGTCCCATAAGCCGTTAAAAATAGAAGCTGTGTGGGAAGCTGAAACAAAAGGTGAGGCATTAAAGGCTGAATATAAAATCAAGCAGCTTACAAAGCCTGAAAAAGAAGCATTGATTAAAAATCAGCCCCACATAACCGACTTGACAAAAGGGAAATGAGTGGTATAATTATTAGCTGGAACTAACTTTATGAAAAGAGGCTTTATTATGGCAAAGGTAAATATTATATCCGGTTTTTTAGGTGCCGGTAAGACAACATTTATAAAGAGGCTTATAGCTGAAGTTTTTAAAGGCGAAAAGCTTGTTCTTATTGAAAATGAATTTGGCGAAATCGGTGTTGACGGTGGTTTTTTGCAGGATGCAGGCATTGAAATTACAGAAATGAATTCCGGCTGTATCTGTTGCAGTCTGGTTGGTGATTTTACAAAGGCTCTTGAAGAAACTGTAAAGACATATAATCCTGACAGAATTATTATTGAACCCTCAGGTGTAGGTAAGCTCAGCGACGTTATTGCAGCCGTTAATAACACAGAAGATGAAAATATAAAGGTTGATGCATGTATTACAGTGGCTGATGCGACAAAATGCAAGATGTACAGAAAAAATTTCGGCGAATTTTATGAAGACCAGATTTTGTATTCAAACTGTGTTCTCCTTACAAGAACAGACAAGGCAAGTGAAGAAAAGATTGAGCAGGCTGTTGAAATTATCCGTGATATAAACAAAGAAACTAACATTATCACAACGCATCTTGACTCTTTGTCAAAAGAGCAGATTCTCGAAGCTTTCACTAAGGGAAAGATGGAAGAAGAGCTCTTACACGAAGCAATGCATGCTCATGAAGAGCACGAACACCATCATGAACACGATGAAAACTGCACATGCGGTTGCCATGACCATGACCATGAGCATCATCACCACGAAGAGCACGAACACCATCATGAACACGATGAAAACTGCACATGCGGTTGCCATGACCACGACCATGAGCATCATCACCATGAAGAGCACGAACACCATCATGAACACGATGAAAACTGCACATGCGGCTGTCATGACCACGACCATGACCATCATCACCATCATGCTGACGAGGCATTTACATCATGGGGATTTGAGACAGTTAAAAAGTATACAGAGGATGACATCAAAGCTATACTTAAAGAACTTGATAACGGCGAGTGTGGCATAATTCTCCGTGCAAAGGGGATGTTACAGTCTCCCGATAATACATGGGTATATTTTGACTATGTTCCTCAGGAGAGAGATGTGCGTGAAGGCTCCCCCTGTTATACAGGTAAAGTTTGCGTTATTGGTGCAAATCTTGACGAAGAAAAGCTTGCAACTCTTTTTAAGAAAGGTTGAAAACAATGTTTGGTAGAAAAGTTCCTGTTTTTATAATTAACGGATTTTTGGAAAGCGGTAAAACCACTTTCATAAAGAATGCTATTGTAAAAGACCCCAAAATGGCAAAAGAAAAAGTGCTTCTTGTTGTTTGCGAGGAAGGTGAGGTTGAGTTGGAAAACCTTCCCGAAAACATGAAAGTAGCTGTTATAGAAGACAAAGAAGATGTGCGCAGTGACACCTTTGGTAAGTTGAATGAAAAGTATAAGCCCACATTTGTTATTATTGAATACAACGGTGTATGGGGGATGCAGACATTGTATCAGACTCCCATGCCTGCAACATGGCGCTTTGCAGACCAAATGACCATCATTGATGCTACTACTTTTGAAGGGTATTTCAATAATATGAAGAGCATTTTTGCAGACATGCTGCGCTCTTCGACAAGTGTTATCATGAACCGTTGTACCCGTCAGGATAACTTCAAGATGTACAAGGACAACATAAAGCGCACATCGCCTCAGGCAGAGATTTTATATGTCAGCGACGATGAAGGCATAATGGATATTATGCTGGAGGAGGATTTGCCTTATGACCTGTCGGACCCTGTGATTGTACTTGATAAAGACAGCTATGTAACTTGGTATATTGACATGATAGACAATCCTTCCCGTTATGCAGGAAAGGTTGTGGAATATGTTGCACAGGCAGCAAGGCCCGATTATTTCAGAGAAGGTTATTTCTTAACGGGTAACATGGTAATGACATGCTGTGAGGACGACATGCAGTTTTTAGGCTTTGTCTGCAAATATGATAAGGCAAAGAATGTTGAAGAAGGCGGATACGTAAGAGTAAGAGCCGAGGTTCATTTTGAGCATGCTCCCGAATATGACGAGGAGGACGGTCCTGTACTGTACGCAAAGAGTGTTGCGCCCGTGGCTAAGCCCAAGAAATAAGAATAGATTAAAATTTAATGCCCATAATAACCATATAGGAGGAATATATATGGATTATTTATGGGCATTTTTAGTTGGCGGGGGAATTTGTGCCATAGGGCAGATTTTGATTGATAAAACTAAGCTTACTCCGGCAAGAATTCTTACAGGGTTTGTATGTGTGGGGGTAATGCTGTCTTTGGTGGGTGTATATGACAAGCTTGTTGATTTTGCAGGCGCGGGAGCAACCGTGCCGCTCACGGGATTTGGGCATAATTTGTTTGTAGGGGTAAAGCAAGGCATACGTGAAAATGGAATTTTGGGAATTTTTACAGGCCCCTTCACTGCTGCGGCAGGAGGTATAAGTGCAGTGATTGTTTTTGCTCTTGGGGCAGCCTGTATATCAAAACCGCACATGAAGTAATCTTATTTTGCAGAAAAAGCAATATTTAGTTGAAAACTACATGATGTTGTGGTACAATGTATTGGGTAAAGCTATATGTTTTTATATATGAAAGGCGGATATTATGCGAAGAGAAAAAGCAGTGGTAATAGGTAGTGGGTTTGTAGGCTCTACAATTGCATATACATTGGCAATTAAAGGTCTTTTTGACGATTTGGCAATTATAGATATTGACCGAGATAAAGCAGAGGGTGATGCAATCGATATCAGCCACGGCGGCGCCTTTGTAAAACCCGTAAGCATATCTTCGGGTGATTACAGTTTGTGCAAAGATGCGGACATTATTATAATAACAGCGGGTGTGGCGCAGAAGAGCGGAGAAACAAGGCTTGATTTGCTGCATCGTAATATAGCCGTTTTTAAAAGCATAACAGATAATATTAAAGCGGCGATTGACCATGAGCCTATTGTAATGGTGGTATCGAATCCTGTTGATATTTTAACTTATGTAACATGGAAAATGCTTGGATTTGACAAAAGAAAAGTAATTGGCTCGGGCACTGTTCTCGACACTTCAAGAATGAAATATCTGTTAAGTAAATATTCCGGTATTGATGCTCATAATATTCATACTTATGTTATCGGAGAACACGGGGACAGCTCTCTTCCTGCATGGAGCGCAACAAGCATTGCGGGCTTGAAGGTGGATGAATTTGTAAAAAAGCATCCTGAGGCTGATATTGAAAAAATTCCTTCTCTTGTTAAAGAAGCAGCATACGATGTTATCGATAAAAAGGGTGCAACCTATTATGCGATAGCACTTGCAGTTGCAAGAATATGTGAAGCCATAATGGGCGACGAAAAGTCGGTGCTTACACTCTCATCTATTTTAGAGGGCGAATACGGCATGAACAATGTTGCTCTTTCTGTGCCCTCAATTGTGGGTGGAGAAGGCATTAATGAAGTTATTGAATTGCCGTTGGACGAAAAAGAGATGAGCGGACTCAATAACAGTGCGGAAATTATGGCTAAGCTTTTAAGAGAAGCAGGGTTCTGATAGGGAAGGAAGTAAACATTTTGGCAGAAAAACCGGCACATATAATTAAAAAAATAGCGCTTGCGCTATTTTACATATTTATTTATTTTGCACTGTTATATTTACTTACTTTTCAGGTTGACTTTATGGAGGAGGATCTTGAAAATTATAGCGGTGTAGTTACCATTATTGCATCAATAGCAGCAGCAGGTATATATTTTGTAATGTTTTATCTGAGAGATATAAACATAAAAAATTACATTAACGCGAGACGGATTTCTCTAATTGACGGAGTGCTGGCATTTGCTATGGCAATAGGATTCAGGCTTCTTACGGGAGCTTATCTTCTGTGGTCTGAAATGAATGTTCCCATTTTACAGGAGTCAATTAAAAATGCGCAGCAGGGGTATGACTTTAACACAATGACAGGGTTTTGCATGGTTACGGTTATACTGTCAACCTGTGTGGCTGCACCCATTTTTGAAGAGCTTCTTTTCAGGGGCATTATACAAAAAGAGCTTGCTGACGTTATGCCGATGGCTTTAGCCGTTGTGCTGCAGGGGCTTATGTTTGGTTTGGCTCATGCGGTGCTGGCACAGTCGGTATTTGCGGCGGTTTACGGCATTATTCTGGGTGTGGTTTACTATAAAACAAAGAATATTTGCGTTGTTATACTGTCACATCTGTTTTTTAATATCAGCTCTGTTTTAGAGGTGAAAAACAGCGAAATGTTGGGTCAGATGACAGTGACGGGTTTAGGTATGACAATTGCATCAATATTGATTTTCTTTTATATATACAAAAGAAAAACACCTGCTGTTGCAGGTGAAGTTACATAATCTGTT
>CAZRZU010000128.1:0-4653 GCA_964604615.1 uncultured Oscillospiraceae bacterium
TTTTCCAGCATGAAGGAACAGACTCTTAAGATTACAAAGATTGTTGCCGACGATCTTAAGACACTTGGTCTTGACCTTTGGGACATTAAGTTTGAATTTGGTTACAACAACGACGAAGTTATTCTTATTGACGAAATCGCTTCCGGTAACATGCGTGTTTACAAGGACGGCAAGATTGTTGACCCCGTTGAGCTTACAAAGATTATTAACAACAGATAAAAAGGCTGCCGCCTTTAAACTATCAACAAAACTCAATCAACCCTACACAAAAAAGGCTTCGGAAAATCCGAAGCCTTTTATTCTTAAACTACCAGGAAGAACTTAAGAAGGAACAACAGTGAAATTACATATGTAAGTACTGAAACTTCCTTCGCCTTACCTGTGAACACCTTTATAATTGTGTAAGAAATAAGTGCCAGACCGATTGCATGGCCGATAGAACCTGAAACAGGCATTGTGATGAGCATAATTGCCACAGGAACAGCCTGGTCAATTTCGTCCCAATTGATGTTCTTAAGACCTGCTACCATAAGGATACCTACATAAATAAGTGCCGCAGAAGTAGCCGCAGCAGGAATAAGTGCTGCAATGGGTGCAATAAAGATACATGCAAGGAAAAGTACACCTGTTGTGAGTGCTGTAAGACCTGTTCTGCCGCCTGCTTCAATGCCGGAAGCTGACTCAACAAAGGTTGTAACTGTGGATGTACCCGTACAAGCACCTACTGTTGTACCGATAGCATCGGAAAGAAGTGCTTCCTTCATTTTAGGCATCTTGCCGTCTTTGTCAAGCATACCGCCACGGGCTGCCGCACCTACAAATGTGCCGATTGTGTCGAACATGTCAATCATACAGAATGTAATTACAAGAGTAATAACTGTAAACCATCCGATTTCCATAAGTGTTGCAAAGTCAAACTTAAACAGTGTTGTGTTTGCCATGTCTTTAAAGGGAGGCACAAAAGATGCTGTCTTGAGACTTTCAAAGGGATTCTGCCCAAAGAAAATAGCCTGAGAAGCCCAATGAATAACACTTGCGCCAAGCATACCAAGAAGCACGCTGCCTTTTACCTTTTTATGGTCAAGAATAATGATAATAAACAAACCTACGAACATTGTTACAACAGAGAGAACCATCTGAGGATAAGCATCACCCATGTTGTTTGCAATTACTGAAGGTGTAAGCGCACCAAAGAAATCACGAAGCACATAAAAAGCTGTACCCTCGGAATTATAAACGCCTGCGTTTGAACCAAGACCGATGTTCATAAGCATAATACCGATTGCAGGAGCAATGCCTGAACGAACCCCTACGGGAATAGCATCAACGATTTTTTCACGTATGGAAAGAACGGATAAAATCATGAATACTATACCTTCAATCAGGATAATACAAAGAGCTGCACGGAAAGATGTAAGGTAACTTGTGCCTGTAATTGTTGCAATATTTGCAACTACGACAGCAAAGAAGCTGTTAAGACCCATGCCCGGTGCAAGAGCGAAGGGCTTGTTTGCAAGAAATGCCATAGCAAACATAGCAATTGCAGATGCAATACATGTTGCCATAAATACACCGTTCCACAAATCCTGTCCATATGCGCCAAAACCCGTAAGCAAGTTAGGATTAAGTGCAATGATGTAAGCCATTGTCATAAATGTGGTAAGACCTGCCATAAGCTCTGTTCCCACATTTGTGCCGTTTTCCTTGAGCTTGAACAATTTGTTCATTTTCTCATCCTCCATTTAGTTTTTATGCACATATTCTGTACATAAATAGTTTAGTGTATTTTGCATATTTTGTCAAGATTTGTTTATAAATATAAAAGTTGTAATTTCCTATATAATAACAAAAGCCCCACATTTTGTGGAGGCTTTTGTTGTTTTAATTATCAGTTTTTGCTCTTTTACCAAAGAACACCAGCACTGCAAGAAGCAATACCACACCTGTCGCAAAGGAAATGATAAAGCTTTCTGTGAGACCTGCAACAACATATGCTACTAATGAGCATCCTGCTACCAGCATTGCATAAGGCAACTGCGTTGACACGTGGTCAATATGGTTACATCTCGCACCTGTTGATGCAAGTATTGTTGTATCAGATATGGGAGAAACATGGTCACCGCACACAGCACCTGCAAGACATGCAGAAATTGCAATTACAAGAAGTGTACAGTCTACATTGTTGAATACAGCGGAAATAATGGGAATAAGAATTGCAAATGTTCCCCATGACGTACCGGTAGAAAAAGCAAGACCCAAAGCAACAAGAAAGAACACTGCAGGAAGAATTGCCTTACTTATGTTATACGACTGTACAACACCTGCTACAAAACCGCCTGCATCAAGGAATTCTTCGGAGCATATACCACTGAGACTCCATGCAAGAGTAAGTATCATAATTGCGGGCACCATTGCCTTAAAGCCGTCAGTTAAGCTTTCACAAAATTCTTTAAATAAAACAACCTTGCGAGGAAGATACAGCAAAAATGTGAAAACTATTGTAACAAAAGAACCCAGCGCCAATGAGAGGGATGCATCACAGTCTGCAAATGCTGAGATAAAGCCCACCCCTTCAAAAATGCCACCTGTATAAAGCATAAAGCTGATACAGGAAACAATAAGAAAAACAATGGGAAGAACAAGGTCTGCTACCTTACCCTTGTCGGAACTTGTACTCACGATTTCTTCCGGTTTATCGTTGGCATGTTCCGTTTCATGCTTTTTCATTTTGCCAAAGTCAAAGTTAAACACCATAATAACAATAATCATTAGAATGGTAAGAATCGCGTAAAAATTATAGGGAATTGTTCTTAAGAACATCGTGAATCCATCTACACTCATTTCCTCGGGTATGTAAGAGCCTACTGCTGCCGCCCAAGATGAAATAGGTGCAATAATACAAACGGGAGCTGCCGTTGCATCAATAATATACGCAAGCTTAGCTCTTGTTATATTATAGCGGTCTGTTACGGGGCTCATTACAGTACCAACGGTAAGGCAGTTAAAATAGTCGTCAACAAAGATTAACACACCTAAAGCACTTGTGGCAAGAAGTGCACCGCGCTTTGATTTAATGGATTTTGAAGCCCACTTTCCATATGCCGCAGACGCACCCGAACGGCTCATAAGACTCACCAATACTCCTAAAAAGATAAGGAAAATAATAATATTTATATTGCCTCCTACCTTTTCACCCATAATAGAAAAGATTGATTCCAGCGAATCAATAATATTAAAGTTTGTGTACAAAAGTGCTCCTGCAAAAATACCCACGAACAAAGAAGTGTACACTTCTTTTGTCAAAAGTGCGAGAGCAATTGCGATTACGGGCGGCAAAATCGCCCAGATTGTGCCTGCAAAATCCATTTTTTTACCTCTTTCGTTAATAAAATCTTTTTATATTATAAAATAACAACTTATACCAAGTCAACATCTTTTTACAAAAAGACCATAAAAACCTCATGTTTCAATTAAATAAGCTGTTTCTTCCTGTACACCTCCTGTTCGGCGCCGCACGTATCGCCAATTTTCTCAATAACAAAACCCTCTCCCACGGCATATCTTATTACGGGAGGTGATTTTATGAATAATTGTTCATGCAGAGCTAACTGCACAGGCATAGCAGTTCTTGCCAGCATTGTTATAGGAATTATTGCGGGCTTTCTGACCTTTTCCGGTATTCTGACCCTTCCTACAACAGTAGTATGGGCATTTTTTGTGATAGCAGTTGTAGGTACAGGTCTGCTTTTAACTCTGAGTGTTTTATCAGGTGCAAGAAGCCTCAGATGTATATGCAATGTCATTCCTCTTCTTTTGACAGGCATACTCGGAACAATACTCACAGGGTTAATTCTTCTGACTATTGACATTGCAGCAGCAAGTGTAATCGGCGCCATTATAACAGGATTACTGTTCCTGTTCTTCTCACTGCTTATCACTGTAACGGCTTGTCTTATCCGTTGTATAGTCAGCTGCGACAACGATTAAATTAAAAACAAAAGTAAAATAGTCCGGACATTAAAACAGTGAGGGTAAAACAATGTGATTTTTACCCTCACTTCATTTGTTATACTGTTATCATAAATTAATAATTCCGCAGCGGGACAACAGCCCCAGAATAATGCCTAACACCAACGCAACAGCAACAAGGATAAGTCTCTGATTAAGTACACGGTCAGGATTGTTAGAAAGCTCTTCATTAAGCCAGTATTTTTTCCCGGGAGCCTTTTTTACAACACCAAATTCCGTCATTTCGTGCAGAACCCTTCTTTCCCATAAACCGCACCCATTGGGAAAAAGCTCTTCCTTTGTAACGGCAGTATCCTCGCTTAAAGCATGAAGCTCTCGAAATCTCTCATAATATTTACAAAAAGAGCCGTGCAATGCTTTTCCGTATATTTTACCCATGTTATCATCTCCCCTGTCTTTTTATAAGTTTCTGAGCTTATTTTAACATTATTGCCTAATTTTGTAAATATTTTTGGCAGCACATTTTTAAAAATTTTTCTCAAAAAGTATTGACAAACCTTATTTTTGTGTTATAATAACTGAGTAAGTCAAATGACAGACAAGTATTGCCGGATTGTGTAAGGGTAGCACGACAGACTCTGACTCTGTTTGTCTGGGTTCGAATCCTAGTCCGGCAACCAAAAA
>CAZRZU010000129.1:0-4494 GCA_964604615.1 uncultured Oscillospiraceae bacterium
CAAACCTCCAATCATGGAAAGAAGAGGTGTCTGCGCGCTGTCAGCCGCGAAAAGCTCACCTGCATAATTGGGTAAATTCCAACTTGTACCTACTCCTGTAACATTTGCCATAAAAAATTCCTCCTAATAAAATTAATATATATATTTATCACCTTACAGCCTTAAAGACCGCCCGGTTGTTAACATGTACATTCACTCTTTAAATCAGCACAATTCCCTCGTTTGCCGCCTGCTGCTTTATGCGTATTGCCTCCAGTGTATTTCCGGCGCGCCGTGCCTCCTTAAGTCTTTCCTCGTAGCCTGCCTTTTGGGTGTCGGGCAATCTTTCCGGGCTTCTGGCAGGCATAAAGCTACCCTTTTTTTCAAACAAAAATCTTGTTTCCTCGTCATTTTTAAGCTTGTCTATCTCTCGTTTAACACTCTCCGCATCGCCGTCTCCCACCAAAGCTCTCACCGCTTTTATGTTTCTGGCTCCGCTTTGAACAAGTATCTTTTCAATTTCGTGCTCCCTTTCAACGGATGCAATCCGAATTTCATACTCTTCCCGCAATCTTTCCTGCTCGCCCACTATTTTTTCAACAGCTTCTTCGTCAAGTCCCAATGCCGTAAGCTCTTCTCTGTCCATCAATTACCGCTCCTTTTATTCATTTCGTCCTTCACATCTTTTACCCACGGGTGCTGAAGCACAATTGTTTCCTCGCTTAAAATATCCTTGCTCTTTACGCAGTTATCAATAGCTTCGCTTTCGTTAATAAGGCAGTCGCGGTTAAACACAATATCCGCTCTTTCATCTTCAAAATATCCGTAGCCGTACAGCTCAAAATACTCGTCCACCAAGCTCTTTAACTGACTAAAGGAATACTTAAATTCCACCTCAGCCTCGCTCATGTCCAGATCAAGGTCTGCAAACATGCTCTTCATCACCAGCTGGTTGGGGTTGTTTCCCAGCTTGTCGCTTTTTGAATCGTAGCCCATGGCATTTTCAATAAGCGAGCTTTTCAAAAGGTTAACCAGCACCGAGTAATTTTCCGCATTAAAATCAGTGCTCAGGGTTTTAATGTCTCCTGCTGCACCGTCAACGGTTTTCACCTTAACTGCACCATATGTAGCCAGGTTCTGCCTGAACTCGCCCAGGTCCTCGCCGTCATAATTCTGCAAAACAAGAATTGTGTTACGGCTGTCCTCCTGCATATTGTTTTCAAAGTCCGACAATGTCTTGTTCAAAGCATCCTGAAGAGGCTTTACACGGCTTATGAGCGGAATTTCCTTTTCGTTGTACTTGAATGCCACCAACGGTATTCCCGACTCTTTAAAATAGGTGTGCTCTTCAACCTTGTTTAAAACTCCGTCCTCCCATTCATAAACCTCAACCTTGTCCGAAGAATAAATTTCTGCCATCTCACGGACGCACTCTTTCTTTCCGCGGTAACCCTCAACACTGTACAGTCTCACAGCTCGATCAAGCAGGGTGTGCTCATCATCCTTCCAGTATGCCATCACCTCATAGGCAGGTATCCTTTTAAATTTCAGCCTGTTCTTTTCATCTGTGTAAACATACAGCCATGCAATCCCCATGTTCACCGCATCTCTCAAAAGGCACTTCAAAACCCTGTCCCAATCCTTTCCAAGAGTTTTCTTAACCAGCCAAATGTAATTATCGTTATCCCCGTCAAGCACACACTCTCTGCCCAAAAGGTAGTTAACCTTCTGGTTCACAAGCCTCTGATACTGGTTGTCCACAATTTTGTTATTGGGCAAATTATCCACCCGTTTAAGCTTGCCGCCCGTGCCTATGGCAGTTCTTTCTGTTTTTAAAATATCGTGGTCCCCTCTGAAATACCGCTCACCCTCTATCATTCGGCGCCTTTTTTCATCATGCTTCCAACCGGCAATCTCTGCCTCAAAAAACTCCTTTTCGCTCATAACACTCCTTCTGTTCAGCCCTTCCAACACATTCTTTGTAACATTCTCCCAAATGCTCACACAACTCCACCTTTCCTAAAAATACAATCCGTCTGCGCTTTTTGCCATAATCTCGCACAGTCGCTGACTTAACATATCCAATGCTTCATCAACGTCAAAGCTGCTTTGTATGTTATTGTTGTTAACCATTTCAATGTTTACCTCATGCATCCGTCCGTCTTTTAGAGGTTCGGCACTGTTAAGCACCCTCTCCGCTTCTTTTTTGCTCCGCTTAAATATGTATCTTTCGTTTTCCTTTTCGTAAATGTCTGTCTCAACAGCTTCGTGCAAAGCATCTTCCCTTGAGGGCAGAAGTGTTCTTTCCCATGCATCATATGCGTCAAACACATGGGTACTCAGATAGGGTTCAAAAAAAACTTTCGGCATGCCGTAGCTTTTTTCTTCAAAAGCAAACAGCCTTGTCTCGTAAAAATCCTTTTCCTGCTCAAAATTTTTGCCCTGCGGAGCATTCACCATCTTGTTTTCATCGTAAAAAAGCAGTGTTTTAAAAATGCTCTTTTCCTTCTCTTCCTTTTCAAAGCAGGCTGCCCCTTCAAAAAAGGCATCTTCCCCCGGAGTATCCGCCGCATTTTCAGCATCCGTCCAATAAAAGCCCTGTTGCAATTTTTCGTAACGTGCATCCAATGCATCCGCACCGCTTAATCCAAAGTCATGCACAGATGCAATTTTGCTTTCTGTTTTCCCATGCTCATTTTCATACTTCAATCTTGCTTCAAAGAACATTCCTCCAAACAATTCTGCAAGCATCCTGTTCCAATCCTTCACACTTCCCAATCTGTCAGCCTCCTTTTCAGCCTATGAAAACGAAAAACTTTCATCATCGCTCATGCTCTCCATAGCATATCTCATTGCGTCCATCAGGTGGTTAAACTCGTCCTTAGGTCTGTTAATGCCGTTTCCCGTTTCGTTGGTTTCCCAGCAGTAATTGGAAATCTCCGTTATAAAATTAACGCACAAGGGGTGCACAATAATTTCGTACTCACGTATAAGCCCAATGCCAAACCTTACACTGTCCGGACCTTTTTTAGCCTTCCGTATGCGCCTTAATCCCAAACACATTAACCTGTCAATGCTTTTCGGTTCTGCCGAGTCTGCTCTGATTCGCTCTTTTCCGTATCCCATTTCCGTAATTCTTTTAAAAATCTCTTCGTTGGAAAGGTTCTTTTCATACATCTCGTCAAACACAAAAATTTTCTTCTCTTCAACATCCGCCACACCGCAAAAAAGTGCCGTGGGGTCGTTCACATAGCCAAAATCCAGTCCGAACACCGCCCGTCTGTCGCCCTTTAACACGTCCTTTAATAAAAAGTTTTCCTCGTGCCAGTTTGTGTACACACAGCCCTCGCTCCTGCCCCAGTTTCCAAGGCCTGCAACCATGTAACGTTCAGGGTTTTTAATGCGCATGTTCTCAAAAAGCTTTCTGTCGCTTTCGTCCAAAAATTCGTTACAGGTGTAATTTGTAGTTGTGGCAAAAACATCCTCGTCCTCTCTGTCAAAAAACCTTTTCTTCAGCCAGTGCTTTTCGTTCCACGGGTTAAACGTAAGGGTAATCTGCTTAAAAAGTCCCTCTTTGGTTTCCCCTCGTATAGACTCGTCCAGCATATCAAAATGGCTTTCGTCACTTATTTCATAAGCTTCTTCAATCCACATCCAGCACAAGACTCCTTCACTCACGGTAATACTTGTCACCTTCATTGGGTCGTCCAGTCCTCTGAAATATATCTTTTGCCCCGTGGGCAGGTAAACCATCTCCAGGGGAGCCTCTTTACATAGCCAGTAGTCTCCAGCCCCCAGCCTTTCAATGGCCCACCTCAGCTCTTCAAAGCAGGAATTTTTCAGTGTTCTGTATGTTTTTCTCACCACCAGCAAATTACTTTTGGGATATTTCATAATATTGTAAATATACCAAAGCGCTGTTGTTTTGCTTTTTTTGCTGGCTCTGGAGCCTTTCACAACCCTGTATCTGCCCTTAAAGTTCCAGAATTCTCTGTATCCCTTTCCAACAACATCAGGCAGATATATTCTATTCTTCAAGCTCTCCTTCTCCCTCAATCAAAACACCGCCTTCGCCCGATTTGCTCATTCCCATATACTTCATCAGCAAGTCAATGGCTTTCATTCTGTCAAGTGTTTCAATGGCAATTCCCGACGGGGTATTTTTTATCACTGCTATGGCTTTTTTCACCTCGTCAGGCAAAGACTCAATATCCTGCCACACAATTTTCTGCTTTTGGCTATCGTTTGCAATCTTTGCAAAATAGGCAGGCGAAGTAAATGCGATTGCCTCCAACAGCTCCAACACCTTTTGTTTATCAGTAATTTTATCTCCTCCCATCACAAATCTCTGACTGAAATATATCACAGCCTTTTGTGGCATTTCGTCCCCTCTATTTTTTTTATTTTTTTCAAAAAAACTCTTGCAATCTTTTTCCGCATATGTTATAATCATCGTTGTCTGTAATAGATTATAATTATTTATATACACAAAATTTCTGAAAGAGGTGAACGTAG
>CAZRZU010000130.1:0-4436 GCA_964604615.1 uncultured Oscillospiraceae bacterium
GACCCGACAACACAGTTACAAGAGCAGAAGCTGCTACAATGATCGTACGTATGCTTGGTCTTGACGACGATGTTGAACAGGGTGCTACAAACTTCACAGACGTTAAGGCTGATGACTGGTGCTCCGGTTACGTTAACGTAGCAGAAGCTTACGGTATTGTTAACGGTATGGGCGACGGCACATTCAACCCCAACGGTGAAGTAACATACGGTCAGATCGTTAAGATGATCGTTTGCGCACTTGGTTATGAACCCGTTGCAGAAAACAACGGTGGTTGGGCTGGCGGCGGCTACATCGTAGCTGGTTCCAAGGCTGGCTTTACAAAGGGTGTAGCTGGTACACAGAACGCAGCTGCTTCCAGAGCAACAGTAGCTATGCTTATCTACAATGCTCTTGAAGTAGAACTTATGGACCAGACATCTTACTCCACAGGTATCTATGGTGACCAGTACGAAATTCTTGAAGGTAAGACAATCCTTACAGAATACCTTGAACTTGAAAAGGTTGAAGGTGTTATCGTAAAAACATACCTTTCTGACGTTGACAACTACGACGAAGATGCTAACACAGTTAGCCTCGTAGCAACAAAGGTTGGCGATGAATCCGACTACGAAGTAGGCGAAGAAATCGTTGCTGTTGCTGATGCTACAAGCGCTGCTACACTTCTTGGTTACACAGTAGTTGCTTACGTTGGTGAAAACGATGATGACGAACTCGAAATCTTCGCAGTAGCTGAAAAGTCCGGTAAGAACTCTGTAACAGTTCTTGATACAGACCTTATCGAAAGCTTCAATGATGATTCCGTTCTTTACTACAAGAGCGAAACTTCCAAGAAGACAACAGAAGCTTCTGTTGATAAGTTCGTAATCAACAAGGGTGAAGAATTCGACACAACAGATTACTTTGTAGTAATCAACGGCTTCAACGTATACGACACAGCTGTTGACGTATTTGAAGTTTACGAGAACCTCGATGACATCACTCTTCTTGACAACGATGGCGACGGTAACTTCGAATTCATCTTTGCTACAATTCCCTCTGCATATGCTAAGGAATTCGTAGTTGACGAAGTTGACTCCGAAGATGAAGTTTACTACATCAATGGCGAAGACGATGATATCGAAATCGACTATGATGACGAAACAAAGCTTTACACAGTTGTTAAGGACGGCGTTATTGTTGATGCTTCCGCTATCGAAGCTGGTGACGTTGTAACAATTCTTGACACAGAACCCAGCATTATAACAGTATACGTATCTTCCGTAGTTGTTGAAGGTACAGTAGACGAAATCGACGATGATGTTTACACAATCAACGGTAAGGATTATAAGCTTACAGCTGTTGCTGACATTGAAGCTCCCGAAGCTGGTGACGAAGGTCTCTTCTACATCAATGCTTCTGGTAAGATTGCTTACATCGATGCAGTAAGCACAATTGCTGATGCTGACTATGTATACGTAATCGACGACAGTCAGTCCACAGGTGACTTCGACGACAACTCCTTCCTTGTAAAGGTTGTTAATGCTAACGGCGAAGTTGAAGTTCTTACACTTAAGTCCAAGAAGGTTAAGGTAGACGGCGAAACATACGCAACAGATGATGATGCTTATGACGTAATCAAAGGTAAGACAGGTATCGCTAAGATTGACCTTACAGCTGCTGGTGAACTCTCCGCTATCTACTTCCCCGGTTCTGATGAAGACTTCGAAGAAAACGACAAGTATGCAGATGATGCAGCTACTGAAACAAAGTACTACAATGCAGCTCGTGGCACATACGGTGTATTCGACCTTGCATCCGACGTTCTCGTATTCAACGTAGATTCTAAGGAAGCAAATGAAGGTGACCTCGAAGATGCTATCACAGTATCCACAGTTGGTTCTCTCTTCGTAGACGGTTCTTCCTACAGCTTCGTAGCTTACGGTAACCCCGATGAAGATCCCGATGTTCTTGTTGCAACAGATGCTAAGGCTTCCGTTGATGCTGAAGCTCCTGTAATGGTAGTAACAAAGGTTTCTACAACAACAGCTGAAGACGAAAAGACAGTTAAGATCACAGGTATCGTAGCTGGTTCCACAGTTTCCGTAGTAGTTGATCCTGACGATTACGAAGACATGGAAATCGTTCCTGAAAAGGGTAACGTAATCCTTTATGCTGAAAACGGCGGTTACGCAACAGATCTTCAGATTCTCTTCGCTTCCGATGCAGATGCTCCTGCAGCAGGTGTTGAAGAAGGTCTTGATGACATCCTTTCCAACGAAACATCTGACGAAGACGTAACAGTTCACTATGGTGAAATCACAGACAGCGAATCCAAGTGGTTCGAACTTGACGGTGAAAAGTACTACTTTGCTGATGACTACAATGTAACAGTTGTTGACTACTCTGGTGCAAACGTATCCATCGCTAAGGGTTCCAAGTCTTCTGTTAAGGCTTCCACAGGCAACTACAAGAGAACAGCATTCATTAAGACAGCTATCGATGCTGAAGATGAAGTTACAGACGTAGTTGTATTCGTAGAAAAGATTGGTTAATAATCTAATCAATAACTGAATAAGTTTTGATACTAAAGGACTCGACCGAAAGGTCGGGTCCTTTTTATATTCCTCCAACCCCTGCTCAGTGGGGACAGACCCCAAGTGCTACAAATTGTAGCACTTGGGGTCTGTCCCCACTGAGCAAAAATCTATTGACAATTGCTTACCAAAAGGATAAAATGTATTTGAGGTGATTGTTATGGGTCGCGCACCAAGAGAGTACAGCGAAAGCGGTGTATACCATGCTATGTTCCGCGGGGCAAATAAGCAGGATGTTTTTCTGGAAACAAGGGATTATGAAAAATTTCTTGAAATTCTACTTAAATTAAAGCAAATGAAAGGGTTCAATCTGTATGCCTATTGTCTCATGACAAACCATGTTCATTTGGTCATTAAAGAAAAAGAGCTCCGTGACATTTCGGAGATTATGAAGCGCCTTATTGGTGAGTATACGCAATGGTTTAATTTCAAATACGATAGAACCGGCAGCTTGTCGGAAAATAGATATAAAAGCTGCACGGTAAAAAATGATGAATACTTTATGCACCTTGTCAGGTATGTGCACCAAAATCCTGTTAAGGCAGGCTTGGCAAATATAGAAGAATATCCTTGGAGCAGCTATTCTGCTTACGTAAATGAGCAGGAACAAAGCTTTGTAAATACAAATTTCCTTTTTGATATATTGCCAAAACATTCCTACGAAGAATTTCATCGTGAACCTGAGAACAACGACTTTGAACTATATCACTACAATAAACTGAATGATGAAGATTTAATACAAACATTGAAGTCCATGGGGATTGACAACCCTAAATCATTATTGTATATGCCGTTGGAAAAAAGAGATGAAGTGCTAGCGAAAATTAAAGGCGATTACTCAATTCGCTGTATAACGAGAGTTACGGGGCTTCATCGAACCAAAATTATATAATCTGCTCAGTGGGGACAGACCCCAAGTGCTACAAATTGTAGCACTTGGGGTCTGTCCCCACTGAGCAAGGGTTGGTTTTGTGTGTTTGGAACTGCGCAATACAACATGTTGTGTTGCTGATTTTCTAATGAAAAAATACCATAAAATTCAACTTTTATTATTGACATTTTGCCTTAATAGGTGTAATATTATCATGTATGATACCATAAGAGTGGAGTATTGTCCGGAGCTTTGCTTTAGACAACGATGCAAGTTCCTTCCCGGGATTTGTGACGTGCTCTTGCAAAACACGAATGAAATGCGGATGTCGCCAAATTGTTAGAGTGATTTGAGCATTTCACAGTGATGAAGGTTCGTACGATGACAGACTTTAATTTTGGGACGGAGGTTACATCCTTTCTTGAGGTCGACAGGAAAAGTAGTCTTAACGTTCCGCATCCGGGATAGTGCAAAGTTATCCCAATGCTCGTTCGGTCGGACGACCGAAATATAAAAAAATTTGGAGGAACCGAGCCCGACCGCGTCCGGTGGACGATGAAGGAAGGGCATGGAGTTGTGCCGTGGAATCGAGTGTGAGCGCATCCTGTGGATGATAGAGCGAACACGCAGAGTTGTGCCGTGGTCAATTTTGTATGAGCATAGGCAAATAAACAAAATTAGGAATCACAAACGGAGATGCGATAACGCGCTTCTTCAAGAGCCACAAAACAGGGTACCACAAACGAAGTTCCTTCGACAAATTTAAAAAATTTGGAGGTAAACAAAAATGAAACTTAAAAGATTTTTAAGCTTAGCAGTTGCAACAATCATGGTTCTTGCTATGGTTCCTGCAATGAGCATAAGCGCAGCAGTTACAGATGATGCTATTCTCGAATATGCAAAGTCCACAACTGCTCTTTTTGACGCAACAAATCCTGCACCTACAGGAACAAGCGATACAGCTGTAGCAACAGCTTATCCTGATTCCG
>CAZRZU010000131.1:0-4411 GCA_964604615.1 uncultured Oscillospiraceae bacterium
TCTTTATTTTATCACACTTTTTTATTTTACGCAATTTCCTATTACAGAACAAAGTACCGATTTCTCGTACAAGGGGCTTGCAAGCCCCCTAAAATCGGCACTTTCGGCAGACTGAATGCGATTAAGTCTGCCGATTACATTCGGGAAACCTTCTTTCCCGAACCCTTTGCGACTCTTGAAAATTAAGTTTTTCGACAGTCTGAAAACCCCTCGGATTAATAATCCGAGGGGTTTCAAATTACTGGTTTTTATTATTCTGCTGAGAATTCTGATTATTGCCCTTCTGTTTGGACTGACCGTTTTTCTGGTTGTTTTCCTGCTTCTGATTGTTCTTGTTATTCATTACAATCACCTCCAGAAACAGTTTGCCCGATTTTTTCAAAACTATTCCACAGTATATTCAAACATCTCATAGTGGATTTTTGTGCCGATATCCACACCAAAAGGCAAAAGAGCCATTGCTATAAACACTTCGCCGCCTGTATTAACATCCGAAAGAGTGGCATACTCGCCTTCTATTTTTGTAATAATATAATCTTTCGGTTCCATCAGGACAGTCTCTCCTCAATGAGCTTTGCAAGTTCTTGTGCATCTCGGTTTATTTCTTCCTGGTTTTTGCCTTCAATCATAACTCTTACCAAAGGTTCTGTGCCTGAGGGACGAATCAAAACTCTGCCTTCGCCGGAGAATTTGTCCTCCAGCTTCTTTATTGCAGCCATAATAACTTCGTCTTCGGCATAGGAATTATCGCCGCTTTTTGCAACACGTGCATTTTTAAGCACCTGAGGGTAAATGTCAATAATGCTTGCCAGCTCAGAAAGCTTTTTATTTTCTTCGCACATGACAGATGCAAGGGAAATTGCGCTTACAAGTCCGTCACCCGTGGTGTTGTGGTCGAGGAATATAACATGACCGGACTGTTCGCCGCCGATAGAATGACCGTGTTTGAGCATTTCCTCAAGGACATATCTGTCGCCTACTTTTGTTCTGGGTATTTCAATGCCGCATTTTTCGCCCATTATGAACAAACCAAGATTACTCATAACAGTTGCAACAAGTGTGTTATTTTTAAGTGTGCCTTTCTTTTTCATGCTGTTTGCACAAATTGCCATAATAGCATCACCGTCAACAATGCTGCCGTTTTCATCAACTGCAAGCATTCTGTCGGCATCTCCGTCAAATGCAAAACCTGCGTCAGCGCCAAGCTCCTTTACCTTTTCACACAGGTTGCCCATGTGAGTAGAGCCGCAGTTGTCATTAATATTAATACCGTCAGGCTTGTCAGAAATAACCTCTGCTTTTGCGCCCAGCTTTTCAAATGCGCTTTTTGCGGTTTTGTAGGAAGCACCGTTTGCACAGTCAAGCACAAAGAACTTGCCGTCAAAGCATTCTGTTGCAGTACTTACTGCTTTTTCTATGTAATCTTCAACCTTGTGAGAAAAATCATATACTAAACCTACGTTTTCACCAACAGGTGTGGGTATACCTTCTTTTTCTCCGAGGATATATGCCTCTATTTCGTTTTCTGTTTCATCGGGCAGTTTATAGCCTGTTTTATCAAAGAACTTGATACCGTTAAATTCAAAGCTGTTGTGCGATGCACTTACAACAACTCCTGCATCAAAGCCATATTTTTTTGTAAGATAAGCCACAGCAGGTGTGGGTGCAACACCCAGAAGGTACACATCTGCACCAACGGAACATATACCCGCTGTCAAAGCAGCTTCCAACATCTGACCCGAAATTCTGGTGTCGCGGCCTATAAGAATCTTAACCTTTTCCTTAGCACCGCGGCTTAAAACAAATGCTCCCGCTTTACCAATTTTAGATGCAAGTTCACTTGTCAAAAGGTCGTTAGCAACACCTCTTACCCCGTCTGTACCAAACAACTTTCCCATTAAAACCGTCCTCTCTATTATTTATTTCCACTGAAATAACCTCGCGTAAACACTTTCGGAAGAACCGCATTTGTATTCCCCTTGTACATAGAAATTATTTCAGACACTCTGTCTTTATTTTCATCCGTAAACACAAGCCTTAAAACTGAAGAATTCAAAGAGTAAAGCAAGCTTAGCTTATCTGCCATAAAAGTAACAGATGTATTATAAATCATATTTATATGCTCGTCTGTATCGGAATATACCAAAAATTCCGCACCTGTTTTATCGCGAAGGCTTAAAGGATGCCTGCAATCACATCTTCCCCTTACACCTTTTATAATGCATGCGCGTGTGGTCATCATCATCTGACGACCGTAACAAAGCACTTCACATTCAGCATCTGTATTAAAAGTAATGCTCTTAATTTCCTCTGCTGTAAGCTCGGGTGAAACAGTAATATGATTAATGCCGCACTTTTTATATTCATTGGCACTTACCGGGTTTGTTATGTTTAACCCATAATCTCCGACAACGCAGAAGCCTTCATCCAAAAGCTTTTTAGCCGTACCGTAGGTTGATGCCAGAACTGTTTTTGCGCCGCTGTTTTTAAGCCTGCATATTACGTTTTCCAAGTTGTAATTAACCTTAGGCAACTGAGGAACATACTTATCGCACTTCTCAACTGTCTCATACAAAGAAAGCGGCATATATATTATATCTGCCGCTTCGGCTCCGTCAAGCTGCTGTTTTGTTAAAACACTTACGGCAATTTTTGCCGTCCGTTTTACTTTGTCAGGATATTTATACTCAACAGGGAAAACTTCCCTTTTAAGAACATTGCCCCGCAATTCAAGAAGCTTTTCGGTGCCTTCACGTCTCAAAGCATTTATATCCTTTGCGCTTGCAGTAAGGTTCTCTCCTATTATACCTTCAAAGTGATTAACTTCAAATGGGGTCTGACCCATTTTGGAGAGTCTCTCCTTTGCAGCTTCTGCTGTTAGAGGAACATTTACCGCCCTTTGAGCAACCGCGCCCTGCACAACAACAGACTCATTGCCGTCTGTCAGCAAAAGCTCCATGGGTTTGTTTTCTTTAAGTGTAAAATACACATCCACAGGAACCTTTTTGTTTTCAACACCCTCACGGTAACTGTTTGCCGCCTTTTTCAGCACGTCCTTATCACTTCTGTAAGAGATGCCGTCGTTGGACAAATCGTAGTTCATAAGCTCAGGTGTATTGATTTTTTTATAATAAGCCTTAGAAAACCCGTCGCCGCGCACAAATATTTTTTCCAGTTCGCGTATGTCTTCTTTAGCAGCCCTTACGGGTCTATCAAGATATTTACGGTACATATTAGTTACCGTTGCAACATATTCCGGGCTTTTCATTCTGCCTTCAATCTTTAAGGAATCTACACCAACATCGTAAAGAGATTCTATTTCATCCAGAAGACACAAATCCCTGGGGCTTAAAAAGTACCCTTTCTTACCTTCTGCAGTGTATATCTGTCTGCATGGCTGTGCGCATCTGCCACGGTTGCCGCTTCTTCCGCCGATAAACGAGGACATAAGGCACTGTCCCGATACACCCACACATAAGGCTCCGTGAACAAAAACTTCCAGCGAAGCTTTCGTGTTTTTATAAATTTTTGCAATTTCTTCCCGGGAAAGCTCTCTTGCAAGGACAACTCTTGAAAAACCTCTTTCCAAAAGACCGACTACATCCTGCTCGTTGTGAGCACTCATCTGAGTGCTGGCATGTATAGGCATTTGGGGGCAAACCTCTTTTGCAATGTACGCACCGCCAAAATCCTGAATTATAAGCGCATCAATTCCTGCCTCTGCGGCAAGAGCCACACCTTTTTCGAACTTTTTCTGTTCCTTTTCGTGTATAAGTGTGTTCATTGCAAGATAAACACTTACACCGCGTTCATGAGCATAACGCACAGCAGATTTCAACGCATCTTCGTCAAAATTTTCGGCGCTTTGCCTTGCGCTGAAGCTTTTTTCACCCAGGTAAACTGCATCGGCACCATTCTGTACGGCAGCACGGAGCGCTTCCATGCTTCCCGCAGGAGCCAAAAGCTCAATTTTCCTCATTATTTTCCATTCCTTTTGTACTGCTTAAGCTCTGTGTCCAACCTTGCATTTTGTATCTGGAGATTTCTGTTTTCCTCAACGAGACGTTTATTTTCCATCTGGAGCTTCTGGTTCTGTGCCCTCAATGCACCTGCTTCATCCGCATACTGCAAAAGCTGACCGCGAAGAGTTTCTCCATCCTCTTTTGTACGGAAAAGCTCATCTGTAATGTTTACAGCTGTAAGAATTGCCGCCATTGCAGTCGAAAGATGCTTGTCGGCTTTTGTAAGCTCTTCAAGCTTTTTGTCCACAAAATAAGCAACCTTTCTTACGTACTCATCATCTGCCGTGGAAGATATAACATAATCAACCTTTCCTATCCTTACTTTTGTTTTAATTCGCTTTTCATCAAACATTACCGTTTCCTCCTGTAACTTCACCTGCAACAGCAGG
>CAZRZU010000132.1:0-4366 GCA_964604615.1 uncultured Oscillospiraceae bacterium
CTTTTACTCTGTCCAAAGTGGGGCGGGTATCCGTCCCATCCAAGGAAGAAAGCTTTAGCACTCTTGCACTGCCTGAAATAACTCTCAAAGAAACCTCTCCTAAAATAAAATTAGGCACAATAATACCATTATTATAATTTATTTTACATTATATAGCACAAAAGTCAAGTGTTTTTTCACAAATTTCATATTAAACGTCTTGCACCAAGATAATGTGTTGTGTAATAATTTGCCGAAAGAGGTGAAATAGTTACAGCCTTGGCACTGCCGCTTGATGCATGAATAAAGTTTCCGTTACCAATGTAGATGCCTACGTGAGCAACCGAAGTTGTTTTTGAAGAATTGAAGAAAACCAGGTCTCCGGGTATAAGCGAGTCCTTAGGAACAGAGGAACCGCAATTGTACTGCATGCCCGACTGATGGGGGAGCTTTATGCCGTAAAGGTTCATTACATACATTGTAAAGCCACTGCAATCAAAGCTGCCGGGACCGCTTGCAGCCCAAACGTACGGTGTACCCAGATACTGCTGTGCAGACTGTACAATAGCTTGTCCAAGTGCTAATGTTTCTTCGGAAGGGGGGGTTGTTACCTGGGGTACCGCTTTGTATTCTACTGCACTTGTTTCAGGTGTTTCAGATTCTCCGGATGTGGAAACATCGGTAACAGGTACTTCAACAGGTGAAAGAGAAATGTACTCTGCACTGGCATAGCCTTCTCTGCCATCTGTTAATTTTATTTTATACCAAGCTCCGTCGTATGCAGTAATTTCAACACATGTGCCCATGGGGAGTCGAGTCATGATATCAGAATCAACACTGGTCAACTCACGGATATTAAGGCTTGTTGCGCTTACATAACCGTATACAACATAGGGCTGTTCAACTGCAAGAGATAAATCCAGAGAAATGTACTCTGCGCTTACGTAGCCTGTTTTTCCCTCATTATATTTTATTTTATACCAAGCTCCGTCATATGCCAAAAGCTCAACAACACTACCATAGGGAAGAGATGTAATTGCGGCTGAATTTACTCCGGTAGAAGCTCGCACAATAAGCTTTGTTGCTGTTACAACACCGTAGTATGTTACATTTGGAGTGACATATTCTGCACTGGCATAGCCTATCTCACCGTTGGGAAGCTGTACCTTATACCAGGCTCCGTCACCTGCCAATATTTCAAGTTCTGTACCCATAGAAACCTTAGTAATAACCTCAGATGAAGTATTTGTAGAAGAACGGATGTTAAGAGTGCCGACAGTTACAGTTCCGGTTTGAGCAGATGCAGAAACACCTACTGTGAAAGCTAAGCACAAAGAACTAAACAGAGTAAAAAACTGTTTTTTAAAATTCATGGCATTCATCCTCCTTAATCATTATAGTGAAATGCGTAAATACGGCAAAGTTTTTACACACATACCTATTATAATAATAACGTAAAAAGCCTCCCAAGTCAATAACTTGAGAAGCTTTTTACAAAAATGTTAACCAATTGTTAAAAAACTCATCTTTTTGAGAGCTTTGGAAAAGGGTAATCCTAAAATGTAAATTACAATAGCCTGACCAATTCCAACCGTAAGCATACTGAAAAGCACAACAGGGAGAGTATTCGAGACACCCGGCTCTGAATATACAAAGGGGACATACGCACCTACAATCAGTGCATTCAATACAACTGGCGGCAGCAGGGAAACGGGCATATTATCCGTCTTCTTGTAAAGATAACGTGTTAAAAATGCCGCAACAAGAGTTGTGAGGGAGCCAAATATAACGTCTGTTAAAAAAGCTCCGCCCAAAAGGTTCGCAATAAGGCAGCCTATGAAAAGCCCCGGTATTGCTTCCGGTAGAAACATGGGAAGAACACACAGCACTTCCGATATGCGAAGCTGAATAGAGCCATAGCATAGCGGCTTGAAAAAGAAGCACAGTGCTGCATAAAGCGCTGCAATAACGGCAGATCTTGTTAACTGTTTCACAGTAATTTTCATTAAAAATTCTCCTTTTTTACAGGAAAACAAACCGCAAACAAAAAAGACGGGTAAAAACCCATCTCACTATGCTCACAGCAGCTCCATAGTTTTGTTTAGTGACAGGATGGTTTCGAACTGTCATATTTAATCTTCTCTAATTATATACAATACTATTCATTTTGTCAACAACCTTTTGACAAAGGGGATATATCATGATATAATTAAATTTAAGGAGTGATTTTATGAAGTTGGTATCTTTTGCAATACCCAGTTACAATTCGCAGGAATATATGAAAAAATGCATCGATTCGCTTCTTATAGGCGGAGAAGATGTTGAAATAATTATAGTTGATGACGGTTCAAAGGATGACACGGCACGTATTGCGGATGAATATGCAGAAAAATATCCATCAGTAGTCAGAGCAGTTCATCAGGAAAACAAAGGTCACGGCGGCGCTGTTAATACAGGTCTTAAGGAAGCTACGGGATTATACTATAAAGTAGTTGACTCTGACGACTGGTTTGACGAAAGCGCTTATATTAAGTATCTTGCAGGCATAAAAAAGCTGGTTAACTCAGGGCAGACACCCGATATGATAGCTACCAATTACGTATATGAGCATGTGGAGGACGATTCCAGTAAAATTATGCGTTACACAAACGTGTTCCCTGAAGAAACAGTGTGCTCCTGGGAAGACACGAAGGGGCTTAAAACAAGCCAGTATCTTATGATGCATGCGGTGACCTACCGTAGAGAAATGCTTCTGGAATGTAAAATGGAGCTTCCTGAACAGACATTTTATGTGGATAATATCTATGTTTATTATCCGCTCCCCTTTGTTAAAAGTCTGTATTATATGAACATTGACTTGTACCGTTATTTTATAGGCAGAAGCGATCAGAGTGTAAATGAAAGTGTGATGGCATCCCGTGTTGACCAGCAGGTTAAGGTTACTTATATCATGCTTGACTGTCACGACCTTGAAGATATCAAAAAGCAAAGTCACGTACTGTATAAAAATATGTTTTCGTCTTTGTCCATGATGATGGTTGTATCTACAATATTCCTTTATATTGCTGACGGAGAAGAAAATATAGCAAAGAAGGACAAGCTTTGGAAATACATTAAAGGTAAGGATTCGCATCTTTATGCAATGCTTAAGTATTTCTCTTTAAACGTAATTTCTTCATTCCCGGGTTACCAGGGCAGAAAGCTTACGGTGTCCCTCTACCGCTTGGCGCAAAAAATCTACAAATTTAACTAATTTAACAAAAATGTACAAAAATGACAGATAATCAAATGATTTTCTGTCATTTTTGCATAAAAACATCTTGACGTTAGACTATAAAAAAGGTATTATATAAATTAAGGTATTAATTTTTTACAAGGGGGAAAAGAAAATGGCAAGAAAAATGAAAACTATGGACGGTAATACCGCAGCGGCTTGGGCTTCCTATGCATTTACTGATGTGGCTGCGATTTACCCCATTACACCTTCTTCCAACATGGCAGAAATTACTGATAAATGGGCAACAGAAGGTAAAAAGAATTTGTTCGGAAATACTGTAAAGATTGCTGAAATGCAGTCAGAGGCAGGTGCAGCAGGTGCGGTGCATGGTTCTCTTACTGCCGGCGCTCTTACAACAACATATACAGCATCTCAGGGCTTACTTCTTATGATTCCCAACATGTACAAGATAGCAGGCGAACTTTTGCCGGGTGTTATCAATGTTTCGGCACGAGCATTGGCAAGTCATGCTCTCTCTATTTTTGGTGACCATCAGGACGTTTATGCCTGTCGTCAGACCGGTTATGCAATGCTTGCATCAACCAACCCTCAGGAAGCGATGGATTTGGGAGCCGTTGCTCACCTTACAACAATCGAATCCCGTGTGCCGTTCCTTCATTTCTTTGACGGTTTCAGAACAAGTCACGAATATCAGAAGGTTGCAGTATGGGACAACGAAGATTTACGTGACATTACACCTTTTGACAAAATTGACGCATTCAGAAGAAGAAGCTTGAATCCTGAGCATCCTGCTCAGCGCGGTACTGCACAGAACTCGGATATTTTCTTCCAGGCAAGAGAAGCATCCAACAAGTTCTACGATGCAGTTCCCGAAATCTGTCAGGCATACATGGATAAGGTCAATGCAAAGATTGGTACAGATTATAAGCTCTTTAACTACTACGGTGCACCCGATGCTGAAACAGTTATTGTAGCAATGGGTTCTGTTTGCGACACAATCAGCGAAACTGTTGATTATCTTAACGCAAAGGGAGAAAAGGTTGGTGTTATTAAAGTAAGACTGTACCGTCCCTTCAGTGCAAAGCACTTTGCAGCGGCAGTTCCTCAGTCGTGTAAGAAGATTGTTGTTCTTGACAGAACAAAGGAAGC
>CAZRZU010000133.1:0-4117 GCA_964604615.1 uncultured Oscillospiraceae bacterium
CTTGAAAAGAAGGAAGAAAACTTCGCAGATGAAGTTGCAAGCATGATGAAGTAATTTTAATATTGCTTAATTAAGGGTTGCCGTGTAAGCGGTGACCCTTTTTGTATTGACAAAATGTGTGGTTTATTGTAAAATGACTGTGTGGTTATTTGTGTAAGCTTTATTGTAAAATAATATAAACAATCCTATAAAGGAGAGGAAATTATGAATTCATTTAAAAATAATGACTATATCGACCTTCTTGAAATTTTCAAGGACCTGTGGGCATACAAGTTCCTTTTGGTTGCTCTTGCTGTTGTTATGGCTGTGCTTGCTGTGGTAAGGGTTGAGTTCTTTACTCCCGACAGTTATGTTGCTTCCGGCATGCTTTACGTAAGTAACCGTCAGGAGCTTGAAGAAGGTAAGGCTATAAGCCAGTCCGATATTAATACTGCAAAAAGTATGAGTGCTACATACCGTGAAATTCTTAAAACAAGAGAGTTTCTGGCTGAAGTAAGCGCAGAAATAGGCGGTAAGTATAACTGGAGCCAGATTAAGAGCATGACCAGCATTTCAGCTGTTAACAACACTGAAATTATGCAGATTTCAGTAGCTGCAGGAAACCCCCACGATGCGTATCTTGTTGCGGAAAGCATGGTAAGAAATGCTCCCGAAAAGCTTGGTACGGTGTTCCAGAACGGTCAGATTACAATAATCGATAATGTTGTAATCCCCTCAAAGCCTGTAAGCAAGGGCACTGCTAAGCAGGGTGTTATGGGTGCATTAGTTGGCTTTGTAATTGGTGCGGCAATTATTGTAATTAAAAATCTTTTTGATACAAAAATTCACAAGAGTGAAGACATTGCCAACAGATACAGCATATCTATTTTAGGCGAAATTGCTCAGTAAAAGGAGGGGTTTGAGTTGAAAATTAATTTAAGAAGCAAAAAACAGATTGTTGAAGTTGACGAAACAGCCAGAATACTTAACCCTCAGTCAGAGTTTACTGTTGTAGAGAATTATAAATTAATCAGAACAAATATTATGTTCTCTATGCCAAAAACTGACAAAGGCAAGGTTATTGTTGTAACAAGCTCAACACCCGGTGAAGGTAAAACTACCACCGCTACAAACCTGGCTATAACCTTTGCTCAGACCGGCGCCAAGGTTATTCTTGTTGACTGTGACCTTCGTAAGAGCAGAATCCACCGTTACCTTAAGGTTGAAAAGGACAACGGTGTAACAAATATTCTTTGCGGCTTTACAAGCATTGAAAAAGCAGTTAAGAAAAATGTTCGCGACAATCTTGATGTTCTCACATCGGGAGAAATACCGCCCAATCCTGCAGAGCTTATTGACTCTACGGAGTTTGGCAAGATGATTGACGTATTGAAGGAACAGTACGATTATATATTTATCGATACTCCTCCTCTTGCTATTGTTACAGATGCTGCCTTGGCAATGAAGGTCAGTGACGGTGTTGTAATTGTTGTGAGACAGGATGTTACAACATTCGATGTTCTTGACACAACTGTTGAAACTATCAATAATTCCGGTACAAAAATCATTGGCGTTGTAATGCTCGGTGATATTGAAAAGCAGAAGAAATATGGCTACGGCGGCTACAAAAAGGGCTATAAGTATGGCTATAAATACGGCTATAGATATGATTACAGCTATCAGGATGATAAAGATGAAAATGGTTGATTTACATACACACCTTTTACCAGGTGTGGACGACGGAGCCGAGGATTTGTCAGAGAGCATTGCTATGCTCTCTGATAGTTTTAATCAAGGTGTACGTATATGTGCCGCAACACCGCACTGTACACTGCACCGTGAGTCTGCTGTCGCAAGGTTTTTGGAAAAACGCGAAAGGGGATTTGAAAAGCTGTCCGGTCATATTACAGATGAAATGCCTCGCATTTTATTGGGGGCAGAGGTGTTTTTCGACAACGATATAAACAACTATCCCGGGGTGGAAAAATTATGCTTGCAGGGAACTGATTATATCATGCTGGAATTTCCCGTTGGAGATGCTAACCCCCGATGGGCAGAGTGGATTTATAACTTAAACCGCAAGGGGCTGAAAGTTCTGGTGGCACATGTAGACAGGTATCCCCAGTGGGAAAAAATGATGGCAGATTTCAAAGGATTGGATATTAAATATCAGGTTAATGCCAGCAGGTTTTTGGAGTTTATGTCAGGTGGTTTGGTTAAAAAACTTATGACGCAAGGTCACGGATACATAATTTCCAGTGACATGCACAATATGAAAGCCCGCAGATGCAATATGGCTAAGGCATTTGAAAAGGCAAAGAAAAAATATCCTGAATATGCAGAAAATCTCTTTTGCGGCAATGCAGAGAGACTTTTAAAATAAGTTGACATTAATTTACTGAAAAGGTATAATAGTGTAAAGAGCTATTATACCTTTTTTTAGGAGTGGTAAGTATGATGAAAAGATTAATTGCTGTTATGTGTGCAGTCGCAATGCTTTTGTCTTTTACGGTAGGTGCAAGCGCGGCAGAACTTGACTTTTTGGGCAAGAAATATTACAGCTATGACGGTACGGTGGAGTTCTATGTTGAACTTAACAAACCCTTAGACTGTGTCGCAACACTTAACGATTTGGTGTTTGAAAATGAACATGCTAGCTTTGATGTTCAGTATTTCGTGGAAAATCTTCTTAAAACAAAGATAACTTCACGGGTTCAGGCAGAAGTCAGCGAAGATTTGCGTGTGGGTAAAATGTATATGTCCTTGAATTCAAATATGCCTGTATATATCAGCGAAGATTTGAAGTTTGGCGCTGACGTTACAGGTCACATGTGGATTGATTATGATTTTACAAGTGCTGAAAATGCAAAGATGAACATCATTTTTAAGAATCCTCTTAACGGAAAGTTCTATTATCTTGACTATTTTGAACCTGCTCTCTACGGTGTCATGGATGTTACCATGATAAAGCAGATTATGGTTGATTCTTTCGCAGAGGTTGACATTGACGGTGCTGAGGAAGTTACGGAGGTTATGAAGAATGTATATGCCGAAAATGCAACCGTAACAACCGATGCAGAAGGCTATACCAAGCTGAGCTTCACAAACAATGCTTTTATTGACACGGTTTACGGTTTGATTGTAGGTGTGCTTAATACTGAGTATATGGCAAATGCTTTGGCAGCTGACGGAATTTATCTCAGCGAAGAGGAATATAACGATGCCGATGTGGCAATGATGGTTACATTTATAAAGGGCTTGGGTATTTTCTCCGACACAGATGCTTATACGTACCGTGTTAAAACAGATAATAACGGCTATGTAACAGAGTGTGAAGAAAGAATCCACGTTGATTTCAACATTTATGAAGTGGCAATGGCTTTGGGTGCAGATGCTGAAAGCTTAACTCCTTTAACTAAGGAAAACAGCAATGTTGACGTTACATTCTGCGCAGATGCGTCCTATACAAAGATTAACGAAAAGAATATTGTTGACATGCCGGTTCTCACAGAAGAAAACAGTTATAGCTTTTTTGCATTGCTGACAGAAGACTATTTTGAGGATTATGACTATTCTGAAGACGGATACTATGAGGCAGTGTATCAGCCTGAAGAATTCTGGAACTATTCACAGGGTCTTATGGACCGTGGTGGAATGTATATTGACATTGAAAAATTCTTTAACTCAACCCATTTTGACGAGGATAATCTTTCGGGTTATGCGACCTTGGGTGAAGACGGCAGTGTAACAATCATTTTTGAAAGCGATACTTTCGGCTCCGTTACAGTTAAGGGTAATGTAAATGAAGATGCTTATACTCTTAACGACATGCAGCTTTGGGGCAGAAAACCCTTTAAGGTTGTTGATGTGTATAATTGGAGTACATATGAAGCAGATCAAAAGCTGTATGTAAATATGGATGTTCTCAATTATATTCTTGGGGCAAAGGTTTGCACGGTAACAACATACCTCATTGACGAAAACGGAATTTCACTTGCAAATCCTGAGTATTATTTTGAAATTGTAAGACCGAATTTTGCGTATGTTCCCGTGAAACAGTAATATAACAAAAAAAGGACAGCATCGGGTGTTTCTCTAAGGGATGTTTAGTGAAATACTTGTAACGGTGCGGAAGTTG
>CAZRZU010000134.1:0-4037 GCA_964604615.1 uncultured Oscillospiraceae bacterium
ACGGCACAAACTGGTACGTGTATTGTAGTAATAACCCCATTATGTTTGTGGACCCGTGGGGGTTGTATCAAGAGGGCGATGAAAATCTTACTGAAGCAGCATATACATTTATTACATATTATACAGATATGTGGAACACATACTATGTTGAATATCAAAATGCAACAACTGAAGAAGAAAGAGCTAAAGCACAGGCAGGTATGGACTTTGCACACAGTAGTGCAGAAAGTATTAGAACACTTGATGCACAAGGCAAGGTTGGTGGTGCTGTTTATGATGTTCCAGTCTACAATCAAGGTGATGAAAATTGTGTAGCAATTTGTCTGCTTATGGTTGATGATTTCCGAAACCCGTATAATATTGATATTGCAACGGCTAAAGATAGAGCTAATGCAATGTATGATACCTATGCAGGAAAAAGCGGGATAGTTATAAAACCTTACAGGATTGACTATCCAAGCAATCCTGTAGAAATAAAAGATTTTGAAAACATCATAAAAATTATGATCGAATACGGTCCTTTTTATGGCGGTTATAGCAATGAAAGTGATGGGCATTTAATTGTTGTCACAGGGGTTGTCTATGCCCCAGGGCATCCTACTCTTATATGTACTATTAATTGGGGAAATAAACACATCCAAACTTTTACGGAATTTTGCAATGGAGCTCCTGGTGATAGAAGTGGGCTTAAATTGGATGGGGTATACCCAACAGATTTATATGAAAAGGTAAAGGAGGCAAGCTAAATGAATATAAAAAAAATTTTAGCAATGATTGTGTTATTTGCGTTTTCACTTATGCAGTGCGGGCAAATATGTATGGCAAACTTTGAAAATGTAGACGGTGAGTTTATTTGCTATAGTGTTTCTTTGGATGTGTTCAGAAAATTTCTGGAAAACCCCTCTGTTGATATCTTGCAAAATTCTTTAAAATGCATATACAGCAAATCGGTAAAGGAAAATAAAATTGATTATGCATATATGTACGAAGATGGAAGAACACAAAAAGGGTCAGCATCCAGCGGTTCTTTACGTCTTTTGCTTATATCATTTCCTCTTGAAATTGAATTTGTTGAATATGTATCAAGCAAAGAGAATATAGAAAAAATACTTTCTGAAAACGGCATAGATTGCAACATAAATTATTATGTTACTCTTACAGAGAAAACAGAGTTTGTGCCTGTTACAATATGGGCATCTACCGATAAAGGAAATTATTTTATAACAGTTAATTTAACATCCACAGGCAAGCCACACAAATACGAATATGAATTTACAGTGTATTCTCAAAGTGAATTTTATGAAGCTTTTAGGCAAAAGGACGGCATTTGCATTGTAGATGATGTAACAATTCCTGTTACATTTGAATACACAAGAGTTTACCTCCCTTTCCGTAAGGTTCTTGAAACCATGGGAAGCACCGTAACGTGGGACCAAAAACGTCAAACGGCTTTTTTTACTACTCCCAATGGATTATATGCCGTAAATATGATTGATCACCCTATTTTAGTAGAAGCAACCGACACAGAAACCATCAATTATGGGTTCACTTCGTATGGAGTTATTCTTCCATACGTGAAAAATATTAACGGAAGCATAATGATAGATTATGAATTTATGCAACAAATTGCAGAGGTGTTTAACGCGGAAACAAGCATTGACATGGAAAGTCTAACCGTTACAATTTCCACAAAATAAGCAAAAGGAACATAGGTGTTGGTATCGCTGTTGGAATAGAATGATTTATTTAAGGGGAAGTTTATATGAAGAAACCGTGGTATATTTGGCTTTCGGTAATAGGCTTTATGTTTGTATTTATTAGTGCGGTAATCAATGCTTTAAACAAAAAAGATTTTTCTATTTGGTTGCGTTTGGTTGGAAAGGTTTTTTTATTATTTTTTGGATATTTAATTATGGTTTGCATTTCTCTTATTATTCTGGGTTTTATTTCATCAGTTAATATAGTAGTTGGAAATATATTTAATGTATTTGTTATTCTATTGGCTTATTTTGGCGGAGTTGTGATTACATATAAATTTTATATTTATAAGCAAAAAATGAATTAAGACAGTTTGAAAATGTGGGTGCAATTGGGGACGTGCCTGTTTTTGCACATTCTGTTTGGGTGCAATTGGGGACGTGCCTGTTTTTGCACATTCTGCTTGTGACCACGTCCTCGATTACAACTAACACCTATGATTCACGTGGTAACGTTCTCACATCCACAGCAGACAGTGACGTTATAATCTACGCATACGACGGCAGAGGCAACGTTGTGCACACCCTTAACCCCGAAATTATTGATTTGTACTTCATGCCTTTTTATGGTAAAGAAGCGCCTTTCAGCGAATGTGATATAAACAACGATGGATTAGTTGACTTTACAGATTTAATGAGCTTCAACAATGCCTACCCCATTGTGCAAAACTATTACTACTCCCCCTTTGGGGAAGTATGGCAGGGTGAAAAGGCAAACGATACTAACAATTTCCGCTACGCAGGGGAATATCACGATTCGGAGACAGGCTCCATCTACCTCCGTGCACGATACTACAACCCCTCCACAGGCAGGTTTATAACAGTTGACCCAATCAAGGACGGCACAAACTGGTACGTGTATTGTAGTAATAACCCCATTATGTTTGTGGACCCATGGGGGTTAAAAATTATTATCAAAGGAACAGAAGAAGAAGTTGAAGCTATTTTCAATGATCTTTCAACACTTACGGATGATACTTTAAGCCTTAAGCCTGTCGAAAATGAAGATAATAAATATGAAGTAGTAATTGATGAAAAAAATGAGGGTGAACACCCAGATGGGACTAAATTAGTTAGACGTTTAATCGAAAATCCCGACGGAACCCCAAATGAAAAAACCTGTACAATACGATATGATTCAAATGAACAAAATTCGCATACTCCGAGTGGTGAAAATAGCCGGGTCGTATACAACCCATATGATTTATCTAGGTATACAAAAAATCTTCAAACTGGAGAAATTGCATATGAAAACAGACCAATGAATATAGCTTTAGCCCACGAATTAATACATGCAGACCGTCATTTTCGGGGAGTAACTCTAGATAAAAAATCAACAGTAGCTTATACATATCCCTATGCTATTCATGATTTTTCATATACATGTACAGATTTGAGGTATAATTATCAAAAAGCCTATACTTCAAAAGAAGAATTAGCAACAGTCGGAATAAGGTATGATTCAGATGATGATATTACGGAAAACATGATAAGAGCAGAACAAGATTTAAATGAAAGGGTACAATATTAAAATGAAAAAAATTATATCTTTTATACTTTTTATATGTATCAGTATTACACTTTGTAGCTGTTCAAGCGAAGATGCCAACAATTCGAAAGACAAAATATTCTTGGTTTTGCGTATGTCTGAGGCTACCGAAAAGACGCATCGATACATAGTAGATAGATCAGGAACCCTCAAAATAGAAATCGGAGAAAGTTTTGAAAAGGATATAACTGTGACTGATTTTATGGAAAACTCCCTTTATTATGATGTTATATACAAAGAAATAGAGTTAACTGATGCTGAAGTCAGTTTTTTCTATATCTTAGCTGACGAAATTTATAAACAAGGCAGTTATCAAAGTGATTTAATTATTGACGACTCATTAGATATGGTATTATCGTATAATGGCATCGTTATAAGTCAACCGTTTTTCGAGAACATGTCACCGGCAGTGAGAGCTTGTGTCAGCGAAATATTGAGATTGTATCCCATGGATTTTGGTTCTTCAGATGTAATTGTAACATCCAAATTAGGTTTGCAAAAGAAATGATAGAGCCAATTGGGTGCGATTGGGGACGGGGTGTAATTGGGGACGTGCCACTTTTTGCACATTCTGCTTGTGACCACGTCCCCAATTACAACCAACACCTATGATTCACGTGGTAATGTTCTCACATCCACAGCAGACAGTGACGTTATAATCTACGCATACGACGGTAGAGGCAACGTTGTGCACACCCTTAACCCCGAAATTATTGATTTGTACTTCATGC
>CAZRZU010000135.1:0-4026 GCA_964604615.1 uncultured Oscillospiraceae bacterium
ACCCCTCATGATTGAGGGGTAGGGGTGTTGAAGTGCGAGTCATCGCACTTTTTTACTGATATTTTTACACAAGCTTGCATAGCAATAAAAAACGGATGCAGTATATTCTGCATCCGTTTTTGTTTTTTTATAATTAGTGTTCGGGAACTTCGCCTGTGTTTTCGCTCTTCTTTACAAAGAACAGGTTGAGAAGAAGTGCTACTATGTAAAGAGCAAGTGTTACGTAGAGAACTGCCTGATACCCTGTGGGGTTAACGTGGTTGCCTGCTGCGTCAACAATTTCTGTACCGAACTTTGATACAATCCAAGCGGAAAGCTGGTTGCCTGTGAGGCCTGCAAAGCCCCAAGCGGAAAGAGTGATACCGTGGATTGCGCTGATGTTTGACATGCCGTAGTGGTCAGAAAGAAGTGTGGGAACATTACTGAAGCCACCGCCGTAACCTGCGTTAACAACCATAATAAGAGCAATAACAAGGACTGTAAGAGCCATGCTGCCTGCGCTGCCACCAATAATGCCCTGGGTTGCAACTACTGCAAGTGTAAACACAATGGAAAGAATGAAAATAATTCTGAACACTGTATTTCTGTCCTTCATTTTATCTGCTGCTGCGGAGAAACCAAGTCTGCCGCCTGCGTTAAAGATAGCAGAGCATGTGGAGAGAATACCTACAATACCTGCAAGACCGAGAGCCTTGAAGATGTATTTTTCCTGACTGATAAGAGCAAGACCGCAAGTGATGTTAAGATAGAACATAAGCCAGATGCCAATGTAGTTTGTGATAGGTCTGAGCTTAAGTACGGAAATGATGCTCTTCTTTTCTTCCTTGTTTGTGGGCTCGTGCCAGTCAGAGGGCTTCTTAAGAAGAAGGTGACCAACAAACATCATTACAAAATATACTGCTGCAAGAATCCAGAACATTTTGTAGATTGCACCTTCACCGAGGTTGTTGAGCATCCATTCCATGATGGGGCTTGCAATAGCCTTTGCTGCACCAAAACCTGCAACTGCCAAGCCTGTTGCCAGACCTTTCTGGTCCTTAAACCAGAGCATAAGAGTTTTAACAGGGGAAAGGTAACCTGTACCGAGACCGATACCCATAATTAAACCGTAGCAAAGATAGATGCCTACAAGAGAAAGAACACTTCCTGTACCTGTTGCAGCATACTGATTGCCGCCGTACCAGATAAAGAAACCTGTGCCCGCCATACCGCCTGCAAAGCAGATTGAGGCAATTAAAGATGACTTATGAATATCTTTTTCAACGAAGTTGCCCAAAAATGCTGCGGACATGCCCAAGAAAAAGATTGCGAGGGAGAATGCCCATTCTGTTGCACCTTTGGAAAAACCAATGTGTTTACCAATCTGTTCAGAAAAGAGAGACCAGCAGTATACAGTACCGATACTGCAATGGAGCAAAAGTGCCGGAACAGCAGCTCTGAGCCACTTGTTTTCGCGCCAACCGCCTGTTTTTGCGTTAGCCATAATGATGCCTTCTTTCATATTATTAATGTAGTAGGTTTTTTAAAACCCAAAATATTTTAGCACAAAAAAATGTCAATTGCAAGTAAATAATGGACGAATTATGAATAAATTGCAAAAAAATATTGTTGACTTTTTACAAAACAGAATGGTATAATCTGACAGTGAAAATTTATTTATATGAAGACACATATGACACATGTAGTGCCCCGCACGTAAATCTGATTACGGAAATGTGATTGTTTTACGTGGGCTACATGTGTCTTTTTATGTGCGGAAAGGAAGGTTTTTATGCCTCAGAATCAGTTCCAGCGCGCAATGTTCGCGCTTATGACGGTTATTGTAACCGTTCATGCTTACGTTTTTTATTCCCTTTACGTTGTAAACGGCTCAACCTTTATGGCATTGACCGGCGAAAGCAGTGTTCTTGGCGCCATCAACGCAATGGGCGGTGTGCAGATGTTTGGAGTTGCGTGTCCAATATGGGCGGTAGTGCTTTTGGAATTTGTACTTGCATACACCCTTGAATTGCTTATGGGAAGCCCTTGCTCCTTCAAGCTTGCGTGCAAGGTATTTAACCCCCGTGAAACCCATCCTGTATTATTTGAAACGGCAATTATCTGTGCAACGGTGGGTCTTATGTGCCCTGCAATGAGCTTTTTAGCGGCGATTATCTACTACCCTTATTACATGGGCTTCAACGTGTTCACATTCCTTGCAAACTTCTTAAAGCTTGTTTGCTTTAACTTCCCTTTTGCATTTTTTACACAGCTGTTTTTCATTCAGCCTCTTATAAGAACTTTATTTAAGCTGATTTTTATAAGAAAAGATGAAAGAGAAAAAGTATATAACTGAAAATAAGGCGCCCAAATGGTCAATGTCATCTTAACTTAATGACATTGACCAAATGGGTGCCTTATTTTTTAATCATATAAGGGATTGATTATTGTTTTGTAAATGTGGCGGAGGAATATTGCACTTAATGTAAGTGATGCAATTTCCGCAATGGGGAAGGAGTACCATACAAGGTTAACATTACCCGAAAGGGAGAGGAGATATGCCGCGGGAAGCAGCACTGCAAGCTGACGGATAATTGATATAAACATGCTGAGAATGCCGTTGCCCACTGCCTGCAACACGCTTCCTGTGATAATACAGAAACCGGCAAAAATAAAGCTTAAGCTAATTGCGCGGAAAGCCGGAACGCCCAATGTGAGCATTGTTTCGTTGGCTTTGAAAAATCCAAGCAGGTTATGCGGGAAAAACGTAAATGCCGCAAAGCCTATGAGCATAATTGCCACCGCATAAATAATCGCAAGCTTGATTGTTTTTTTCATACGGTCGGGTTGCTTTGCTCCGTAGTTGTAGGCAATAATGGGTACCATGCCATTGTTTATACCGAAAATAGGCATAAATATAAAGCTCTGAAGCTTGTAATATGCTCCAAATACTGACTGGGCATCATTTACAATGCCGGTGAATGATGTGAGGATTTTGTTGATGCCGAAGGTCATAACACTTGTTATTGCCGCCATTATAATGGAAGGAAATCCAACTGTGTAAATTTTTTTGATAACAGCGCCGTCCGGGCGGAATTTGCGGAGTGTAACGTGAATTTCTTTATTGTATTTATAATTTAAGAATACACCTATTGCCGCAGCAACAATCTGACCTAAAACAGTTGCAAGTGCTGCACCTGCTGCACCCATTTCAGGGAAGGGGCCGATGCCGAAAATAAGGAGAGGGTCCATAATAAGGTTGATTAATGCGCCCGAGAGCTGAGTGAGCATTGAATACATACTGTTTCCGGTTGCAAGAAGGAGTCTTTCCATTGTAATCTGCAAAAAAACACCGATTGAAGCAATAAGGCATATTGAACCGTACTGTATGCCGTAGGCGATAACCTCAGCATCTGCTGACTGAGCTTTGAAGAACGCAGGTACAAGGAATATGCCTATCAAAAGGAAGATTGCATAATGGACAAAGGCTAAGAACAAACCGTTGTTTGCAGCCTTGTTTGCTCTGTCAAAGTTTTTTTCGCCAAGGCTTTTGGACAAAAGCGCATTGATACCTACCCCTGTGCCTGTTGCAAAAGCAATCAGCAGATTCTGGAGCGGGAATGCCAGCGACACTGCCGTGAATGCATCAGCATTGTACTGCGATACAAACACACTGTCGACAATGTTATAAAGAGCCTGAACCAGCATTGATGCAACAATGGGCAGACTGATTGTTAAAAGCAGCTTATTTATGGGCATTGTACCCATTTTGTTTTCACGTGCTTGTTCCATGAAATCACCTCGTATAAAATTTTTCCGGAAGTTATTATAACAGTTATAAATACATTTGTCAAACCTATGAAGAAAGTAAAAGTAGAGAAAAACCTGCATTTACTTTTACAATTAACGTTGTCAAGCTTCTTGGAAGTGTCCGTTTTTTTGGACAGATTGTGCTGTATTATATAGACAAGAAAGGGACTTGAATGCAAAACTAAACCTGTACTTTGACAACTGAAAATGGCTAAAAAAGTCTAATTTACTTTTGCA
>CAZRZU010000136.1:0-3938 GCA_964604615.1 uncultured Oscillospiraceae bacterium
GAGCCGAAAATGCGATTTCCGTCTCCTATTTAATATGGGAAACCTTCTTTCCCACACCCTTCGCGATTGTGGTAAAAAATGAGTTTATCGACAGTCTCCGGGGAGCAATCAAATGCTCCTTTTTTTGTGCAAAAAATTAAAGCCTTTTATTTATGGTATTTGTCCCTACCCGTGGCAAGCAAGCCATTATTTTTTAATTTACACAAGCCCCGTTTTATATTATAATTAGACTACAAACCACAAGGAGGTATATAATATGATCAGAAGGATTATAAAAATAAACCAAGAGAAATGTAACGGTTGCGGAGCATGTGCAAAGGCATGTCACGAAGGCGCAATTGAAATGATAAACGGCAAAGCTCATCTCACACGGGAAGACTATTGCGACGGTCTGGGCGACTGTCTGCCCGCATGCCCCACCGATGCCATCACCTTTGAAGAAAGAGAAGCTCCCGCCTACAACGAGGAGGCAGTTCTTGCAGCTAAAGCAAAGAAAGCACAGAGCCTTCCCTGCGGTTGCCCGGGTACTGCGTCCAAAGCAATAAAGAGGAAAGCTGCTCCCGTAAACGCTTCTGCATCTGAGAGCCAACTCACACAGTGGCCCGTGCAGATTAAGCTCGTACCTGTTAATGCCCCCTACTTTGAAGGTGCAAATCTTCTCATTGCGGCAGACTGTACAGCTTATGCCTACGGCACTTTCCATCAGGAGTTTATCCGTAACCACATAACATTAATTGGCTGTCCCAAGCTCGACGAGGGCGATTATGCAGAAAAGCTTACAGCTATCATTGCAAATAACAACATAAAAAGTGTTACGGTAACACGCATGGAGGTTCCCTGCTGCGGCGGCATCGAAAATGCCACCAAGCGCGCACTTATGGAAAGCGGCAAATTTATCCCCTGGAGAGTTGTTACAATTTCAACCGACGGAAGAATATTGGACTAAACAAAGTTTATTTTAACTACACACTAAAACCCGCCTTTTGGCAAATGTCATTAATTTAAGATTTACACATCCGTACCATTGGGGCCTGTCCTAACAGACATCCTCAGATGTCCTTTGGCAAATGTCGCACGATTTCGCCAAAGCAGGACTGTCCCCCATGGGGTTTTTCTTAACTAAATGACATTGGTCTTTTAGCGGGTTTTTTATTGTCCGTTATTTTATCCTAGCTTTATACAATGCCCTGTGCAAGCATCGCCTCAACAACCTTTTCAAAGCCTGCAAGGTTTGCGCCTGCCACGTAATTTCCCGGCATGCCGTATCTTTCCGCCGCCGAGGAAACCTTTGCAAAAATATCTACCACAATTGCACGGAGTCTCCGGTCCACCTCTTCTGCACTCCATGAAAGGCGCAGACTGTTCTGGCTTTGTTCAAGACCGCTTGCAGCCACACCTCCGGCATTTGCTGCCTTGCCGGGCATAAACAGAATGCCCTCTTCAACAAAAAAGTCGGTTGCTTCACGGGTAGAGGGCATGTTTGCACCTTCTGCAACAGCAAAACACCCGTTGGCTGCCAATGCCTTTGCATCCTCAAGGCTAAGCTCGTTCTGGGTTGCACAGGGAAGAGCAATGTGGCACTTAATTGTCCAGATACCTCTGCCCTGTCTATACTCAGCATTCGGCACATAATTAACGTATTCCTTTATCCTTCCCCGCTTAACCTCTTTAATTTCTTTAACCGCTTCAAGATTTATGCCCTCTTCATCACAAATATAACCGTCGGAGTCGCTCATTGCAACAACCTTTCCCCCAAGTTCCGCTACTTTCTCCGCCGCATAAACAGCAACATTACCCGAGCCGGAAACAACAACCCTCTTGCCTGAAATGTCTCTGCCGTTTGCCTTAAGCATTTCATGTAGCATATAAATAAGACCGTAGCCTGTTGCCTGAGTACGCACCAAGCTACCCCCAAAGGAAAGCCCCTTACCTGTAAGAACACCCTCGTAAATGCCCCTTAGCCTCTTGTACTGACCAAACAGATATCCAATCTCCCTCTCTCCAACGCCAATGTCCCCTGCGGGAACGTCTGCATTTGCTCCAATATGGCGGAAAAGCTCATTCATAAAGCTCTGGCAAAATGCCATAATTTCTCTGTCGCTTTTGCCCTTGGGGTCAAAATCGCTGCCACCCTTACCACCGCCCAGGGGAAGCCCCGTAAGAGAATTTTTAAGGGTTTGCTCAAATCCGAGAAATTTTAAAATGCTTTGGTTAACCGAAGGGTGAAAACGCAGTCCTCCCTTGTAAGAACCGATAGCAGAATTAAACTGTACTCTGTAACCGCGGTTAACCCGAACCCTGCCTTTGTCGTCAATCCACGGAACACGGAAAGAAACAATTCTTTCGGGCTCCACAAATCTTTCAAGAATGCTTTCCCTGCGATACACCTCTTCATTTTTTTCAACAATGGGACTCAAAGAGTCCAGAACTTCCTTAACCGCCTGGTGAAATTCTACTTCACCGGGATTTTCTCTAACTACTCTTTCGTAAACCTCGCTCACATACGACATGTTTTTCCTCCAGTCTTTTTTACAGCTCTTTGCTTTTTATTTTTGCCACACTCTCCTTTTTTATACAAAAAAGAACTCCGCTTTAGTGTGTCCTCCCAAGGGAGAACACACAGCGAGATAAATTCATATAGTGAATTTGCGATATTTTTCTTTGAAAAGCGATATTCCCTGCGGGAGCGATATTCCTTCGGCGATAACAAATTTATCTCATATGGCAGTTTTTTAAAAAACTATATCGCATCCGAAAGGATATATTGCGTCGCATAGCGACATATCACAAAAAAAAGAGGAAATGCATCGCATTTCCTCTTTTTATTATGCCTAAAAGCGCTTTTTCTTAGAAAAAATCTTTTAGACGAACACCTTTTTACGGAGTTCTTTCCATACTTATTACCTATTCACTATTACTTATTACCTTGTTTAATGCAAAGCATTAAACAATTCCCTGTGCCTTCATAGCTTCTGCAACCTTGATAAAGCCTGCAATGTTAGCACCTGCAACCAAATCGTCACCAAGACCGTATTCGTTAGCAGCCTTAACAGAGTTGTCAAAAATGTTCTTCATGATTGTCTTGAGCTTAGCATCAACTTCTTCTTCGCTCCAGGAGTAACGCATGGAGTTCTGGCTCATTTCCAGACCAGAAACGGAAACACCGCCTGCGTTAACAGCCTTAGAGGGAGCAATAATGATGCCTGCTTCCTTCATAAGAGCAATGGCTTCGTTTGTTGTGGGCATGTTGGAAACTTCAACATAGTACTTAACGTTGTTAGCAATAATCTGCTGGGCTTCCTTAACGTCAACCTCGTTCTGTGTAGCACAGGGCATAAGGATATCAGCCTTAACATTCCAGGGCTTTTCGCCTGCAAAGAAGGGAACACCGAACTTATCAGCATAATCCTGAACCTTGTTTCTGCCGCTTGCTCTCATTTCGAGCATAAAGTTAATCTTTTCTTCAGTGCTTACACCTGCTTCATCGTATATGTAACCGTCAGGACCGGAAATAACAACAACCTTAGCGCCAAGCTCTGTTGCCTTCTTAACTGTACCCCATGCAACGTTACCGAAGCCGGACACAACAACCCTCTTGCCTTCAATTGTGTCGTTAAAGTGCTTAAGCATTTCAACAGCATAGTAAACAGCGCCGTAGCCTGTTGCTTCGGGACGGATTAAGCTACCGCCGAAGGAAAGACCCTTACCTGTAAGAACACCTGTAAATTCGTTCTTTAATCTCTTGTACTGACCGAACATATAGCCAACTTCACGGGCGCCAACACCCAAGTCACCTGCAGGAACGTCAAGGTCGGGACCAATGTGACGGTAAAGCTCGCTCATAAAGCTCTGGCAGAAACGCATAACCTCGCCGTCTGATTTGCCGTTGGGGTCAAAGTCAGCACCACCCTTACCGCCGCCCATGGGGAGAGATGTAA
>CAZRZU010000137.1:0-3772 GCA_964604615.1 uncultured Oscillospiraceae bacterium
AAAAGGGCATGTATGTTCTCCTTGACGTTAAGCGCGGTGACATCGGCGCAACAGCAGAAGCATACTCTGCAGCATATATCGGTCAGACAGACTACATGGGCAAGAAAGCTCGCTCTTTCACTCCCGACTGTATCACAGTTAACCCTTACCTTGGAACAGACGGCTTAAAGCCCTTTGTTAAGGATTGTAATGAACACCACAAGGATATATTTATCCTCGTGAAAACTTCCAACCCCTCCTCGGGTGAATTACAGGATTTGAAGATTGACGGCACACCTATCTACGAAAAGACAGCGGCAATTGTACGCGACCTTGGTGCTGACTCTATTGGCGAATACGGCTACAACCGTGTTGGTGCTGTTGTGGGTGCAACATACCCCGAACAGATTTCAAGACTCCGTGAAGTAATGCCCAACACATTCTTCCTCATTCCCGGCTACGGTGCTCAGGGTGGCAAGGCAGAAGACTGCGCACTTGCATTTGACAAGAACGGTCTCGGCGGTCTTGTTAACTCTTCCCGCGGCATTATGTGCGCATACAAGAAGGGCGACTGGAAAGACGAACAGTTTGGTGAAGCAGCAAGAGCAGAAGCCCTCAACATGAAGGAGGCTCTTAAGAAATGTATACTCAAGTAAAATACTGTAAAATAGTTTCCAAAAGAGAAATTGCAAAGAACCAGGTTGAACTTCTTCTTGAAAATGAAACTTTGGCAAAGGAAGCACAGCCGGGTCAGTTTGTGCATATAAATATAGGCAGTGATAAGCACATATTGAGAAGACCTATCTCAATATGTGATGCTTATGACAACATTACACGTATTGTTTTTGAAATCAAGGGCGACGGAACACAGATTTTATCGGAAAAGAATGTTGGCGACATATTGGATGTGCTCGGTCCCTTAGGCACAGGCTTTACAGTTAAAAAGGATGCAAAGGCAGTTGTTTTAGGCGGCGGTCTGGGCTCTTTCCCTCTTTTGTATTTGGCAAAGAACCTGACAAACCCCAAGGTGTTCCTTGGCTTTAGGGATAAAGAAATGGTCTGCATGGAAGAGGACTTCTCAAAGTGCGGTGAAACAGTTATCGCAACAGACAACGGCACCTACGGCTATAACGGCTTTGCCATTAATGCCGCTAAGGAAGCAATGGACGACTGCGATATTATCTATGCATGCGGTCCCACACCCATGCTTAAGGTTGTTAAACAGATTGCCGAGGAAAAGGGCATCGAGGCCGAAATTAGTATGGAGCAGAGAATGGGCTGCGGTATAGGTGCCTGTCTTGTGTGCGTTTGCAAGACAAAGTCAGGCTATGACAAGGTTTGTCAGAAAGGCCCTGTATTCCGTGCAAGTGAGGTGGAGTTTGAATGAGTATCAATACAAAGGTAAATTTCTGCGGTGTTGAATTTGAAAACCCTGTTGTAACAGGCAGTGGTACTTTCGGCTTCGGTTATGAATATTCTCAGTATTATGACCTGGACTCCATCGGCGGTATCAGTGTAAAAGGGCTGACACTTAAGCCCAGGGAAGGCAACAAGCCTCCCAGAATTGCTGAGGTTTACGGCGGAATACTCAACAGCGTAGGCTTGCAGAACCCCGGACTTGAAAACTTCCTCACTAACGATTTGCCCTTTTTAAAGAGCAAATTCAAAAAGTGTAAGATTATTGCAAATATTGCAGGCAACACAATTGAAGACTATGTTGAAATGGGTAAATTAATAAGCCAAAGTAATGTTGACCTGGTTGAAATGAACATTTCCTGCCCCAACGTAAAGCACGGCGGTGTTGCTTTTGGTACAGACCCCTGCATGGTGGCAGAAATTACGTCTAAGGTTAAAGAACAGTGCCCCAAGCCTCTTATTGTTAAGCTTTCACCCAACGTAACAGATATTACTGCCATTGCAAAAAGTGCAGAAAAAGCAGGCGCAGACGGTTTAAGCCTTATCAACACACTTTTGGGCATGAAGATTGACATTAACACACGCCGTCCCATCTTAAACAATAACGTAGGCGGCATGAGCGGCCCTGCTGTTAAGCCTGTTGCAGTAAGAATGGTATGGCAGGTTGCAAATGCGGTTAACATTCCCATCATCGGTATGGGTGGCATACAGGACGGAAACGATGCTGTTGAATTTATGCTTGCAGGTGCGTCCTTAGTTTCCGTGGGTACACAGAACTTTGTTGACCCCTATGCGGCTGTTAAGACTGCATACGGCATTGAAGAATATATGACAAAACACGGTATTGAGGATGTAAACAGCCTTATAGGTGCTGTACAGCCTTGGTAAAATAATGGCATATCTGTGGATATAGCGATTATGTCACCTCCGCGAGGGGTCGGGGAAGAAGGTTCCCCGAATAAAATCGATACGGGAAATTGAATTTTTCGTATCGGAAGTGGCATTTTTAGGAGCCGGAGGCTCTTGCACGAGAAAATGCCACTTTGTACTTTGGAAAAAAGACGGCGAAAAATAAGCATAAGTGTTTTTTCGCCACGAAAGTGAGTTGATACCTATGAGTAAAGGTAAATATTATATTACAACTGCCATAGCATATACATCAGGCAAGCCTCACATTGGCAATAGCTACGAAATTATGCTGGCAGACTCCATCGCAAGATTTAAGAGAAAAGACGGCTATGATGTGTTTTTTCAAACAGGAACAGACGAGCATGGTCAGAAAATTGAATTAAAGGCGGCGGAAGCAAATGTAACATGTCAGGATTTTGTTGACAATGTTGCAGGTGTTATTAAAGAGCTTTGGGATATGGTTGACACATCCTATGATAAGTTTATCCGTACAACGGATAAGGACCATGAAAGACAGGTTCAGAAAATTTTTAAAAAGCTTTATGATCAGGGCGATATTTATAAAGGTGCTTATGAAGGCTTGTACTGCACACCTTGTGAATCCTTCTGGACAGAAAGTCAGCTTGTAGATGGTAAGTGCCCTGACTGCGGCAGAGAAGTAAAGAGAGCAAAGGAAGAAGCATACTTCTTTAAAATGAGTAAGTATGCCGACAGACTTATTGAGCATATCAACACACATCCCGAATTTATTCAGCCTGTGAGCAGAAAGAACGAAATGATGAATAATTTCCTTCTTCCCGGTCTTCAGGATTTGTGTGTGTCAAGAACATCCTTTAAGTGGGGTATTCCGGTTGATTTTGATGACAAACATGTTGTGTACGTATGGCTTGATGCTCTTACAAACTACATTACAGGTATAGGCTACGATGCAGATGGAAACTCCACAGAGCAGTATAAAAAGCTTTGGCCCGCAGATTTGCACCTTATCGGTAAGGATATTATCCGTTTCCATACTATTTATTGGCCTATTTTCCTGATGGCTCTTGGAGAAGAACTCCCTAAGCAGGTATTTGGTCATCCCTGGCTTTTACAGGGTGACGGAAAAATGAGCAAAAGTCGCGGCAACGTAATTTACGTTGACGACTTGGTTTCGCTCTTTGGTGTTGATGCGGTGAGATATTTTGTTCTTCACGAAATGCCATTTGAAAACGACGGTGTTATCAGCTGGGAGCTTATGGTGGAAAGATTCAATTCCGACCTTGTTAATACACTTGGTAACCTTGTATACAGAACAATTTCCATGACAAATAAGTACTTCGGCGGTGTTGTGAAGAAAACAGGAGTTTGTGGCGACATGGACAGCGACTTGAAGAAAACTGTATCAGATGCAGCGGGCAAGGTAAGAACAAAAATGGACAGCTTAAGAGTAGCAGATGCTATTACTGAGATATTTACAGCCATCAAACGT
>CAZRZU010000138.1:0-3708 GCA_964604615.1 uncultured Oscillospiraceae bacterium
GAAGGACGTTAGTCCGCCTTTGAGGTCGCGTGTCGATAACACTTTATCGACACGCACATGAGCGTAATCTACATAAACTTTTTTACCTGTCAGTTTCGATAAATCTGCGAAGTATGGCTGCTGTTTCAGCTCTTGTCGCATTGTCCTTAGGATTAAGTGTTGATTCACTTTTTCCTTTTATCAGTCCGCTTCCTACTGCATACTGCATAGATGCAATTGCATATTCTGAAATGTCTGCATAATCGTCATAAGAAAGAATATTTGTGTTTTCTCCCACAGATACATCATATCCCTTATACTTAGCATAGCGGTACATAACAGCCGCTATCTGTTCTCTCGTGACATTGTCATTTGGTGCAAATTCATTCTCTGTTACACCGTTTACAATGCCGTTTTGCTTTGCCCAGGAAACTGCATTTGCATAGTATGCCCCCATCTCTACATCGGCAAACGAGAGCTTTCCGTTGGTAGCAGGTTCCCCCTCATTGCGATAAAGAATCGTAACGAGCATTGCTCTTGTAAGCTTATCATTCGGCGCAAAAGCGGTTTCACTTGCGCCATTCATCAAGCCGTTTACTACTGCGTATTCAACATCCGGGTAATACCAATCGGAGGTGTTGACATCCTCAAAGGGATTTACAAAGCCTGCAAATTTTACAGTCAGCGCCGCTTTTCCTTCACTGTCAAAAACGGTGTTATGTACCACCTCGACAGTTCCGTTTTCATTCTCATAGGTTTCGGCAATAAAAGAATCAATTTTGTATTCTGCAGGCTGGGCAATAATATCTATTCCATCGGGAAGAATAATGTTTCCGCCTATTGAAAGAGCAAGCCTATCGTCTGTTTCTGCATCTGTTGCAGTCACTTCGGTGCTTCCGCTTATTGTCAAGTCAGCCTCTGTGTAAATGCCAACTACACCGCCCGAAATTTTGCCCACTGTACCGCTGATTACAGCATTTCCTCCGGTGTAAACCTCATTGCCGTCTTCATCCCAATCAAAGTTACAGTACACCTCAATACCGCTGACAAGACCTGCAATGCTTTCAATGTTACCAGTGATGGTAACATCGCCGCCGGTAACGTGAACACCTGCATATCCGCCTCCGTAAATATTACCTGCTTTACCTGCGATAATTATGCTCTTGGGTGCCGAAATGCCATTGAACTCCGAGGTAATATTGTCAATACTGCCTGTTTTTTCAACAATAACACTGCCAAAGGAGCTTTCTATGCCGCTGTAAATACCGCCTATGCAATAAATATCGCCAACTGTACCGGAAATCACAATATCTTCATAAGCTGAAATACCGCTTCCTTCTTCGCCGGAAATATTACCGATTACACCGGTGATGAAAATACCGCCATTTTCGCCGAAACCATCACCTTCAACATATATTCCGCATCCGGGATCTGTTGAGGAGTATTCATAGCCATCCTCGTCAATGCCGCTTTCGACAACGCACTTGCCCGATATGTCATTACTGCCTTCTTCTTCGGTATCATTTCCGTTTATGGTAAGATTTATACCGTAAGCATAAATTCCATGTCCGCCATCGTTTGAAACAGTAGCATCCGTAAGAGTAAGCGTATCTGTAACGGGATCATATTTTACACTTCCGCCATCGCCGAAAACATCGTCTTTGTTTTCGGCGGTTACTTGTATGCCGCCAACCCAGATTTCGTCATCAAAAACAGCTTCAGCCGTATTTTCAGTAATTTCTATACGTCCGCTTCCGTTTATTGTGCTGTAATCAATTAGCAATCCCGGATATTTTGTCAAAAGAGGAGAATTGTCTGCACTAACAATGCCGCCCTCAAAGCCTTTGACATAATTTGCAATTACCATATAATCTTCCATTACATAGTCAAGAACATTCACAGCCCCGTCAAACATTGCATATCCGTCGCCAAGGTCACGAAGTGTGTAGTTATAACCGGCCAGATTATAGGACGCGTTCACATCAAGCGTTTCATAGGTGTTCGTGTCCTTGTTGTACACCTTCACATCATGGACGCGATACCTTTCCGGACCTGCAATCCATGTTCCCACATCATTTGCTTTTACAGTGCCGGGAATGGTTGTATCCACCTTATATGTAATACCCGAAACCTGCAAAAATCCGCCGTTTTCTCCTACACCAAGATTTCTCGCGCCCCACTCCAAGGCATCCAGTAGCTGCTGACCCGTAACAGTCTGCAAACATGCCACATTACCGAAGGTGTGAATATCCTTACAGGTTTTATATGAAATATCCCCTGTTATTGCAGTATTTCGAATACCGCCGCCGTTCATAATTGCAACATCAACATCCAAATCCATATTGTCAAACAGATAATACAGTGCATCTGCCGCAAAATCACCGGAATTTGTTTCCTGTGAACGAACAAGTCGGGTTCCGTCTTTGTCAAAATTATCAAACGTCAGCTCCGTGGAGCCAATCTTTTCGCCCAGCTTTTCATCAATCTCTGCAATCCACGCATTTTTAATTTCTTTTAAAGCTTCATTTGATATCAGCTCACTTCCGCTGTAAAGGTCTGAAACAAGCTTGTAGCCTTCCACCGATTCGCCATCTTCTGAAAGAATTTCCTCACACTCAATAAAATCAGTAGTGATTTTATCTGTTTCAGCATCAATAATCATCATACCGATACGGTCAAAGTAATTACCCGTCTGTGTCAGAAGAACATCATGCCCCTCCTTGTCTTTTACCATTTCACCCTCTACAATGCTGTGAGAATGACCGTCAATAAAAGCATCCAGCCCGCAAACAGCCGCTATGGTTTCAATACTTGTCCATGGCTGTGATGATGTATCAACACCGAGATGCCCAAGAGCAATAATCTGTGTGGCGCCCTCTTCTTTTGCATCATCTATCGCCTTTTGCACATCCATTTGAAGGTCTGCCCCATCTTCACCTGCGGAAATGCCGTAAATAAAATTACCGTCTTCATCCTGGAAATATGCAGGAGTAGATTTACTAAAAGTTTCGGGGGTGGTAATACCGATAACAGCAAGTTTTTCATCACCGCAATCAAACATTACGTAACTATCCAGTACATTTTCCCCGCGCACACCGCTCTCTTCGTGATAGAAATTACAGGAAACATAAGGGAAATCCGCCCATTCAATGGCATTCATGCAGCCTTCCATTGTATAGTCAAATTCATGGTTGCCAAGAGTTGCAATATCATATTCTGCAGCGTTCATCAACTTAATGATACTTTCCCCTTTATCCATAGAACCGTATGCCGTTCCCTGAATATGGTCACCTGCATCCGCCAAAATAACATACTTATACTGTTTTTCCAAATCCTCTTTGATAGCTGCAATTACATCATAGCTTAAAGCTCCGTCAATGTAAGTATGTACATCATTTGTGTAAAGAATTACAATATCATCCGAAAGGTTTTCTTCTGCCGCCATTGAAACAGGAACAATGGCAGAAATTAATAGTACAAGCGACATAAATGCGCCTAAAAATTTTCTCATTCTGATTTCTCCTTCTGTTATTTTCAAATTTGCTTTACTGACCCGATGTTAAAAATCTTTCAAGAATTACCGCCACTTCTCCTCTTGTGGCATAATCTTTAGGATTAATTGTATTTTCTGCTTTTCCGTTTATAATACCCATTCCCACCGCATAGCGCATGGGTTCAACTGCATACTCTGAGATTTCAGATGCATCATCATAGACGAGAATATCCGTG
>CAZRZU010000139.1:0-3667 GCA_964604615.1 uncultured Oscillospiraceae bacterium
ATTTTAAACATAAAATATGTAAAATGTATGGATTTTGTTGCATTATACGGACCATTAATATTTGCATTTATGAGAATAGGCTGTTATTTAAACGGCTGTTGCGGAGGAATATATATAAAAATTGGAAGTTTTGGATTTACTCCGCCGGTGCAGTTACTTGAGTGCGCAGCTGATGTGATAATATTCTTCGCACTGTTATATCGTGAGAAATACCGATTAAAACCCGGAGACGGTACCCAATATCCGATATTTATGATGAGTTATGCATTGATAAGATTTTTAGTTGAATTTTGGCGGGATACTCCGAAGAATATTTTTCATTTTTCGGAAGGACAGTGGTTTTCTGTAATTACCTTTGCGTTGGGATTAGGTATATTATGGATTATAAAAAGAAAGGAAGATGTAGCATATGAATAAAAGAATGATAATTCCGCTTTTACTTGTTTTTACTTTGGTATTGACTTGTGTGCAGTTTGGCAGTGGCTCAATTATGGCGGCAGCTGATTTTACTTTTGATACAACAACCGGATATATAACCGGCTATAACGGAGCCGCTAAAGATGTTGTTATTCCCGAAGAAATTGCCGGATACACCATAAGAGGTATAAAAGCAGAATGCTTTAAGAACAAGGATATAACAACAGTCCAGATTCCTGACACTGTGACAGAAATCGAAAACGGTGTGTTCTATGGATGTAGTCATTTGAAAGAAATAAATATGTCCAATAAAATTACAAAAATCGGAGACAGTGCATTTGAGGGATGTACTGCAATTAAAAAGATTGAAATCCCTTATTCTGTTAAATATGTGGGGAATAATGCCTTTAAAGGCTGTACATCGTTGAAAAAGGCTGTTATTCCGTATAGTGTAACACATATAGGAACAGGTGTTTTCAGCAACTGTACATCTTTGGTGAGCATAATTTATCAGGCAGAGGAAGCTGAATTGCCGGCGAGCTTCTGTTACGGATGTATTTCTTTGTCATATTTTGAGATCCCTGATTATATTACACTGATTGGCGAAAGTGCATTTGAAGGATGCAAAAGTTTACAGTCTGTAACTTTCCCCGACAGTGTGGATGAAATAGGTGCTTATGCATATAAATCGTGCACCGGATTAAAAAATATTTACATTCCTGATACTGTGTCTACTGTGGGATATCAAGCTTTCAAAGATTGTACAGGAATAAAAACAGCAGTACTTGACAATGAACATTTCTATAATGCTTCCGGATGCAGTGATTCGGGTTCTTATGCTTTTGATAATTGTACTAATTTGACAGATGTTAAGATAATGCGAAATATGACATCTATCGGTGAAGCAACTTTTTCAAACTGTAGTTCCCTTGTGAATATAACTATTCCCACAAATGTTGTAATAATTCCGAACAATGCATTTAACGGTTGCAATGCAAATCTCGTAATTTATTGCAAACAAAATTCTGAAGCATTAAATATGGCTTTGGCTAATGGTATTTACTATTCCTTTGACTCAGCGCCTGAGTTCGACAATACACCTGTAAAAACAACTATGCCTAAGGATGTTGATGTATCCGTAAATGATAAGTTCTTGTATTTTGATCAGGAGCCTGTTATAGAAAGTGGAAGAACCCTTGTTCCTCTCAGAGTTATTTTTGAAGCACTTGGTGCAACAGTAGAGTGGGACCAGGAAACACAGACTGTTACTGCAACAAAGGATGGTACAACCATCGTACTTCAAATTGGAAGTAATGTAATGTATGTCAATGGTGAAGAAGTTTACCTTGATGTACCTGCAAAGCTCAACAGCGACAGAACTTATGTTCCGGTAAGAGCAATATCCGAAGCTTTTGATTGCGAAGTTGAATGGAATCAGGATATGCTGAGAGTTGAAATAACTGAATAAACACAATAAGACCGTAGACTTATGCCTACGGTCTTATTGTGTTTATTCAGGCTCCTAAGAGTGGGAGGTTGAAGTCGAAAAGAGTTTCGTTGATTTTGTATATATCGTATTCTTCCCGTTCGATAAAGTATTGTATAATGAGGTCTGTTTTACTTGCGGAGCTGAAGGCAAAGCCTGCCAGCATAAGCAGGTCTTTTGCATCGTCCATATCAAGACGCAAGGCAATAATCAGCGCTATGACGGTTGTTTTTTTAGGAACATAGTCAGCTTTACGCATTTTTGAAAAAAGCTTACGGTCTATGTTTGCTCGCTTGTAAACCTCCACGTCACTCATGCCTTTCCGGTCAATAAGGGAAAACAGCTTTTGAGAGAAGGTTTGAGAAGACTCCTGTAAAATATCTTCCAAGGATGAGCTTTTTATAAAAGCGCTGTCACATGGTGCGTATGTGTTATATGAGGAAAATTTGCGGCGAAAATCTCTTTTGACTTCGCGGTCGCTTATGTATGCCTTTACGTTTTCAAAAAGCTGTTCGCTTATTTTGTAAGAGCCTGAGTCATACACAACAAGAAAAACATCCATTTCATTATTTGCAAGAAAGTCCACAATAGCCTTTGTTGCAATGGACAGTGCCTGACGTTTTGGATAGCCGTATATGCCTGTTGATATAAGAGGAAATGCAATAGATGCAATGTTATTTTTTTTTGCCAGCTTTAAAGATGATTCGTAGCAGGAATACAATTCATCAGCCTCAAGGTGAGGGTTTTGTCCGAAAATGGGACCTACTGTGTGTATAATATATTTTGCTTTCAATTTAAATCCCGGAGTTATTACCGCCGAGCCTGTGGCGCAGTGACCTATGCGGTCACATGCTTTTTGGAGATGCTCTTCTCCTGCAGCAAAGAAAATTGCACCGCAAACACCTCCGCCCTGTTTGAGCCTGGAATTTGCCGCGTTTACAATAGCATCAACATTAAGCTTTGTTATATCTTCACGAATAATTTTAAATGGCATGGTCATTCCTTCTTTCGTGAATATTATATAATGTCATGGTTAAAATATCAACTGTTCCCTTTTAAGGGGTTGAAAAAATTTGAATTTGGTGTATGATAATATTATAAAATAGGAAAGGGTGTTTTTTATGGAAAAAAGTTATACAATGAATATAGCAGGAATTGAGCGGGATTTGCCGTTGTGTCCCATAAATGAAAATCTTTACATAGGCGCATTCATTATGTTCGGAGATGTGGAGATTACAAAAGCATGTGCAACGGAGATTCTTAAAAAAGTTCCCCGGTACGATATTATGGTAACGGCAGAATGTAAGAGTATTCCCCTTATTTATGAAATGGCACGACAGACAAATGCGGAGAATTACATTATTGCAAGAAAAGGCCCGAAGCTGTATATGAAGAATATTATCACAACAGATGTTGACTCTATAACTACTGCGCATAAGCAGACCTTGTGCATTGGCGAAGATGATGTTAATGCAATAAAGGGTAAGAGAGTTCTCATAGTTGATGACGTTATTTCAACGGGCGAATCTTTGTCTGCATTGGAAGAATTGGTAAATAAAGCCGGAGGTAACATTGTGGGCAAGGCGGCAGTTCTGGCAGAGGGTGATGCCGCAGACCGTGAAGATATTATCTTCTTGGAAAAATTACCTCTGTTTGACAAGGACGGAAACCCCATATAATATAAAAAGTGACTTGCTGAGGCAAGTCACTTCAGCATGTCGATAAAGTGTTATCGACACGCGACCTCAAAGGCGGACTAACGTC
>CAZRZU010000140.1:0-3661 GCA_964604615.1 uncultured Oscillospiraceae bacterium
AATGCGATGGTTTCCTACATTGATAAGAATTTAAGAGTTTTAAAAGCATTTAGGGGTTTTTTAGCTTCTGTTTACACCTTTTTGCGGTCCGGACTATGTTTACATCCCCTTTTTTAATACAAAGTATAAGTACCTTTAACCATAATAATTATGTCAGTATCGGCTTTTATGCCTCTGCCGTCAGAAACGGGAACTATAAGGTTGTGATTAGCCGGAGCGGGGGACCCGTTGGGCCAGTCACCGCCTAGGGTAGTGTCGCATAATCCACCTTTTTCGGTGGCTATTATTGTGGCAGAACCCATTCTGAGAATGATTTCACACCCTGCTTCGCCAATAAGTATCTGACCGTTTGAAAGTGTTAATACGGAAAAGGAAGATGCCTTATTAATGTAGGGGACTAATGTGGAGTCCACATAGCTCTTTGAAATAAGAGGATCTTCACTGCTTCCCGGTTCTGCTGCTGATACAACCAATGCAACTAAAAAAGTAAGGGCTAAAACCCCGGCGAGTACTCTGTTTGTAAATTTCTTCATTGTTTTCCTCCTTGGTGTGGGTAAGGGCGAAACCTTACCGATTTGTTCAAATGAGGCCGAAGCTTATTGATAAAGCATCGTTGACCTTTATCATCTGAACTTCGTCCAGTCTTCCGATTTTTTCGCGAAGTCGTTTCTTGTCGATTGTACGGACTTGTTCAAGTAAAATTACACTGTCTTTATTTAGTCCGTATCTTGCGGCATCGATCTCAATATGTGTTGGAAGCTTTGCTTTGTTAATGCGGCTCGTAATGGCTGCGGCAATAACGGTAGGGCTGTATTTATTGCCAACATCGTTCTGGACAACCAGCACCGGCCGTGTACCTCCTTGCTCACTGCCCACAACAGGGCTGAGATCGGCATAGAAAATATCTCCTCGCTTGACGATCAAAACTATTCACATCCCATTAAATAATGCTCGTAGGCATCTTGTGTAGCTTGATCGGAGTTGAAACATTCCCGGGCAATAGAAAGATTAATTTCCGCCATTTCCAGGTAACCCTTTTTTAGGTTAGCCTTGTTTTCAATTCTCCTTTTTTCCGCCAGATATGATTTAACCATCCATTCAACCGTACTGCTGCGAGATTGCTTTGACGCAGAGGACAGCTCATCAATGGCAGATATAATATCTTCGGGAAGTGTTATGGAGATTTTTTTCTGTTCCATGATTCACCCTCCCTTTGGAAATATAGATACAATAAGATTATATACCCAAAGTGAGAACAAGTCAAATGTAACTTATCCCAAAGAAAACAATAATAAGTAAATATTTTACTCAAGTGCCTACAATGTAAGTTTTAACAAAAGATTGTGAAATCATACATGGGAACAAAAAATATCTCATCACAATATAATATGTTCTGTTGTCATGTTGTGTTTTAGTTTTGAAAAAAATTGTGGCTTCTTACAATCAGTAAAAAGCCACTTGTTTTTGTTAATGCTTTATTATACTCCCGGAGGAAGTGCATATGGGTCAACTGCCGGTGTGTCTGAAACCGGAGGTGTAACATCAGGGATGTTAATAACCGGGGGAGTAGTGTTGGGATTTTCAGCCACGGGAGGAGTTTGGTCAGAACCAACAAGACCGTTGTAATCAGGAATTGTTATTTCCGGCAGATCCTGCGGAGCATTGGGGTCCGCTTCTAAGGGAAGCTCACCTTCGGGTAACTGAGGCATTTCATACTCTGTTTTAAGCGAGCCGGAACCTTCGTCAATTTCTGCGTGGAGGTCGCATCGCTTTTTAGGTGCCAGTTCCTTGGTGTAATCACCAAATGTGAGGTTATCGCATGTGGAGTTGGGTAAAAGTCCGCTTTCAGCACAAACAAGATAATGACTGGTTGAGCCTAAGGTGTTAAAGTCCTTATATTCCAGATTTTGGTGAACCTGTTCCATTACACCCTTCCACACTCTTGCAGAGGGGTTGCCTGAAATGCCGCGGAGACTTTGGGGAGTGTCGTAGCCATACCATACAGCACCTACATAATAGGGGGTATAGCCTACAAACCAACGGTCATAGTTGTTGCTGGTTGTACCTGTTTTGCCGGCTGACGGCATGCTTGAAAGACGTGCAGATGTACCGGTACCGCTGGTAACTACACCGCGGAGCATCTGTGTCATTGTAACTGCTGTGGATTCACTTATGGCAGGCTGAGGATTGGGTATACGTTCAAGTATAACTTCGCCTTTGCCGTCAAGAACCTTTGTGTAAAAAGCAGGCTCATAATAGTAACCCTTTGATGTAAAGGGAACATATGCTGCTGCCATTTCAAGAACACTTACACCGTCTGTAAGTCCTCCCAGGCCGATTGCGGCAAAAGCTTTGTCGGTAAAGGATTGTCCGCTTGATGTTTCGCGTGATTCAACAAGGGAAGAGATGTGATAGTTCTTTGTAAGGAAGCTGAAAGAGCGCTCCAAGCCCAGGTTTTGCAAAATTCTAACGGCAGGAACATTACGTGAACCTGCAAGAGCGGCAGAAACCGTGATGTTACCGCGGAAGGAACGGTCGTCATTTCTGGGTGACCAGTCGCCTATTGTGAGAGGAGCATCAGTTACTATCGAAGAGGGAGTAACCTTGCCATATTCTACCGCGGGAGCATAAATTGCAAGAGGCTTGATTGATGAACCCGGCTGACGGAGAGTCTGTGTTGCACGGTTAAGCACTCTGGAAGATGTTTTTGCACCTCTACCGCCAACTACACCTGCAACATAACCGGTAGAAGGGTCTATAATAACCATCGCGGACTGAACCATTGTGTCGCCGCTTGTTTTGGGGAAATTATCGTCATTCTGATAATAATTGTCCATAATTGACTGAATGTTCATGTCCATAGCGGCATAAATCTTTAAACCACCGGAGTAAAGCATTTTTTCTGCAATTGCTCTTGTGTAGCCCTTCTGTTCAACAAGGTCATTAAGAAGCTGTTCAATAAGGGCATCGGAGTAATATGTTGTAGTGGAAATATATGCATCTGTTTCGCTGGATGCCACGGTAACCACCTCGGCTGCTTTTGCCTCGTCACGCTGATCCTTGGTAATATAACCCAATTCGCACATTTTGTTGAGAATAACGTCGCGTCTTTCCTTATTGTTTTCAGGATTGCGCTTCGGGTCGTATTTGGTGGGGAACTGTGTTATGCCGGCAAGTGTTGCACATTCTGCCAAGGTAAGCTCATTAAGGTCTTTGTTAAAATAAACCTTTGCGGCACTCTTAACACCGTTACACTGCTGAGACAGATAAATAGTGTTAAGATAAAGCTCTAAGATTTCATCTTTGTCAAGATCCTGCTCCAACACATATGCACGGTAAATTTCCTGAATTTTTCGGTCAATGGAATAATCGTCGTCGCCGGTAATATTTTTAATAAGCTGCTGGGTAATTGTACTACCACCATATGACGAATCGCTGCTGCCGGTAATCTTTTTCTGAATGTAGTTTATGGCAGCACCTACGGTACGTTTAATGTCAAACCCGCTGTGTGAGTAAAAACGTTCGTCTTCAATGGCAATAAACGCATTTTTCAGGTTGTCCGGAATTTCGTCCAGTTCAGCCCATACACGGTTTTCTTCGTCGTAAAGAACCTCAAGCTGATGCTCATTACCGTTTTCGTCTACTGTGTAAATAAAGCTTG
>CAZRZU010000141.1:0-3604 GCA_964604615.1 uncultured Oscillospiraceae bacterium
CGGAAACCACGACCGTTTTCAAACATTTTAAGGAAAATCCACTGAGTACATTTATAGTAACCTTCCTCGGTAGTGTCTACCACTCTTGACCAGTCAAAAGAAAAACCTACTCTTTTAAGCTGAGAAGTAAACTTAACTATATTATTGTCTGTTACAACTCTGGGGTGCACACCTGTCTTGATTGCTGTATTTTCTGTGGGAAGACCGTATGCGTCAAAGCCTATGGGGAAAAGAACATTATAACCTTCCAATCTTCTCTTTCTGGACACTACCTCAAGACCGGAATATGCCTTAATGTGACCTACATGCATACCGCTTCCGGAGGGATAGGGAAATTCAACCAAAGCATAGAACTTGGGTTTTTCAGAATTGTTTTCAGCCTTAAAAGAATTGTTGTCTTCCCAGAATTTTTGCCATTTTGGTTCTATTTTACTAAATTCGTATTTCATTATTTTGCTCCTTCTATAAGTTCATTTAAATCTATTTTCTCCGTATCCTCCCATAGGTGTTCAAGAGAATAATAGTCACGCATCTGACGGTTAAATATATGAACCATAACACCTTCAAGTTCAACAATAACCCAGCCGGATTCCTCCGTGCCTTCGCATCTTAGTATGCTTTCGGGCATTTTCTCTTTTAGTTCATCGCATAATGCATGAATCTGGCTTGTAGAGCCACCTGAACAAATCACAAAATAATGAGTAAGAACGGTTAATTCCGAAACGTCCAAAGCCACCATATCCAGTGCTTTTTTATTATCAAGCAGTGTAACCGCTCTTTTTAATATCTCGAATTCTTCATTCATCACGCAGTTCATCTCTCCTTTCAACAAGGTAATTACGGGCATGTATAGAATCAGGATGAATAAGCCTGCCTTTTTTTATAACATGCTTTATTGAGCAGTCAATGGCATAGATAAGCGCATCGTCGAGATTTTCTTCAACCATACGTCTTAGTTCTTCTGCCTGAGGCATTGTTCTTCCGGGTTCAATCATGTCGGCTATGTATATGAGCTTTTCCAGGTTTGTCATATTAGCTCTTGCGGTTGTATGATAGTATATTGCATCAAGTATTTCCTTGTCTGTTACACCGTAATCCCTATAAGCAACGGCCGCGCCTAAAAACGCATGAATAAGCGCCGGTTCCTTCAGCGCATACTCATCCAGCTTAACACCGTATTGAGCAGCAATCTCCTGAAACCTGTCGGGGTCAAAATTTTTTGCACAATCGTGAAGCAATGCAGCAATTTTCGCCTTTTCAACTTCAACACCAAACTTAGGTGCAAGCCTTACAGCTTCTTTCACAACACCCACAGTATGGAAATACCGTCGTTCCTTTTGAGTGCTTCTCAATTTTTTATGAATTTCTTCTTCAGTTAACACGGCTATACCTCCTCTTATCGATAGAGATTACTTTCTATTATATAGTCATTAACCTCTTTTTTCAACAGATTTGATACTTTTTTTTGCAATTTTATTTTTTCTCTTATTTCACTTGACGAAACACACACCGGCTTAACTTTCAGTTCCACCGCAGGAGGCAGTATTTTTTCCCCATTACGCGGAAACACAAGAACGGTTGCTTTTTTAAAAATCCGCTCAGGGTCTCTCCATTTGTCAATATACGCATAGCTGTCTCCGCCAATTATAAAGTAAATTTCACTCATTGGGAAAACAGACTTAAAATGCTCTATTGTATCTGCGCTGTAACTTATTTCTGCGCGGTTTATTTCATAATCAGAAACCTCAAATGCTTCGTCATCAAATGACATCCGAAGCATTTTCATTCTGTCCTCTCCGGTTGCATGGCAGCCTTTTTTGTGAGGCATTGACCCGGTAGGTATAAAAATAACCTTATCAAGGCAAAACTGTTCTTTCGCAGCCTTTGCCACCGCCATGTGACCAATATGCACAGGGTCAAAACTTCCTCCGTATAACCCTATTCTCATAATTCAATCGTCTTATTGTTCACGGATTCCTTATAAACTACAAACTTGTTGCCAACGCAGCTTACAGGCTCACAGCCGATTTCTTCACAAACTGCTTCGCAAGCATCTCTTGCAGACATAAAGGCAGTTTCCAGAACCTTTACCTTAACAAGCTCTCTTGCTTCCAAAGCATCTTCCATTTGCTTTAAAAAGTTGTCTCCAATGCCGCCTTTACCAATCTGGAAAATGGCATCAATACCGTTTGCCATGCCGCGAAGCTTGGCTCTCTGCTTACTTGTAATCAATCAAATCATTCCTTCCTATCAGGCTCCCTCAGCGAGGGAGCTGTCAGCCTTGCTGACTGAGGGAGCGGCGCAATGTTAAGCTTTACTCGATAAAATCAAAATCCATTTCATCTATTGCCCCGCCCATTGGCTCATAGCAACGAGATGGGCAATTTTACTCAATAAAATCAAATTCCATCTCATCCATAACAATAGTACTGCCCTCTGTTGCACCTTTTTCACGAAGTGCATCAATAACACCCATTTTGCGTAGTGTACGTTCAAAGTATCCCATGCTTTCATCATCGTCGAAGTTGACCCCTCGGAACAGTCTTTCAATAAGAGGACCTGACACATAGAAAACATTGTTTTCGCGAGTAATTGTAAAGGGTTCTTCCTCCGCGGGAGCCTCTTCAACAAATTCACTTTCGTAAACTACAACAGGTTCCAGAGTTTCCAACATAGATGCCGCATAAGCAACAAGTTCTCTCACACCCTGTCCTGTCGCTGCACTGATTTCAAAAAGGGTAAGCTCTTTTTCTTTAATATATTTTTTAAAGCTTTCGTAAGCTTCTTCGTCCTGAATAATATCAGTCTTGTTAGCTGCAACAATCTGCTTTGTTTTGGCAAGCTTTTCAGAAAAAAGGCTCAATTCTTCGTTAATTTTTTCAAAATCATCGATGGGGTTTCTGCCTTCGATACATGACACGTCAACAACGTGAATTATAAGCCTTGTTCTTTCAATATGACGAAGGAACTCATGACCCAGACCAACCCCCTGATGAGCACCCTCAATAAGACCGGGGATGTCAGCTAATACAAAGCTTTTTCCGCCACCTGCATCAACAACACCCAAATTGGGTTCAAGTGTTGTGAAATGATAGTTTGCAATTTTGGGTCTTGCGTCACTTACGCGGGACAAGAGAGTAGACTTACCTACATTGGGGAAACCTGCCAGACCAACGTCCGCAATAAGCTTTAACTCCAATGTAACTTCTCTTTCTTCGCCTTTTATACCGTTTTTGGCAAATTTCGGAGCCTGTCTGGTGGGTGTGGCGAAATGCACATTCCCCCAGCCGCCGTTGCCGCCTTTTGCAGCAATAAACTCCTGATTATCCTCCGAAAGGTCTATAATTACCTTTTCGGTTTCCGCATCACGCACAATCGTACCCACAGGAACAAGAATGTACAAGTTTTCGCCGTTTTTGCCATGACAGTTTCTTGCTCCGCCGTCTCCGCCGTTTTGTGCGCTGTAAGATTTTTTATATCTGAAATCCATAAGTGTTGTAAGATTTTTATCGGCTTTAAAAATAATACTGCCGCCCTTGCCGCCGTCTCCGCCGTCAGGACCGCCCTCGGGCACGTATTTTTCACGACGGAATGATACCAGACC
>CAZRZU010000142.1:0-3596 GCA_964604615.1 uncultured Oscillospiraceae bacterium
ACAGTTAAGGGCAGCCAGTTCAAACAGCCTTATCTTGAATTCTCAGGTGCTTGTGCAGGCTGTGGTGAAACACCTTATGCTAAGCTTGTAACACAGCTCGCAGGCGACAGAATGTATATTGCAAACGCAACAGGTTGTTCTTCTATCTGGGGCGGTAGCGCACCTGCAACACCCTATACAACAAATCCCGCAGGGGAAGGTCCTGCATGGGCAAACAGCCTCTTTGAAGATAATGCGGAATACGGCTATGGTATGTTCTTGGCACAGAACACACTTCGTGAACAGCTTATCGAAAAGGTAGAAGCAGTAAAGGAAACTGCTGACGATGCGGCAAAGGCTATTATTGATAAATACCTTGTAACAAAGTCCGATGGCAGTGCAAACAAGGTTGCAAGTGCAGAACTTGTTGAAGTTCTCACTAAGATGGGTACTCCCGAAGCAGAAGAAATCCTTAAGCAGAAGGAATACTTGAATAAGAAGAGTGTATATATCTTTGGTGGTGACGGTTGGGCATACGATATCGGCTTTGGCGGATTAGACCATGTTATTGCATCTCACCAGGATGTAAATGTTGTAGTATTTGACACCGAAGTTTACTCCAATACAGGCGGTCAGGCATCCAAGGCTACTCCCACAGGTGCTATTGCACAGTTTGCAGCAGCAGGTAAGGAAGTTAAAAAGAAGGATTTGGCTGCCATTGCAATGAGCTACGGTTATGTATATACAGCTCAGGTTGCTATGGGTGCTAACCCTGCACAGTGCTTAAAGGCATTTGTTGAAGCTGAAAGCTACGACGGTCCCTCTTTGGTAATTTGCTATGCACCCTGTATTAACCACGGCATTAAGGGTGGCATGACAGCGGCTCAGGCAGAAGAAAAGAGAGCAGTAGAAGCAGGTTATTGGCATCTCTTCCGTTATGACCCCAGACTTGAGGCTGAGGGCAAGAACCCCTTCCAGTTAGACAGTAAGGAGCCTAAGGCAAGCTATGAGGAGTTTATTATGAACGAAGTGCGTTATTCTTCACTTGCACGTTCCAACCCTGAAAGAGCTAAGGAACTTTTCGCATTTGCTGAAAAGACAGCTAAGGAAAAGTATGCTAAGCTTGCAAAGTTGGCATCAGCAGAATAAGTAAACCTTAAAGCCTGAATTAAAAGAAATAATTGAGAAAGCTGCTATCTGTGGATAGCGGCTTTCTTTTTGAATTTAAAAGAATAAGTGTTGCAAGATAAAGCAAAATACGTTATAATTACAGTGTGAAAGGTTGTGAAAACATGAAGAAAATTTTATCTCTTTTTTTGTGCTTAGTATTAATTGTGGCATTGGCGGGTTGCGGAAAGGACTATATAACAGTTAATGCAAAGCTGTACTTTTTGGATGAAAACATGAACTATGCAGTTGAAATGCGTGAAATTAAGGCTGAAAACAAATGGAAAGCAATGGTTGAGGAGCTTATAGAAGGTCCTGAAACTGATGGCTTAACAGAACCTGTGAAGGGTGATGTTAAGGTTTTGAGCGCAGAAATTGTTAACGGAATTTGCGTTGTTGACTTGTCAGAAGAGTTCAGAACAAATAACACCGGAGGAACATTTATGGAAAGTCTGGCTATTTACTCGATTGTTAATACACTTTGCGGTAACGGTGCAGACGGTGTTAAAATAAACATTGAGGGCGACACAGAGGTGGATTTTGGAGGCCATTTCTACCTGGGTGACAATTTCTACTTTGAGCCTAACATGGTAAGAATTGAAGACAGGTAACAAAAAGCTCGTGCGCAATGTATGAAAAGGCGGAGAAGTGGAAATAGTTATAGTGTTAATGATACCGAAATTCATAGAACATCACATTTTCATATATGAAAAAATGTGAAAAACGGATGAAAACTGCCGATTAACCCGTCAAAAAACCTAAAAAAACTAAAAAAACAAGGAAAAATCTTAAAAAAATGTAAAAAACATATTGAAATTACCGATATATGTGTGCTATAATGTGCTCACAGTCGCGTTTGTTGTATTATTTGTCGTGCTACGCACGGTTTATAAAATGACGCACTAAGATTTTATGGAGGTGAAAATATAATGAACAAGACAGAATTAGTAAATGCTATTGCTGCAAAGACAGGTCTTTCCAAGAAGGATTCTGATGCTGCTCTCGCTGCAACTGTTGAAGCTATCACAGAAGCTCTTAAGGCTGGTGATAAGGTTGCTCTCATCGGTTTTGGTACATTCGAAGTTAGAGAAAGATCTGCTCGTACAGGTAAGAACCCTGCAACAGGCGAAACAATCCAGATTGCTGCTTGCAAGGCTCCCGCTTTCAAGGCTGGTCAGGCTCTCAAGAACGCAGTAAAGTAATTATAGCTTAATATAACAAAAAAGCTGTTCGCAATGAACAGCTTTTTTGTTTGCTATTTTGTTGGAATAGGAGAATATCTGAAGTCTTCTCCTGAGGGAAGGGACAAGACGACGTTATAAATATCGGTAGCACGGGCTTCCGTCATAAAGATAGGGTTCTTCTTTAGCTGTGATGCCTTTTGGATAATGGGAAGAGCAGAGCGCTCTTTCATATACGCAATTATTTCGCTGCCTCGCTTGTTCTGTGCAAGAACTCTTATATAGGTGGGCTCCGTGGCAGGGGAGATTGTGTTTTTAATAACCAGGTTCCACAACACCCTGCGTATACGGCTTTCGGTAAAATTCTTGGACTTTACATTTGCAATTATACTTTTTACATCTGTTTCCGAAGCTGCATTTATAAAACGTGATGCAAGCTCGGGTGAACAGTCGGGAATACAGGTTAAATCCTCATATGAAGCAGACTTTAACGCATAGAGAATAATGTTTGAAAAATGCTTCTCAAATACAGGAGACGGATAGGGGAAATAGGGTATAAAATTCTGCGTAAAGCTGCCTTTTTCGATTAATGAGCGCACATGAGATGCCGAAGCAATTGAATGTGAAGCAATAAATGAATCATGAGACGCACCGAAACGTTTTAAGGTTTGGGGATTGATGGTCGATTCCGTTTTCATAAGCGCCTTAAGATACTCGATGCCTAAAATATTATTAGGGGAGGCAATCACGTCTTCATCAATGCCCATTGACAGATATATTTCACCCAATGCCTTTGGGTAGTTAAGCCCTTGCGCCAATTTTTTCTTTAAAAGCAGACTGAACTCCTCTGTTTCATTTACGGACAAGGCTGCAACCTGACTGAGAGGGGCAATATCACCTGTTTCAGAACCGAAGAAAAGTGTGCTTACTGAATTTGTTGCGTTAAGAGTTTTTATTGCGCCCATTGCAAAGTTTTCCGCGGATGAAAGAGCATAAATGATCGGCAGTTCTATGACCAGGTCAACACCGTTTGCAATTGCTGCTTTACTCCTGGCAAATTTGTTATAGATTGCAGGAGCGCCTCTTTGCACAAAATTGCCGCTCATGATTGCCACCGTTCCGTCGTACTCATGTTTGAACGCATTTATAAGGTAGCCGTGGCCGTTGTGAAAGGGGTTAAATTCTGCTATTGTTGCACAAATCTTCATAAAAATCATCCTGTTTTTGTAAAAATTAGTTGAAAGTTTAAAAATAGAGTAGTATAATAAC
>CAZRZU010000143.1:0-3508 GCA_964604615.1 uncultured Oscillospiraceae bacterium
CCTTTAATTACTGAGCAAGATAGCTCGCATAGTCAAAGGTGATGGTAACACTGCCGTCACCGTTGTCTATCATAGATGTATAAGGTGCTATCTTTGAATTATTATTGTTAATTCTTATGTATTCCTGCCAGTAACTGTTGATTGTTGTTTTATCGCCAATAGGTTTGATTGTGATTGTATACACGTTTTCGCTGACAGTCTCGGCATCTACCACCTCAAAAAAGCTCTCACCGCTGTATGCGCTTGTTCCCGTGCCTGTGTATGCTGTAAGACCCTCGCTTGTAACACTCAGTCGGATACCTGTCTGGTTTACATACGCGTTAAGCACTGCGTAAATAATGGACGAATCAAGTGCTCCCTGGTCATATTCTGTTCCGTCTGTGCTGTTTTTTACAAGAAGTCCTGCCGCTACCTGATAAATACTTCTTGTAACCGGTTCTCCGTAGAAGGTCTGTCCGTCTACCGTAATGTACGGTGTTGCCGTAAACCTACGGTTGTAGTTGCTTTCTGCAAGGTTTGTAAGTGCTGACGTGAATACAACTCCCTCTTCCTGCCACAGTGTTGCCGGGACGGTTACCGTGGCACTACTTCCTTCTGCCGTAATTTCAACACCAAATGTTGCACCTTCTACTGATGCCAGAGAATCGTTGTTATCAATTTTTGAGATGAATCTAAGACCGCTGCCTGTGCTCACCTTGCCGTTTTCGTCAACTCCGTCGCCTATTCTTACCTGGGCACCGTCAATTGTGCTCACACCCAATATTGCCGCCGTATACATGCCGGCTTCAGGGCTTGCCAGCTCTCCAACCTTGTATACCTTTGTACCGTCGGTAAATGCCACAACATTTTCGTTTTCAGCATAAAATCTTACTGTGTCACCGTCTGTTAAAACGAAGCTTTCATTTTCTTTAAGTGCACTGCCGTTCTTTGTGACCTTCACAGCTCCGCTTGTTTCGACTACCTTACCCTCTTTTACCTGGAGATATGCCGCCATACCTGCGTATTCGCCATCAATAACTGTCTTTTCTCTGTCAACTGCATATGCGCCTGCTCTGGGTGCATAAAGAGTAAATGTAATTGTAGCTCCCGTTGCATTCTGCACAAACTCTGTTACATCTATTGTAATCCACTGACCAACAATACCTCTCTGTCCTGATTCATCAAATGTAACTGTTCCTGAATGTGTAATTGCATTATCGGACCACACAATATTGTCTTTATCCGCATAGTTGTCAACATCGTAGCCTGCTCCTTCGTCCACCGTAACATCTGCTACTCCTGCCGCCAGACGCATGCTTACTGCATCTTCTTTCCAGAAGAATGTATCGTTAGCTTTTGCCACATAAACATTCAGCTTTACTGTTTCATTTTCCCCAACCTCCGGCACATTAAATGTAAGGAGAGGGATTCTCGGGTTACCTACATTACGGCAAGTGTCACTTACCGCGCTTACTCCGTCGTCATCTGTGTCGGCTATGTCGGAAATTCCTGCCGAGCCTATAAAGAGCATGTTCTCTGTATTGTTTGCGTCAGCTGTTCCGTCAATGTTTGCAAAGGTGTCTTTAAGCACTGCATTTTCGTGCACAAGTTTAAGTGCTACATTGTGTGTTGCAATACCGTCATCTGCCACGGTGTAGCTCTGTGCTGCATCACTCTTTAAAATGTAAGCATTACCCTCCAGCTCATAGTAGAACTCTCCTTGAGGGAAGCTGTAAAGCTCCTCTCCTGTTTTACAATCCTCGTATGTGTCTGTCCATGTTTTGTAAACACCTTCTGAATTGCTGATTGTATAAACAACTGACTTTGTTATTTTCTTAGCTTCTGTTACCTCAAGGTATGCTGCCATACCCATGTAAGCACCGCCTGCCGATGCACTTTCACGGTCAACAACATATGCCGCCGCTCTGGGTGCGTAAAGTGTAATGGTAACTGTATCGCCTGTTGCAGCGGCAACAAAGCTTGTTACGTCTATTGTTATCCAGGTATTCATAACAGTGCTGGGACTTGACCCTGATGGTAAACGGAACATGTTTTCAGACCATGAAAGGTTTTCAAGATTTGCCACATCTTCAACATTGTATCCCGCTTCTTCGTTAACTGTTATGTCAACAGTATTTGCCGCAAGCTTCATGGAGTTGCCGCCTCCGAGATGTGTATGTGTCGTTGCAACATAAACGTTCAGCTTAACGGTTGCTCCCTCTTCATAATTATCCGGAACATTAAATGTGAGAACGGGGATTCTGGGTGAACCCATGTTGTAGCCCGAACCTGTTACCGTTGCATTTCCCTCATCGTCTGTATCGGGTGCATCGGAAATATCTGCTGAGCCAACAAAGAGCATGTCTGTGGATTCATCGTTCACATTTGCATCTAAATCTGCAAAGGTATCGTACAGAACCGCATTTTCATGCACAAGTGTAAGTGTTACACTGTGCTCGTCATTACCGTCCTCCGCCACTATGTAGCTTTGTGCTGCATCGCTTCTCAAAATATATGCCTTGCCGTCCAGCTCATAGTAGAACTCACCTGCCGGGAAGCTGTAAAGCTCTTCACCCAGTGCAAACTGCATGGGGCCTTCTGTCCATGTTTTGTAAACACCTTCTGAATCATTGATGGTATAGGTTACTGTTTTTGTTGTTGCTTCTGCAAACACAACGTTTTCTGCCACAAGAAATCCCGCATCAACTTCATAACCTCCTATAACAAGAAGCTTTCCTAAGTCTTCCGCCGCTGCCACACCGCTTCGGTATACATAGTCTGATGCAAGGAGGTATTCATTGCTCTCTTCATCTGTAATCCATGCACTGTATGTAGATGTTGCCACATCTGTTTCTATATGAAGATGATATGTCTTTCCTGCAACATAATTAATTTCAGTCTCATAATCAAGACCCGTATTGTTATATGCCTGTATTGTACCCTCAGGGGTAAGATTAATCTGAAGATTGCTCTGACCGTACCATGTGGGGTTAGATGTTGAGGAGGAAATTGCTATTACCGCATCCTTTAACGCAAGGGGTGTAATATCCATGTCAATAACACCCTTTGTGATAGGTCCGTGACTTGTTGTCACAAAGCCTGCATCTGTACCGGCTGTTGAGTATATTGCACCCTCGGCAAACTTCATAAGATAGTAACTGCCTGCCACAGGGTTAACGGATGCTGTAACGTTATCGGTAAGTACATGCATATCACTGCCGTTTGTGACTGCATATGCACCCGAATCGGAAGGTGCGTAAAACTTAACAGTAGTGCTTGTGGGAACTACAAAGCTTGCTTTATTCTGCACCAGGCTACCGTTTTTAGTTACCTTTTCCATGCCTGTTGTTGTAATTGTCTCACCTTCAACAACTTCAAGGTATGCAGCTTTACCTGCAAAGCTTCCGCCTGCCGATGCGCTTTCGCGGTCAACAACATATGCGCCTGCAAGGGGTGCATAAAGTGCCAGTGTAACAGCATCACCTGTTGTATTCTGCACAAATTCTGTTACATCGATTGTAAGCCATGT
>CAZRZU010000144.1:0-3428 GCA_964604615.1 uncultured Oscillospiraceae bacterium
GTGTTGAATACTCCACTCCCAAGCTTTATGACACACTTTACTTTGAAGCTGAAAAGGGTGCCAAGGACTGCGGCGGCATTCTTTCCTACAACTACATTTCCGGCGAAACAATTACAGATGTAACAGAGGGCAGACCGCTTGTTACAAGAAAGGCTGACGTTAAGCTTACTCTTCCCGAATTTATGCGTGCCCAGGTTTATGCTACAATGGCAACACTTAAGATTGGTATGGACATTCTCTTTGAAAAGGAAAATGTTGAGCTGGACATGCTCCTTGGTCACGGCGGTCTCTTTAAGACAGAAAGAGTTGGTCAGTCATTAATGGCAGCTGCTATGAACACACCGGTTACAGTTATGAGTACAGCAGGCGAAGGCGGTGCTTGGGGTATGGCTCTTCTTGCGGCATATGCTGTTGAAAAGCAGGGCAGAGAAACACTTGAGGAGTTCCTTAATAACAAGGTATTTGACAAGTACGAAGGCTCTACTATTGCTCCCGACCCCGAAGACGTTAAGGGCTTTAACGATTATATGGCAACATATAAGAAGGGCATTGCAATTGAAAAAGCAGCAGTTGAAAACTTCTGAAATCGCGGAATAAAAGGCGCAGACCACGCAAAAGAATTTTTATTATACAAAATCAAAAACAGGCCGCATTTTAGCGGTCTGTTTTTGATTTTGCCTTTTGCGTTAGAAACCAGTGGGGACGGGGCGAAAATGGTTTGATTTCGAGCCAAAATCGCCCCGTCCCCACTGGCTTGAAATGGTCTATTGCAAAACGCAGCTTAATGTGTTACTATATTTTCAGGTGATTTTATGAACGAAATTTTCAGCCGTACCGAGTTGCTCTTAGGAACGGAATCAATGGAAAAACTTAAAAATGCCCATGTTTGCGTGTTCGGCATTGGCGGTGTAGGAGGATATGTTGTTGAATCGCTGGCAAGAAGCGGAGTGGGGGCACTTACCCTTGTTGATAACGATTCTGTCAGCACAAGCAATATTAACCGCCAGATTTATGCACTCCATTCCACCATAGGCAGAAAGAAAACAACTGTTGCAAAGGAAAGAATAGTTGACATTAACCCCCACTGCGAAGTTCACGAGTGTAACATGTTTTACCTGCCTGAAAACGCAGAGGAATTTGACTTAACCCAATTTGACTATGTTGTTGATGCCATTGACACCGTTTCGTCGAAAATATATCTTGCGGTAAAATGCGAGGAACTAAACATACCGCTTATTTCCTCAATGGGCACAGGCAATAAATTAGACCCCACAGGGTTTGAGGTTGCGGATATTTACAAAACGAGTGTGTGCCCCTTAGCCCGTGTTATGCGCACAGAGCTGAAAAAGCGCGGGGTAAAAAAATTAAAAGTGGTATATTCAAAAGAACAGCCTCAAAATAAAGTTGCAGATAGCGCAAACGGTCGCCACGCACCGGGCAGCAGTGCTTTTGTGCCCTCAGTGGCAGGGCTTATCATTGCATCGGTCGTTATCAAAGAATTAATAAATGCTAACTAAATCCCACCTTAAAGGAGATACGATATGAAACAAGTTTGGAAACCCGGAACAATATTAGCACCTGTACCGCCTGTACTGGTGTCCTGCTCATTAAACGGCGAAGATAACCTCATAACCGCCGCATGGTGCGGAATTATAAATAGTGAGCCCGCAAAAACATACGTATCAATCCGCCCTGAGAGATACTCTCATCACATGATTAAGGAATCGGGCGAATTTGTAATAAACATGCCCTCGAGCCACATTATCCGTTCTATTGACTATTGCGGTTGTCGCTCGGGCAGAAACACAGACAAATTTGCAGACTGTAAACTGACAAAAGAAAAAGCATCGATAGTTTCCTGCCCCATGGTTGCAGAAAGCCCCATAAGTCTTGAATGTAAGGTAACAGAGGTGGTGCACCTGGGCAGTCACGACATGTTCATGGCAGACATTGTTGCAGTTAATGTTGATGAAAGATATATTGATGAAAAGGGCAAGTTTCACATTGAAAAATGCTCCCTTGCAGCCTATGCTCACGGACAGTATTTTGCACTTGGGAAAAAGATAGGCTCTTTTGGCTATAGTGTAAAAAAGCCCACTACCAAGAAAAAGAAATAATAAAGCTCCCGAACAATTTGTTCGGGAGCTTTTTATTTATAAATTATTTAATTATAGCAACAAACTTATCAAATGCTGCTTTGCCTTCATCGGTTCTCTTGTAAACACCTGCATGTTCAAGAACACCAACGAATACCTTACCAACTTCTTCGTGGAGAACATCCATTACGTTATTTGCATTGATATCAGCATAATTAGCCTTAATCATTTCAGCCCACTGGGCATGGCTTTCTGTTTCGGGAGTATTCATGGGCTTATTGTTTACCAAGCAGTCTGCAACAGCGTCAAGCTCTTCAACAAGACGTGCGGGAAGAACTGCAAGACCCATAACTTCGATAAGACCGATGTTTTCCTTCTTGATGTGGTGATATTCTGCATGGGGATGATATACACCCATGGGGTGTTCTTCGGTTGTAATATTGTTACGAAGAACAAGATCTATAACATACTTACCGTCAGCCATGGAAGCGATAGGTGTGATTGTGTTATGAGGTGTACCCTCTGTTTCAGCAAAGATAAATGCAGCTTCGTCTGTGTATCCTCTCCAAGCTGCAAGAATTTTAGCGGAAAGCTCACAAATCTTAGCTGTATCATCACTCTTGAGTCTGATAACACTCATGGGCCAGTTAAGACGGGATACTTCAACGTCTTCAAAACCTGCAATTGTATAGAACTTTTCGCTTTCAGCCTTATGCATAGCAAAAACATGATTACCGCCCTGGAAATGTTCATGTGTTAAGATAGAACCGCCAACAATGGGCAAATCTGCGTTGGAGCCTACTATGTAGTGGTTAAAGCGAGTAATAAAGTCAAGAAGCTTGCCAAAAACCTTGTCGTCAATAACCATGGGCACGTGCTTTGAATTAAATACAATACAGTGCTCGTTGTAGTATACATAGGGTGAATACTGGAAGCACCATTCCTGACCTGCGATTTCGATAGGAATAATTCTGTGGTTGGCTCTTGCAGGATGGTTAACTCTACCTGCATAGCCTTCGTTTTCAACGCAAAGCTGGCAAGCAGGATAGCTTACAGATGCCTGCAATTTAGCGGCTGCAATGGCCTTGGGGTCCTTTTCGGGCTTGGAACGGTTAATTGTGATTTCAATTTCGCCGTAGGGAGAATTTACTTCCCATTTAACGTCTTTCTTTATTCTGCCGCGACGGATATAGTTGTTGTCGCAGGAGAGCTTATAGAAATAATCTGTTGCGTCTTTGCTGCTCTTCTCATAAAGAGCATTGAACTTATCAATAACTGTGGAGGGATAAGGAGTTAAAATATCCATAACCTCTGTGTCAAAAAGGTCACGGT
>CAZRZU010000145.1:0-3362 GCA_964604615.1 uncultured Oscillospiraceae bacterium
TGTCGTCAGCATAGCTGTTTTTGAAGTAAAGACGTTCTGCCTCGTTGTCATTGATTTTGAATGAAGCATAGCGGTCAACAATCTGTGCGTTGTAGGTGTGTGCACCGAAAAGCTCGCTTACAGAATAATGGATAACCATTTTGTATGTGCCGTCTTCGGGAGCTGTAACGTTTACAGTGAGCTTATCATCTGTACCGCCTTCGATGTTTGATACATAAGCTGTACGGCTGGCAAAGGCATTTTCAGAAACTTCCGCATTGCCTGAGAGTGTTCCCGCTTCTGCTTCTACCGCAATGGGGGAAGAATCGGCTTTCTTTACTCTTACGTAGTCAAGCATAAGGGAGCTTTCCGCATCAATGTCGATAATGTTTATGCCTTTCTGCAAAAAGGCTGTAATGTACTCTGTGTTAAAGCCGTCTCCTTTGGTGAGGGAAATCTCTGTTAAAACATTGTCAAGGTCTAATGCTGTGTTGTCAAGGTAGATGTTTGCCTGTGTGTCCTCAGGGGCAGAATAGCGGAGAGCGATTGTGTAAAGACTGTTGTCGGGGACAACCACGGTAAAACGCACACCACCGCCCTCTGTAACACTTCTTTGGTCAAGACCTGTAATGTAGCCTGAACCTGAATAGCCGGGCACGGTGCTTTCTGTTGTAACGGTTGTGTCGGTATTATTTAACAGAAGGTTAAAGTCTCCAAGCTCTGCCTCGTAAACGGAGTCGAACTCAGGCACAGTACCACCTACATATGTAAAGGACACACAGTCGTTTGAAAAATAGCCTTGGTTGTCTTCTGTGCCGCGTACATACATTGTGTGGTTGCCCCGTGTGAGATAAACATAGTCGGTATACATGCCTGCCATGAAGTCACGGAGGGTGTTTTCAAGAGGAATGATTTGCGCATTCTGCTTGTCAAAGCGGATGGTTGCCCAAAGAGACTGCGTTGCGTTGGCGGCAGGGTTTTCCGTGTTAAGCCCGTAGCCGTTGGAGTAAACAAGCTCCATTTTATAATAGCCTGACTTGGGAACACTGAAAGAAAGATTATAACCGTCGGTGTCGGTTTGTATGCCGGAAAGACGGTAACCGCCTGAGTATGCATAGGTCCATTTTTCGTTGGTGGAATAAGCATTTCCTACATAAATAGCATCTTCTGCTTCAAAGGTGTAACGGTTTTCACCTTTGTAGATAACACCTTTAACGGAGTCGGGTGAGGATGGGGTAAGGGTGATGTTGTATGCCGCGTTTGCAAAAAGGTTGTCAAAGGATACTGTAACAGAGTTATTTTCAACGGGATAAGTTCCTTCAATAATTACGGCAGGTTCGTTGGCAACCCCGTGGAAAGCTGTCCAATAGGTTGCTTCCACTTTTATGTCAACTGTTTCGGCATTGCTGAAGGGGAGAGCATCTGTAATGTTTTCAAAGGTGATGTTGCCGTTTCCGTCGATGCCGCCAAAGATAATATTTGCGCTCTTTTTGTTGTCGTCAATAGAGGCAAGCCCGTAAAAATCTGTACGGGCGGTATTTGTTTTAAGGGATAATGTTTCGCCACTCATGTCGCCGTACCATTTGTAGAGCCACCATGCACCGTTGGGCTCGTTGTTATCGGCAGCAAGGTCGTTAAGGTTGCCTGCGTTGTGCCAGTAGGGAAGACAGCCCGAAACCTTGTTTTCTTCAAGCATGGCAATCCAGTTAACAAGCTTGCCCGGGTTGGAGCAATGGTCCTGAGGAGCATATTCGTTAATTATAATTTCTCTTTCGCTCATGCCCACACGGGATTCAATGCTGCGATAATCCGCAAGGTTTGACGCAAAGGATGAAAGGTCATAATCCTGCAATTCGTGCCATGTGATGTAGTCAGGCTCGCAGTTGTTCTGAACACAAAAGCTGAGCCAGGAGGACATATGACCTGACTGATAGTTTGCACAGCTTGTGCCGGCAATGAGTGCATCGGGGTCGAGCTCTTTAATAAGATTATAGACTGTGAGCCAGTTTTGGTTGAAGGTGTTCTGAACGTTTGTGTCCCAGCCAATGTTACCGTACCAGATGCCGTCGGGCTCGTTGAAGGGAACGTAAACTATTTTGCCTGCATAGTTCGGGTTTTGATTGCGCAGCTCAACCAGCTTGGGAATCATCTCTTTAATAAGAAAAAGGTATTCGTCCATGCCTGTGTATTCGTAAGGCCAAAGGGCATAAATGTCCTGAAGATATACCTGCACCTGTTCGCCGCCTGCAGAAATAAAAGTGCCTGCAACGTCCAGTACATCACCTGTGGGGTGCTGGAGTCCGTCGGGAGCCTTTTGAACGGCTGTGGATGGCTTTAAGGGAGTGAGGGTGTTTACACCGGGTGTGCCGTCAGAACCAAGACCGTATAAAAAACCGCCTGCACCGTGGCGCATTGCGCCTGTTTTCTGACTCATGTCAATGGTTAAGGTGGGGGTGTATGCCGCTACGGAAACAATGGGCACACTTATCATGGTTGCAATGATGGCAACCGCCAGAATTAGTGATAGTATTTTTTTCATTTTCTTACCTCCCGGTTGGAATATATCAGGGTAATTGTAACATATAATAAGCCTAAAATAAATGATTTTTTGTATAAGTTAAGTGCTATTTTGTATAGAAAAAAAGACAAATGTCCGCCTGTGAAAAACAAAAAGACAAAAAATTTCATTTTTCTTGCTAAAAAGTATTGACATTTTTTTTCAAGATAACTATAATTAGGTATCATACGTAAGGGAATGTGGCAAATATGGCATATTCTTTTTGAAAACTGGAGGTTTTAGTAGTGAAAAATCAGTATTTAATTGACGTTTTGGAAAACGTTAAAAAGCGCAATGCAAACGAGCCTGAATTTTTACAGACAGTTACAGAAGTGCTTGAATCAATCGAACCCGTTATTGACCAGCGCCCCGACCTGGTTGAAGCAGGTGTTGTTGAAAGAATGGTAGAGCCCGAAAGACAGATTATGTTCCGTGTTCCCTGGGTTGATGACAATGGTAAGGTTCAGGTTAACCGTGGTTACAGAGTACAGTTCAACTCTGCTATCGGTCCTTATAAGGGCGGCATTCGATTTGCTCCTAACGTATATATTGGTACAATGAAGTTCCTCGGCTTTGAACAGACATTTAAGAACTCTCTTACATCTCTCCCCATGGGCGGCGGTAAGGGCGGCTCCGACTTTGACCCCAACGGCAAGAGTGATGGGGAAGTTATGCGTTTCTGCCAGAGCTTCATGAATGAGCTTTATCGTCACATTGGACCCAACCTTGACGTTCCTGCAGGTGATTTGGGTGTTGGCGCAAGAGAAGTTGGTTACATGTTTGGTCAGTATAAGAGATTGAAGAACGAATTCACAGGCGTATTTAC
>CAZRZU010000146.1:0-3356 GCA_964604615.1 uncultured Oscillospiraceae bacterium
AGCTGATCCTGTGTGATAGACTTTAAAATATCCATCTTTACACTTCCTTTCTTTATTTAAGCGTTCGTATGAAGGTTCTGCAGAGGACCGCTTTTATAATTTTGCCATAACATATTAACACACTTTACTATTTATTGCAAGTGTTTTTTTCAAATTTATTAAAAATCTTTTATTCTTACCTCGCACACTTTCCCCAATATGAGAAACTTTTCATTTTCGGTGTCTACTTCCAGGGTTTTGTACCTTTCATTATCACACTCGGGACTTAACGTAACCTTGTTTCCCAATCTGTGATAACGGCGCACAACCTCGGGTTCATCGCCTACCATTGCCACAACAATGTCACCGTTAGAAGCACTGTTCTGCTTACGGATAATCATAATGTCGCCTTTATAAATACGGGCTTTTGCCAACGAATCATCCTTTGCAACAAGCCCGTAATATTCCTTTCCGTGCATTTGGTCTCGGTTTACAAAAACGGTGTCCACAATGCTGCTTTGCGTAATAACACCGTCTCCGATCCTCAAGCTTTCCGCCACAAAAACCTCTTTTGCATAATCAGGCTCACATATTGTAGGAATATCTGTTTGCATTGATATATATGCTTTCGACACACTGAAAATCTGCGCCAGTCTTGAAAGTATATTATCATCTGCTTCGCCATAGCCAATGAGAAGGTTTTCCACCCTCTGTTCACTTACGTCAAGAAGCTTTGCCATATTGCTTTGAGTGAGTCCCACATCACTCATAAGCTTATGTAAACGTTCAGCAAAAGTTTCCATTTTCCTATCTCCTTTTAATCTGTTTTTGCATCATTACAATTTGATTTACCATGCAATAAAGGAGCACTCTCAGAGCACTCCTTTGCGGTTAATTATTCCTCGTCTTCAAGCTCGTATTCGTCTTCGTCTTCATGAACTGTAAGAACTGTTTTGATAGCACCCTTTTCGAACGTAAGCTTTGTTCTGTTTGCGCCGGTTTCAATAACTACACGGTCTTCCTTGATAGATACGATGTTACCCATAACACCGCCGATTGTGATAATTTCATCACCGGGACGCATGTCGTTAAGCATCATTCTTGTCTGTTTTTCCTTCTTCTTCTGAGGACGAATAAGAAGGAAATAGAAGATTACAATCATTACTACCAAGTAAATGAGTGTACCTCCGAGACCGCCCATAGAGCTTGTTGCTGCACCTGTTGCTGTTTCCATGTTTCTACCTCTTTCTTTTTAATTTAAAATATATTTTGCAATATTAATGCTGCTTTCATATTTTGCATTAATATTTTTATCGGTAACTGCGTCCATTTCGCTTACAATGCGCACTGCGAGATATAACTTCTGAGTGTTTACTCCAAAGCTCTCGACTTTTTTGTTGCCTTCCACACTTATTCCAACAACTTCACCCTGGGGATTTTTAAAACCGTCACCAAGGAAAGATATATCAGCAAACACACCTGCGGAAGCATTATTTATAAGGTAACCTTCTTCTATCAGATACACCCTTGCCGCCCCTGCACCAACCGCATTTGCAAGCTTTTGAGAAGATCTTGCCTTATCGCTTTCAGTTAAGGACTCGTTAAAAGATATTTCCATTAACTCAACAACAACTTCACCGTCATTGTTTATGTCGCCGCAGGCATCACAAAGAGCACGATTGTTTTCATCAAAGGATTCGTAATTCACAAAATCGCTGCCTATATATGCAAGGGTAATGTCAGGTGTTTTTTTGTCAACACAGCTTTTAACAGAAACAAGAACACCTACAACCAGGATTATCAAAAGTGCAATTTTATGCCACTTTTTCACCATTTTCACCGTCCTAAACTATACATTGCTAATTAGTCCACAGCTCTATAACAGTACCGTCTTTTTTTAAGGTAATGCCCAACCATTCAATAACTTCTTTTGCAGGCAAATACATTTCCTGTTTGCCTGTGCTGTATGCAACATAAAACCCGTTAAAGGAGGCTGTTTCACCTGTATCTGTACGTTGCACCTCTATCAGCCCTCTTTGGGCATTATAGTTCATGCCAAGCTTTCTCACGGTCAGTGTGCCTTCTGTATCGTTTTGCACCCGGCACGTCACTTGCGGACACCATTTATTAATTTCAGCTTCGTCTATAAAGCAATCTTTTTCCCAGTTTTCAAACACAGTAATACCCTGATATTGCCTTGGCGAAAGCTGAATAAACTCTCCGTTCAATTTTAGTGTATACAATCTGTCCTGGTATATGTCACCCATGGAAAATGCACCAAACAAAGCTCCCGTAACAACTGCAACTATCAAAGCACCGATTGTAAGAATAACAACATTACTTAAGTTCTTGCAATACCTTTTCATAAGCCTTACTGCGATAAATGCAATTACTAACCCAAGAAAGAAACTGAACAAAATAGGGTGACTGTCCCAAAAATTTATGGCAACACCAATTGGAATCAAAACAGCACCCAAAATCCCTATGATTCCCAAGGTACTCACGCAACCGCTATGGGATTCCCCAAACAATATACCAATTATTCTCATTTTGTTTTTATCTCCTGCCTGCTCTGCAAGTTTACGTATTGGGAATTCGGCTTCTCCGACTCAAATCAAATTACTCTGATAATATAAATGGTAGTAATTTTATTCTCGCTTGCATTTGCCGCTTGGCGCTCGCGCACACATCCGTATGCTTTTTGCTTGCTACCGATTTGTTGCGATTGCTTCGCAATCTTACTTATCGGCAAGCGGCTTCATTGTTGGGAACAAGATTACGTCACGGATAGAAGTGTTGTCGGTTAAGAACATAACCAAACGGTCAATGCCAATGCCAACACCGCCTGTGGGAGGCATACCGTAACGAAGTGCGTTGATATAGTCTTCGTCCATCATGCCGGCTTCGTCGTCGCCTGCTTCCAATGCCTTAACCTGTTCTTCAAATCTTTCTCTCTGGTCGTCGGGGTCATTAAGCTCACTAAATGCGTTACCCAATTCCTTACCCATTACGAACACTTCAAAACGTTCTGTAAATGCCTTGTTCTTGGGACATCTCTTTGCAAGAGGAGAAATTTCAACAGGATATTCTGTAATAAATACAGGTCCTACAAGATGTTCCTCTGCCTTTTCTTCAAACGCAAGAGCAATCATTTCACCGATACTCTTTTCGCCTTCCACTTCAATACCCACAGATTTCAATGCAGCCTTTGCTTCTTCTGCTGTAGTAATGGTATCGAAGTCAATTCCGGAATACTTCTTAACAGCTTCCTTCATTGTCATTCTTTCCCAAGGACCTGCAAGGTCTATTTCTGTGCCGTTAAAAGTAAACTTCTTTTCGCCGTTTACCTTTTCGCAAACATGAGTAATAAGACCTTC
>CAZRZU010000147.1:0-3044 GCA_964604615.1 uncultured Oscillospiraceae bacterium
TCTCCCGATTTACCAAAGGGGGACTGTCCCCAACGGTAGATGACAATTAATCGGTGGACCTCCTAAAATCGGTACTTTCGACAGGGCAATGCGATTGCCCTGCCTATTTTATGCGGAAAACCTTCTTTTCCGAACCTTTCCTCTTGTGATAAAAAATTAAGTTTATCGACAGTCCGAGGGCTGTTGCATTAAGCAACAGCCCTTTTTTAACGTCCGTAAAGACGTGTTATTTTATTAATTTTTTCTGCCAGCGAGTCTGTCAAAGCTTCTTTTTTCACTCTCCACTGCCAATTTCCGCCCATCTTTGACGGGGTGTTCATTCTGCCGCTGCTGTCAAGATTTAAATAATCCTGCATGCAAATTATGCACAGCTCACTTACAGAACTCATAGCCCCTCGGATAAGCCCGTAGCTTACACCCTCTTTTTCAGTAAGGTTAAAATATGCCTTTGCCTTATTACGGTCATCTTCTTTGCAGGTATTGTACCATCCCAAAGCAGTATCGTTGTCATGAGTGCCTATATAGCAAACACTGTTGACAGGGTAATTATGAGGCAGATAGTCTCCCGCCTCGCGTGACTCAAAGGCAAACTGCAAAAGCTTCATTCCCGGGTAGCCAGTATTTTTCAAAAGCTCCTTTACACTTTCCGTCAGAAAGCCCAAATCTTCGGCAACAACCGGCAAAGATGGCGAAATCTGCTCCGCGAAAGCTTCAAACAGCTTCATTTTAGGGCCATCCATCCATTTACCGTTTACGGCAGTATCCTCTTTTGCATCGATGGCAAAAAAGCTGTCAAAGCCACGGAAATGGTCAATACGCACACTGTCAAAAACCTTAAGGGCATGCCTGAGCCTTTGGGTCCACCAGTCAAAATCTCTCTGCTCCAACCTCTCCCAGTTGTACAAAGGATTCCCCCACCTTTGTCCCAAAGGGGAAAACCCGTCAGGCGGACACCCTGCAACCATGTAGGGCAAATGTTTTTCATCCAACAGAAAAACCTCACTGTCAGCCCACACGTCGCTGCTGTCAGAAGCGCAATATATAGGCAAATCACCCATAATTTCAATGCCTTTTTCATTGGCATATTTTTTTAGTGCAAACCACTGCTTAAAAAACAGGTACTGTATTGCCTTATATATCTTTGCGCACTCTTTTTCGCTCTGCTGTATGCACTTTTCGTTTTTACAGCGTTCCTCAATTTTCCAGTCGCATCTGCCTAAGCCGTTATATTTTTCTTTTTTAGCCATGAACAGGGCATAATCTTCTATCCAATATCTGTTTTCGTCAATAAAAATATAATAATCCGACGGGATATTTTCAAGAAGCCTCTCTGCAGCTTTTTTAAGAACAGGGAGCCTTGTTTCGTACAAATAACCGTAGTCAACCCTCTCACTGCCTATTTCCCGGGGAATATGGCAATAGTCCTCTTTTGTCAGGAGCCCTTCCTCAAAAAGAGTGTCAAAGTCTATAAAGTAAGGGTTACCGCCATAAGATGAATAAGCCTGATAAGGCGAATCCCCGTAGGAGGTATGCCCTATGGGCAGCACCTGCCACACCTTCTGACCCGATTTTTCCAAAAAATCCACAAACTCGTATGCTTCCTTTCCTAAAGTCCCTATACCGTAAGGAGACGGAAGCGAGGATATATGCATCAGTATACCGCTTTTTCTCATTTTATCATTCCTTTTATCCCTTTACCGCGCCCGAAAGAACACCTTCTATTATATACCGCTGCAAGAAAATATACAACAAAATAATAGGAATTATTGAAAGTGTGAGCATTGCCATAAATCCGCCCCAGTCCACACTGCCGTATGCCCCCTGCATTGTAAGCTGAACTGCAACAGGTATTGTTTTGTATTTTGAACCCAAAATCAAATAGGGCAAAAGGTAGTCGTTCCATATCCACATGGCATTCAATATGGCAACCGTAACGGTTGTGGGTTTAAGGATGGGAAAAACCACTTTGGAAAAAATCTGGAGCATATTACACCCGTCAATTTTTGCCGCCTCCTCTATTTCCCGGGGAATTCCCTTTACAAAGCCCGAAAACATGAACACACTCAGCCCTGCGCCAAACCCCAGATATATAAATATGATGCCCACAGGATTTGCAAAATTAATTTTTACTGCCACATATGTTAATGTGTACATAACCATCTGGAAGGGTACAATCATTGAAAATACAAAAGCATAATACAGAGTTTTTGTAAAGACTGTTTTGTGCCTTATAATATACCAAGCCGTCATGGATGAGCATATTATTATAAGCAATACAGAAGAAACCGTTACAAATAAGCTTATGCCGAAAGCCTTAAAAAATCCCGATGCTTTTATGCCCGAAAAGTAGTTTTCCAGCCCTACAAAGCTTTCCTTCATGGGAAAAGTAAAGGGCTCCGACATTATTACAAATCTGCTTTTAAAGGAGTTTATCAGTATAATGAATATTGGCAAAAGGAAAAACAGTGCCACAACAGACAAAATTCCGTAATAAACAACTTTTTTGCTCACTTGGTTTTTCATTACACCTCAACCTCCCTCGAGCGGGTGAACCCAAGCTGTATAAGGGCAATAACTGCCACAATTATAAAAAACACAACCGCCTTTGCCTGACCCACTCCTTGCCAGCCTATTCTACCGTAAAAGGTGTCGTAAATGTCCAGTGCCAGCATACTGGTTTCCCTGCCGGGAGCACCGCCGGTAAGGGCTAAGTTCTGGTCAAAGAGCTTAAAGGAATTTGTCAAGGTCAAAAATGTGCATATTGTTACAGAAGGCATAAGGGATGGTATGGTAACATGCCAGAGGGCCTGCCTCGAGGTGGCGCCGTCTATATGCGCCGCCTCAATGAGACCGCGGTCCACACTTTGCAGACCTGCAATATAAATAATCATCATATAACCAATCATCTGCCAGTTCATAAGAATAACCAATCCCCAGAACCCGTAATTTGCACTGAAAGTAATGTCCACACCGAAATATGCCAGTATTCCGTTTAATATTACGTTCCATATATATCCCAACACAATGCCGCCTATAAGGTTTGG
>CAZRZU010000148.1:0-2867 GCA_964604615.1 uncultured Oscillospiraceae bacterium
GTCGTCGCCTTCGGGACGGTACGCACCGTGGAATGTCATTCTTTCGTCTTCGGGTCTCATTGTGGCAATGGAAATCTTCGCTGTGCCGTATCCGCCGTCTGCTTCAAAGTGCGCAATAAATGCGAACACATCTGCCTTGGAATTATAAACAAAGTTTACGCTTTCAAATCTGCACTGAGTGTAACCCTCGCATGTTTCATGAGCGAGAATTTCGTCATAACGGAGAACTTCTTTCCATTCTGTGTATGTAACATCGTCTTCACTTGTCTGCATCATAACTCTGCCAAAGCCGGAAACTCCGTCCATGCCCCACTGCTGGAAGTGGTAATATGTACCGTCGTTTGCACGGAGTGTGTTAGGTCTGTCAACACTTGATACGTCAAGGTTTGTGCTTTCTTTCAAGTCGGCAGGGAGTTCGTAGGGAACAACTGTGTCTGTAATTGCAAAGTCAATAAGTGTGTCGCCTTCAATTGCATATACAGCATAGTTGTATTCAGCACCCAATGTAAGGTCATAGTCGTCAAAGGACTGACCTGTCTGTGATGTGTAGAACTCAAAATCACCGCCGTTAACACTACGGTAAATGTCGTAGTGGGAAGCCCCTGTTACAATGTTCCACTGAACCTTTGCGTTTGTAACGTTATCTTCGCCACGGAGAAGGAAGAGCTGTGCAACTGCACCAATCATCTTCATGCCTGTTTCGCTCTTGTCTGTAAGAGCGAAAATCTGGCTGTCATCTTCACGGAGAGAATACTGAGCAAATGTGCCGTTTTCCGTAAGTGTAAGATATAATCCGGAAACCTGGCTCTTAAGAAGATATGTTCCGTCTTCCAGTTCGATGGGAAGGAACACCTGGTTCGCACCGTAGTTTGTTTCATACTGGATAATTTCCAAGCCTTCGTCGCTTCTGCCGTTGGGAACGTCAAAGGACTGACCGGAGGCCTTGTTTGTAATGATGTACTTGCCGCCGCCCTGGGAAACAAATGCCCATACGTTAGAGTCAAGCTCTTCATTGTCAAGTGCTTTTACAAGTGCGTTTGTTTTTATTACATCTTGGGGAATGCCCATTACCTTGCCGGAAGAAGCATGTGTGATTGTGTAATATCTTCCGCCGAATGTATTGATTGCATAGTTTTCAACACTGCAGGAGGGAGCATCAAAAGAAAATGCCTGTGTAGCATCACCGCGGAAAACAGTTTCAATAAGAGCTGAGTAGGATTCGGTCAAGTAATAGCCTGAAGACTTGCTCTTAAGATAATATTGTCCGTTGCCTGCATCTTCGGGAATATATACCTGAGCAGCTGAACCTGTGGAAGCAGTCTGCTTTGCAATGCCTCCTGCACCCCTGCCTGTGAGTGTGAGAGAAGATTTCTTATTTGTAAGAGTGTAGCCGTCTTCCACCTTTGTAACAAGCCATACTTCGCTGTCTGTATTTTCAGCATCTGCCACAATAAGCTTTGCATCAGCTTCTTTGGATGCCTCGGCTACCGTGACAACCTTGCCGTTTAAGCCAAGTGTCACATATTTGCCGTTCAATGCGTCAGCCTTTTCAACTAAGACAGCTGTATCTTCGCTGCTTTCTTCATTTTTCACAACTTCAACAAGCTCAAAAGAATCGCGTTCTGCATCAAATTCGTTGTACTGAGCAATAGAGTTGTTTTCAGTTGCGCCAAGATACATCTGAGAGTGATGCATAAGAAGATGATATGTACCGTCGCCGTTTGAAACAGGGTGAATCCACTGGTTTGTACCTTCTGTGTTGCCGTACTGAATAAGCTCCAAACCTTCGTCAGTTCTCCAGTTGGGCATATCCATGCTGCGAAGACTCTTCTGGTTAACGGGGCGGTAAAGGTTGTCGCCGCGTGTCAAGAACTGCCAAAGCTGTGCGTCGCTGCCGTCAGCTTCAACCAATCTGATAAGAGGACCGTCTGTTGTAGCAGCGCCCTCGGGCATCATAACAAGACCTGTTGCCTTGTGACGGATAACAAAGTACTTGCCGTGGAGAAGGGGAACTGCCAAAGCCAATGTACCGTTTTCCTCGTCATATGTATATGTGATATTGAAAACAGCAAGTGCATCAACAGGTATATATGTATAGTCGTTATAAATAATATTCTCAGCAGAAATGCTTGACTTCATATTGTCCTGCTTAACATACTTTTTACCAATGGGAACAGTAACATTAAGAGTGCTGCCTTTGGCAATTGCACTTCTCTCGTCGTTGTTCCAGCTTGTAGTAAGCTCTAATGCGTCACTGATGGGTCTCAATGGCACATAAAGTGTACCGTCCTTGGTGATAACACTCTGGGCAAAGGGTGTTTCTTCGCCGTTAATTGTTACCGTAATCGGTTCCTGCGCTATTGCGGGAATAACAGATACTAGCATTGTTGCCGCAATAAGCAGAGCAAAAAACTTTTTCATTTTTAAAACTCCTTTTCTTGCATATTGTGGAAATAAAAAAACCACAACACCGCTATGATATACCTTGATTGTAACACATGAAAAATTTTTGTGCAACATGATTAACAAAAAAATTAAGGCAGCTTTTAAGCTGCCTTCAGACTGTCGAAAAACTTAATTCTCAAGAGTCGCGAAGGGTTCGGGAAAGAAGGTTTCCCGAATGTAATCGGCAGACTTAATCGCATTCAGTCTGCCGAAAGTGCCGATTTTAGGGGGTCGACCGATTAATTGTCATCTACCGTTGGGGACAGTCCCCCTTTGGTAAATCGGGAGACGATTTACCAAAGAAGACTTGCGAGCCTTTGTTGGGACAGTCCCCTCCGGTCGATTCCTTGTACGAGAAATCGGTACTTTATATCACAACAAAAGTAGAGATAAAAGAAAAACCCCTCATGATTGAGGGGTAG
>CAZRZU010000149.1:0-2867 GCA_964604615.1 uncultured Oscillospiraceae bacterium
TAAGAGGAATAAGCTTTTCCGGGAAGTGGTAAGGTCCGTAGTTGTTTGAACAACGAGAAATTGTTACAGGCAAACCGTATGTTCTGTGATATGCCAGCACCAACAAGTCTGCACCTGCCTTACTGGAAGAGTAAGGAGAGGAAGTATGGATAGGTGTTTCTTCCGTAAAGAAGAGGTCAGGACGGTCCAAAGGAAGGTCCCCGTAAACCTCATCTGTTGATACCTGATGATACCTCTTAATTCCATACTTACGGCAAGCATCCATTAATACTGCCGTACCCTTAATATTTGTTTCAAGGAAAATATCAGGGTTTTCAATTGAGCGGTCAACGTGACTTTCTGCCGCAAAGTTAACAACCATATCGGGTTTTTCTTCTTCAAAAAGCTTGTACACAGCTTCTCTGTCACATATGTCAGCCTTTACAAATCTGAAATTAGGGTTGTCCATAACTCCTTTTAATGTTGAAAGATTACCCGCATAGGTCAGCTTATCCAGACAGATAATTCTGTAATCGGGGTACTTCCCCAACATATGAAATACAAAGTTTGAACCTATAAAACCTGCGCCGCCTGTTACTATAATATTCATAATCAAATCTCCTTATATATCAATACAAATGTTCCATGTATTTGCCGTCAACAACATCTTTAAGATACTGTCCGTACTGATTTTTCTTTAATTCCTCATAAAGCTTCATCACATCATCTTTTGTAATCCATCCGTTAAGATATGCTATCTCTTCAAGACAACCTATTTTACGGTGCTGATGTGTTTCAACTGTTTTTACAAAGTTTGTTGCATCAACCAAGCTCTCATGGGTGCCTGTATCAAGCCATGTAAAGCCTTGACCTAAAAGTTCAACATTTAAAGCACCCTGTTCAAGATAAATCCTGTTAAGGTCTGTAATCTCAAGCTCGCCTCTGGCAGAAGGCTTAAGATTTTTTGCATATTCAACAACTTTATTGTCGTAAAAATACAAACCGGTTACGCAATAATTGCTCTTTGGTTTTTCGGGCTTTTCTTCGATTGATATTGCTTTTCCGTCTTTATCAAACTCTACAATACCAAATCTTTCAGGGTCATCAACATAATAGCCGAAAACCGTAGCCCCCCTACCTGTTTCCGCATTTTCGACCGCTGCTTTAAGTCTTTTCTTCAGCCCGTGACCTGCAAAAATATTGTCACCCAAAACCATTGCTACACTGTCATCGCCAATAAACTCTGCGCCTATTATAAATGCCTGTGCTAACCCATCAGGTGAAGGTTGTACAGCATATGTAAGGTTCACACCAAACTGATGCCCATCGCCTAAGAGAGCTTCGAATCGCGGAGTGTCCTGCGGTGTGGAAATAATTAATATGTCTCTAATTCCGGCATTCATTAAAACCGACATCGGGTAATAAATCATAGGTTTGTCGTAGATTGGTAACAACTGCTTACTTGTTACCTTTGTTAAGGGGTAAAGTCTCGTTCCTGAACCGCCCGCCAAAATAATACCTTTCATAATTAACCCTCCAACGGAAATCTCTAAAGGACACAATGACCCATACTTGTAATTATTGTACCACTATTAGCATTCATTGTCAATGAAAAAGCGCAATATGTTGTAGTTTTGTGACATTTATGAACAAAATAAGAGGACGGAAAACTCAATGTCATCAAGTTAAGAAAATCCCCATTGGGGACAGTCCCCAATGGTACGAATGTGAAAACATTAAATTAATGACATTGACAGAAATCTGTCCTCTTTTTAAAGATAATATTAAATTACTTGCTTCTTCTACTGCAACTGCACATGCTACTGTCAGAGATCCTATGGGTTGTTACCTGCGCCCATCAAGCCCATCATTTCTACGTGAGCGGGTACAGAGGAAGAACCTGCCTATGAAAAACACACCACCCGAAACGAGCGGTGTGTTTATTGCAATTTAAAATTACTTGCTTGCTTCTTCTACTGCAACTGCACATGCAACAGTCATACCAACCATGGGGTTGTTACCTGCGCCCATCAAGCCCATCATTTCTACGTGAGCGGGTACAGAGGAAGAACCTGCAAACTGTGCGTCAGAGTGCATTCTACCCATTGTATCTGTCATACCGTAGGAAGCGGGACCTGCAGCCATGTTATCGGGGTGAAGTGTACGACCTGTACCGCCACCGGAAGCAACGGAGAAGTACTTCTTACCCTTTTCGATACATTCCTTCTTGTATGTGCCTGCAACAGGATGCTGGAAACGTGTGGGGTTAGTAGAGTTACCTGTGATGGAAACGTCTACATCTTCAAGGTGCATGATAGCAACGCCTTCACGAACGTCGTCAGCGCCGTAGCAACGAACCTTGCTCTTTTCGCCTGTGGAGTAAGCTTTTTCGTATACTACGTTTACCTTACCTGTCATATAATCAAACTTTGTTTCAACATATGTGAAACCGTTGATTCTGGAAATAATCTGTGCAGCATCCTTACCAAGACCGTTAAGGATAACCTGGAGTGGCTGCTGACGTACCTTATTGGCACTCTTAGCAATACCGATAGCACCTTCAGCTGCTGCGAAGGATTCGTGACCTGCAAGGAATGCAAAACACTTTGTTTCTTCGCGAAGAAGCATTGCAGCAAGGTTACCGTGACCGATACCTACTTTTCTGTCGTCAGCAACACTACCGGGGATACAGAAGGACTGAAGACCTTCACCGATTGCTTCTGCTGCGTCAGCTGCCTTTGTGCAACCCTTCTTGATTGCGATAGCTGTGCCTGTGATATATGCCCAGCATGTGTTTTCAAAACAGATGGGCTGGATGCCCTTAACAAGGTTATATACGTCGATACCCTTATCCTTACAAATCTGTTCTGCTTCCTCAAGGGAGGAAA
>CAZRZU010000150.1:0-2863 GCA_964604615.1 uncultured Oscillospiraceae bacterium
ACGATCAGATTCGCTTGTGGATTCGTCATATTCTCTCTTAATCTGGGCAACTCTGTCGCTTACAAGCTGTGCATCACCGAAACCGTCAACAATAACAGTATTTTCCTTACTTACCTTTACCTGGTGAGCACGACCAAGCATATCCATAGTTGTTTCCTTAAGGTCTAAACCAAGTTCATCGCTGATAACTGTACCGCCTGTAAGGATAGCAATATCCTGGAGCATTGCCTTTCTTCTGTCGCCAAAACCGGGAGCCTTTACACCCACACATGTAAATGTGCCACGGAGCTTGTTAACAACAAGTGTTGTGAGAGCTTCGCCTTCAATATCTTCCGCAATGATAAGAAGTCTTGCACCGCTCTGTACAATCTGTTCAAGAAGAGGAAGAATATCCTGAATGTTGGAAATCTTCTTGTCTGTAATAAGAATGAAAGGATCGTCCATTACGGCTTCCATCTTGTCTGTATCTGTTACCATGTAGGGAGAAAGGTAGCCGCGGTCAAACTGCATACCTTTTACAACTTCTTTTTCTGTTTTGGAAGTCTTGGATTCTTCAACAGTAATAACACCGTCTTCACCAACTTCTTCCATAGCATCCGCAATAAGGTTACCTACTGTTTCGTCAGCAGCAGAAACTGTTGCAACACGGGCAATATCTTCCTTACCCTTTACCTTTTCGCTGTTTTCCTTAATGGATTCAACACAAAGGTCAACTGCCTTCTGGATACCCTTACGTACTACCATGGGGTTAGCACCTGCGGCAACGTTCTTCAAGCCCTCACGTACCAATGCCTGTGCAAGGAGTGTTGCTGTTGTTGTACCGTCACCTGCAATGTCGTTTGTTTTGGACGCAACCTCTTTTATAAGCTGAGCACCCATGTTTTCAAAGGGGTCTTCAAGCTCAATTTCCTTTGCGATTGTAACACCATCGTTTGTGATAAGGGGTGCGCCGAACTTCTTATCCAATACAACATTTCTGCCCTTGGGACCAAGTGTTACCTTAACTGTATCTGCAAGCTGGTTTACACCTCGCTCTAAAGCCTTTCTTGCATTTTCACCATATAAAATTTCCTTTGCCATAATAAAAATCTCCTTTCCTATTAGGCTCCCTCGGGAGGGAGCTGTCGGCATTTGCCGACTGAGGGAGTGCTTAATCCCCCACCTTTTTAATCAGCGAGCTTTGCGAGTATCTCGCTCTGCTTAACAATCTTATACTCTACACCGTCTACCTTAACTTCTGTGCCGGCATACTGTGAAAGGATAACCTTGTCACCCACTTCAACTTCCATTTTAATTTCCTTGCCGTCAACAATGCCGCCCGGACCTACTGCAACCACGTCAGCATACTGGGGCTTTTCCTTTGCGCTGCCTGTTAAAACGATGCCGCTCTTTGTCTGGCTTTCTTCGGCCTCTGCCATTTTAACAACAACTCTGTCTGCTAAAGGTTTGATTGTCATATTAAAATACCTCCAATTTATATAAATCAATTTTTTAGCACTCACCAACTGAGACTGCTAACATAATAACACAACGAAAATAGTTTTTCAAGACCTATTTATCATATTTTCCCACTGTTTACAACTTAATGCAATTTTAATTCATAATTTGCTCATATTTTTACGATGCCATTACATATTTATGAATAAAAGGAGTGACAATATGAATAAAATTGAAATTGAATTAAAAGCCCTTAATTCCTTCGGGATAGCCAAAGCATATGTGGATGAAAACTCTGTTTCGGTAAAGGTTTACGGTGTATCGGGTTGCTTAAAAGCATGGCTCACAGGAGAAAAAACCCTTGAATTGGGCAATCTGGTAAACGGCACCCTAACAAAAGAAATCAATGCCATGGAATACGACGGCATACTGTTGACCCAAAGCGGCAGACAAATGTTTTTCGGGAAAATCCCCCATTGCGAAAAACAGCAGTCCCCCGTAAAGCAAGTACAGGACAATGCTGTATCTATTTTTAATTTTGGCGACGGCTACACCTGGAGGGAAATAACAACCAAAGAATTTCCGTCAGAAAATCTGTCTGTGCGCTACATATTAAGCCACAAGTGCTTTTACAATGCATTTTTACTCCATGGCAGATACTACTATGGTACCAAGGGCGACAAATGCGCCGTTGCCATTGAATGCAACATAAAAAGTGAGCCGCATCCGTTTTTACATTTGTCGGCTTATGCCACATATAAGGACGGATATATGATAGTTTGTGCCGATACCGCACACAAAACCTTCTGTACATATGAATAATTTTCACATACAGGGCAAAGCTACTTAAGAAAGGACTGATTTTATGATTAACGTATCTCTCAAGGAGTTTTATGCCATCGAAGACCAGTTAGAAGCGGAAAAGCTTCTTATACAAAAGTACCGCGACTACGCAGAGTCCTGTACAGACGCAGAGCTTCGCGACAAATGCCTCAACATTGCCAACGTTCATGAAAAACACTACAATACATTATTGGGTTATTTAAGATAAGGAGACGCTATGGATAAAACAAACATTATTAAAGATTTTCAATCCTGCCAGAAACATATTGGCTCATGCTACTATTCTGCTGCGGCAGACTGCACCAATCCTAACTTAAAAATGGATTTACTGTCCTTCGCACGTGAAGAGCTGGACATTGTGGGTTGGCTTAACTATGAGTTTGACGAAAAAGACATTGTTCCCACTCAGTATGCTTCTGAGTCTCAGGTAAAGGACGCATATCAGAAATATTCTCAGCAACTTAATTGAAAATACCTCCATGGTTAACCATGGAGGTGAGCATATCGATAAAGTGTTATCGACACGCAACCTCAAAGGCGGACTAACGTCCTTCAGCACTTTGAGGTCTGTTTTTTTATAAAG
>CAZRZU010000151.1:0-2852 GCA_964604615.1 uncultured Oscillospiraceae bacterium
TTGTAAAGCATTCTAAGAGCAACAAAAAGTAATAATACATAAAAAATTCCGTAACGAGAGTTACGGAATTTTTTTATCTTATAGAAAATTTTGTATTTCCTATAAGGTAATAAATAAATTTTATATTATTGCCAAGGAATGTCGGGGACTCTTTATTCTGATAATTTATGAACAAAAATGCCACTGCGGAGCTTAGGTTCAAACCAAGTGGATTTTGGAGGCATAATAAGGTTGTTGTCGGCAATTGCCATAACCTGACCTACCGTTGTGGGGTACATAGCGAAGGCTATTTTCATTTCCCCTGAGTCAACCCTTTTTTCAAGCTCTCCAAGACCTCTGATTCCTCCTACAAAATCAATCCTTGGATTGGTGCGGACATCTGTTATGCCCAAAATTGGCTCTAAAATCCATTTTTGCAGAATTGAAACATCAAGGCTCATAGTGGGGTCATTGTCGTCAACAATCTCATTCTTTGCAGTCAAACGGTACCATTTGCCGTTTATATACATGCCGAAAGTATGTATATTTGTGGGGCGGGGAGAATCTGTTACAGGAGAAATATCAAAGCTTTCTCTTATCAAATTAAAGAACTTTTCTTCTGAGAGGTTGTTAATATCCTTTACAACACGGTTGTAGTCAAAAATTTTAAGTTCATTATCCGGAAAAAGCACAGACAGATAAAAGTTGTATTCTGCATCGGGAGAGAAGGTAGATGCTTCCTTGCGGCGCTTAAGCGCAACATTCACCGCAGAAGCATTACGGTGATGCCCGTCAGCAATGTATAAAGAAGGAACCGCCTTAAAAAGCTCGCTGATTTTTTCTACTGTCTCGGTATTGTTAATCACCCATACTTTGTGAGTAATATTATCATCAGATGTGAAATCATACACGGGGGGATTATCCTGCTTGTAGCTGTTAATTAAAACAGAAATTTCCTCTTTTGCTCTGTACATCAAAAAGATTGGGCCTGTGTTTGCATCGCATGTGTCAACATGCTTCATGCGGTCAATCTCCTTTGCTTTTAAGGTAAACTCATGCTTTTTGATTTTACCGTTAAGATACTCGTCTACATCACAGCAGCATACAAGCCCTGTTTGTGTTCTGCCGTTCATTGTGAGGGCATAAAGGTAAAAAACCGGCTTTTCGTCCTGAATATAGGTTCCTTCGGAAATCATTTTCTCAAGGTTTTCAGCTGCTTTGAGATAAACAGCTTCATCGTAAGGCGAGATTGAAGGGTCTAAATCAATTTCTGCTTTATCTACATGAAGGAAGGAATAGGGATTGTCAAATGCTTCAACACATGCTTCTGCACTTGACATAACATCATAAGGAAGTGCTGCAACAAGATGAGCCTTGTCGGGAGTGGGGCGAAAACCTTTAAAGGGTCTGATGTTTGACATAATAATACCTCATTTATGAAAATAGGTGGGAAAAATCCCACCTATTTAAATATTTTTTTAAATTACTTATTTATAATTCTTACGCGGATAACACCGGGAACAGCCTTCATTGCTTCAATGATGCTTTCATCAGCCTTACCGTCAATTGTAAAGAGTGTGTAAGCATTGTCGCCCTTATTTGCGTTAACCATGTGGTCAATGTTGATGCCCTTTTCACCAAGAACACCTGCAATAAGTGCGATGGAGGAGGGGATGTTTTTGTTGATTACGCAAATACGGTCCTTACCGTTGTCGGGAAGAGAGCAGTTGGGGAAGTTAACGGAGTTTGTAATGTTACCGTTTTCAATGTAATCCATAAGCTCCTGAGCCGCCATAACAGCGCAGTTATCTTCAGCCTCGGGAGTGGAAGCTCCAAGGTGAGGGATTGTGATAATATTTTCAACACCTACTGTTTCCTCTGTGGGGAAGTCTGTAAGGTATTTTGCTACCTTGCCGGATGCGATAGCTTCCTTAACAGCACTTGAATCAACAAGTTCTGCACGGGAAAGGTTAAGAAGACGTACACCCATTTTGCACTTTGCAAGAGCCTGTGCATTAATCATGCCGCGTGTAGCATCGTTAAGAGGAACATGAACTGTGATGTAATCGCAGTTTGCATAAATATCATCAAGGTTCTGTGTATACTTAACTCTTGTTTTAAGATTCATTGCGCCGTTTACGGAAAGGAAGGGATCATAACCGATAACCTTCATGCCAAGCTCAACAGCAGTGTTTGCAACAAGCACACCGATTGCGCCCAAGCCTACAACACCCAATGTTTTTCCTGTGATTTCAGGACCAACAAACTTGCCCTTGCCCTTTTCAACTGCTGCCGCAACACCTTCGGTAAGTGTTTGTGCCCAGTTGTAACCGCCAACGATGTCACGGGATGCAAGGAATAAGGATGCAATAACAAGCTCCTTAACAGCATTTGCATTGGCACCGGGAGTGTTGAATACAACAATACCTCTTTCGCTGCATTTGTCAATGGGAATATTGTTAACACCTGCACCGCAACGTGCAACTGCAAGAAGGCTTTCGGGAAGCTCCATGTCATGCATTTTAAAGCTACGGAGAAGGATACCCTCGGGATTTTCAACACTGTCAGACACTTTGTAATTATCTGTAAAGTTTGCAATGCCGATAGGGGATATCTTATTTAATGTTAAAACGTTATACATTTGGATCACCTTTCTGAAAATCGTTTAGGTTTCGTATTTGTCCGAGTGCTGTGTACTATGTGTACAAAGATAGGTCAAATGCGTGAGATAGACGATTTTATTTGTTATTCTTTTCAAACTTTTCCATAAAGTCAACAAGTGCCTGAACACCTTCCATGGGCATAGCATTGTAAATACTTGCACGCATACCGCCAACAGTTCTGTGACCCTTGAGGTTAACAAAGCCTGCTTC
>CAZRZU010000152.1:0-2847 GCA_964604615.1 uncultured Oscillospiraceae bacterium
CTTGCGAGCCCCCTAAAATCGGCACTTTCGGCAGGGCAATGCCATCGCCCTGCCTATTTTATGCGGAAAACCTTCTTTTCCGCACCTTTCGCTATTGTGATGAAAAATCAAGTTTATCGACAGTCTGAGGGGCTGTTGAGTTAAACAACAGCCCCTTTTTTTGTTATTACATATTTTTAAAATTTAAATGCCACATCAAGTGCGCCGTATATAATCTTCGCACTCTGTGCTCTTGTTGCAGGTGAAAGAGGCTCAAACATATTGTCGCCCATACCGCCTACAACTCCTGATGCATAAAGTGCATTTACAGCTTCTATGGCATAAGAGGGGATTTTGTCGCCGTCCTTGAAGGTAGCTGTACCCGTAACCTTAAACTCGCTGTTAACACTCTTTATAAATCTGTAAACAATTGTGCAAAGGTCTGCACGTGTAATATTGGAATTGGGGTCAAAAACGTCTGCACTTCTGCCTGTGATAAAGCCGAGCTCATAAGCCGATGCAACGTAGGAATAGAACCAATCAGATTCCTTCACGTCCTTAAAGGTACACTTTGCATTTTTGTCGTATCTGTTTGATGCAAGAACAATAATCTTTGCAAATTCTGCTCTTGTAATGGATTTGTTGGGAAGGAACGTGCCGTCAGGATAACCGGAAATAATGCCCATGCCTACAAGAGCATTTACAGCTTCTTCTGCCCATGCTGCCTGAGACATGTCAGAAAATACGCTTGTGGGTTGTTCGGAAGGCTTTTCGGAAGGCTTGTCTGTTTCAGTTTCTGTTACATTTTCTGTCTCTTCCCCTTCTTCAGCACCGCCCACAGTGCCACCTGTCTGAGTGGATTCCGTTTTTCCGTCTGTGTCAGGTTCAGTAGCAGGCTCTGTTGTTGCTTCTGTTTCTTTTTCAGTGGCAGGCTCTGTTGTTGCTTCCGTTTCCTTTTCTGTTGTAACCTCTTCAGCAGTCACTTCTTCTGTTGTTACTTCCTCTGTTGTTTCTTCTTCTGTTGTTTCTTCCTCGTCTTTATCCAGCAAACCGTTATCAAAAATAATTCTCTTTACGGTTTCAACAATGGGAATAAAGTCTTCATGAATAATGCCGTCCATTCCGTCCACTGCCGCCTCGGGGAATGCCGCAAGAAGAGCATCTCTTACTGCTATGTTTTTACGGAGAGTTATAGCTTCCATAATACCTTCAATAAGATATTCCTCAAAGTTTTCCTCTGTTATTTCCACTTCAAGGTTAAGCAAATATTCCTGCACTGTTTCCAGAAATGTAATAATCTGGTCATCAGTTACACCCTGCGCCTTCAACGCATCCACAAAATCGGGATACAGTTCTGCACATTCGTAGTATGCATCTTCAACAGAATACTCAACACCTGCAAGTGCCACGGGCATAGCGGTGAAAAGCATAGCAACTGTTAATAAAACTGCTGCAATTTTTTTTAAACTTCTTTTCATGGTATAATTTCCTTTCAGTTAATTTTTCACACACGTAAGGCAAAGCATCACATCTTTACCTTTCACAACTGCAAAGGGTTGCAGTATTCTGCAACCCTTTGATTATACCTTGATTTTTCAGAATCAGTCTAATTCCAATACTTCAGGCCAAGCTCTTGCAAGAAGTGTACAAGCTTCTGCTCTTGTTGTGAAGTTCAAGGGTCTGTAAGAACCGTCTTCATAACCTGTGATAAGACCGTTAGTTACAGCGGCATCCATTTCGCCGTCGAACCACCAGCTGATATCTTCGCTGTCTGTGAAGATGTCCTTAGCGCCTTCAGTAGCTTCTACCCAAATAGCACTCTTAGCTCTTGCGATAATAGCAACTGCCTGTTCACGAGTGATATAATCGTCAGGACCAAAGTTACCGTCACCATAGCCACGAGTCATACCGTAGCCTGCTTCGGGAAGAGACATTGTAGCAATGATTTCTTCTGCCCAGTGACCAACTGTATCGTTGTAGTATACACCTTCGTCAGCATCTTCGAGACCGAGGATTCTGTAAACAATTGCTGTGAATTCAGCTCTTGTAATGTTCTGGTCGGGTTTGAACAAGCCATCGGGGTAACCATTAATGTAGCCATTCTTAGTCATAGCATCGATTGTAAGGTGAGCCCAGTGAGCATCTGTCTTGCCTTCCCAACCTGCTGCGATATCGGGCCATTCACATTCGTGTTCTGTCACAACCTTATCGCCTTCTGTTATAACGAATTCATAGTTAGATGTGGAAACTACATTGCCATTTTCGTTCTTAACTACAAGTTCACCCTTAACAGTACCTGCCTTAACACCTGTTACTATTACTACACCGTCAACGATTTCAACACTTACTACACCGTCGCCGTCAACAGGCTTAAATTCAACTTCAACACCGTTTGTAGGAGCCTTCACAACGTCCTTAGTTTCGTCAACCTTAGCTGTAACTGTTGTGTAAACTGTGCCGCCACCACCGCCGGAGGAGGGGTTCTTAATTGTAACTGTCTGAGAATCTACTGCAACACCGTTTACATAAAGAGTAGCTGTTACCTTTTCTGTACCCTTTGCAAGCTTTGTGATTGTAGCAATATTGTTCCACTCTGTATTTTCTGTGGAAGCTGTGGAAGTTACTTCAATAATTTCGCCTGTTTCAGTTGTCCATCTTACTTCAACTGTTGCATCTTCGGGGGAAACGTTCTGAGGTGTTGTTGTAATTACAACTGTCTTGCCTACATTTGCAGTTCTTGTTCTGCTTCCTGCAAGAGCAAGCTTACCGCTTATTACAGGTTCAGTAGGTTCATCAGTAGGTTCATCAGTAGGTTCTTCTCCAACGATTGCAAAATCATCGGAAGCAGAAGCCTTTTCTGTACCAACT
>CAZRZU010000153.1:0-2766 GCA_964604615.1 uncultured Oscillospiraceae bacterium
GCATTGCCGTAATCGGCGGCGGTATAGGCGGTATGGAAGCGGCAATAGTTTGTGCTAAGCGGGGTCATAAGGTTACACTTTACGAAAAAACAGATAAGCTTGGCGGTGTATTTATTGCAGCGGCAGCACCCTCTTTCAAGGAAAAGGACAGGGATTTAATATCCTGGTACATTCGTGAGTTGTCAAAGTATCCCATTGTGGTAAAGATGAACAGTGAAATTTCTGACGTAAAACAGCTTGATGCAGATGAGGTTATTGTAGCAACAGGTGCTACTGCAAAGCGCATACCCGTAAAGGGAGCAGACAGCGCAATCGAAGCTGTTGATTACCTCCTTGGCAATGCGGAGGTGGGAGAGAATGTAACTGTTATCGGCGGCGGCTTAACAGGCTGTGAAATTGCCTATGACTTGTATCTTCAGGGCAAAAATCCCACTATTGTTGAAATGCAGGACGACCTTATTACAACCAAGGGTATCTGCCTTGCAAATACAAGCTATCTCCGTGATTTCTTTAAGACAAACAAGGTGCCTGTACACCTGGAAACTGCACTTGTGGAAATTGGGGATGGCAGTGTTACCGTAAAGGATAAAGAGGGAAAAACTTTTAAGATAGATGCTGATAACGTTATTTTGTCAGTTGGTTACAATCCCGCTCCTGTTGCTCAAAGGTCTAAGCATGTTCACGTTATAGGTGATGCTAAAAATGTAGGTAACCTGAGAACGGTTATCTGGGGAGCATGGGACGTGGCAATGAAACTTTAAGGTTTCATTGCAGGGAATAAGCAATAAGGAATAGTGAAGAGGTTAGGTACAAACTCCGCACAGCAGAGTTTGTATGATTGAAAGGAATGATATAGTTGGCTATGCTTTTAACAGATGAACAGCAGGCTATACTTAACGGTTCTAAGGGCGAAACTATGGCAAAGGTTATGAAAACCTTAGTTATGTACGGCGAAGCCTTTGGTGCAGAAAAGTTAGTACCTGTTACAAGTAAATACAATCATTTAGTAACAAGCTTCGGCTTAAAGATGATTACACCCGTATACAATTTAATGGATGAACTTATTGAAGCGGGGATTGAATCGGGTCAGAAGTTTACAATGGACCCTCGTCCCGTTGATAAGAACGTGCCTGCAAACTTTTTGCAGAACCTTATATTCAACAAATTTATGTATTCAAAGCAGGACTTTTACGAAGGTCAGCTTGAAAAGCTTGGTCTTCTTAAAAAGGATGCTTTCACCTGTACTTGCTATATGGACGAGGTTGGTAACAAGCCTCAAAAGGGCGAGGTTTTAAGCTGGGCTGAATCGAGTGCCGTTGTTTATGCAAACAGTGTGCTTGGTGCAAGATGTAACCGTAATTCAGGCATTATTGACATTATGGGTTCAATTGCAGGTTTCGTACCTTACTTTGGTCTTCTCACAGATGAAGGCAGAAAAGCAACATGGATTGTTGAGGTTAAAACTACAAAGAAACCCGATGCACAGCTTTTAGGCAGTGCTATCGGTATGAAGGTTATGGAAGATGTTCCCTACGTAAAGGGACTTAATCAGTACCTTGGCACAGAGCTTACTGACAGCGCTTGTACATATTTAAAGGATTTCGGTGCTGCTACTGCATCAAACGGTGCGGTGGGACTTTACCACATTGAAAACCTCACTCCCGAAGCAAAAGAAATGGGAGAGAGCATTATCGCAGAGGGTGCAAAGGTTTATGTTGTTGATGATGAGGAACTGGAAAGAGTTAAGAACAACTATCCCGTTGTATGGAAGAACAAGGATGCAAAGCCGCGTCTTTGCTTTATCGGTTGTCCGCATATGAGTCTTCAGCAGCTCTGCGACTGGACAGACAGAGTTGAAAAATCCCTCAAAGAGGCAGGTAACAAAAAGGTTCTTGTACCCACAGTGTTTACTGCGGCTCCCGAGGTTCTGGAAGCATTCAATAAGACAGAATATGCCCCAAGACTCAAAAAGACAGGTGTTGTAACAAGCTATATCTGCCCCTTGATGTATATGAACAATCCTCTTTGCGGCTCTATGCCTGTTATAACCTGCTCCAATAAATTGAGAACATATACAACTGCAAGATTCTATTCGGAAGATGAAATCTTATTAAAGATTACAAAGGAGGGCAAGTAAGATGAAAACATTCAAAGGCAGAGTTATTGCTCCCGGAACTTGTGAAGCGGAAGCTTTGGTTACTCATGGCGGATTGAACACTCTTGCGTCCTTCCAGAAGGCATTGCAGTTCGGTGACAAGAAAACTACATGCTCCGACCAGAACAATCCCGACCTCTACGGTAAGCAGATGCTTGGTAAGGCATTGTGTCTTCCTCAGACAATAGGCTCCACAACAGGCGGTATGGTTCTTTACTGCGCATGTGCCATGGAACGTCAGCCTGCATGTATGCTTTACAGTAAACCCATTGACTCCCTTGCAGCCGCCGGCAGTATACTTGCGTCCGTGTGGCTTGACGATGTTAACATGCCTGTTGTTGACTCACTTGGTGATGAATTTTTGGAATATGTCAAAGAAGGTATGACAATAAGAGTTAAAGAAGACGGAATTGTTGAAGTTTTGTAAAATAATAGTACCTCCATGGGGTTAACCATGGAGGTCAGACTGTCGAAAAACTTAATTTTCAAGAGTCGCGAAGGGTGTGGGAAAGAAGGTTTCCCACGTGGAATAGGCGGGGTTAATCGCATTCATCCCGCCGAAAGTGCCGATTTTAGGGGGTCGACCGATTAATTGTCATCTACCGTTGGGG
>CAZRZU010000154.1:0-2253 GCA_964604615.1 uncultured Oscillospiraceae bacterium
AGAGTAGGCTGATAACCAACGGCGGAGGGCATTCTGCCCAAAAGGGCGGAAACTTCGCTGCCTGCCTGTGTAAAACGGAAAATATTATCGATGAACAAAAGCACGTCCTGACCTTCTCTGTCACGGAAGTATTCAGCCATTGTCAAGCCCGAGAGAGCAACTCTCATTCTTGCTCCCGGAGGTTCGTTCATCTGACCGTATACAAGAGCTGTTTTGTCAATAACTCCCGATTCTTTCATTTCGTTATACAGGTCGTTACCTTCTCTTGTTCTTTCACCAACACCCGAAAAAACAGACAAACCGCCGTGTTCCTTTGCAACGTTGTTAATCAGCTCCATGATAAGAACGGTTTTACCAACACCTGCACCGCCGAAAAGACCAATCTTACCGCCCTTGGCATAAGGACATATAAGGTCAACAACCTTAATACCTGTTTCAAGTATGCCACTGCTTGATTCCTGCTCTTCGTAAGAAGGCGCCGGACGGTGAATACACCATTTTTCTTCTGCCTCGGGAGCGGGAAGATTATCCACAGGTTCGCCAAGCAGGTTAAAAATTCTGCCCAAAGTGCATCTGCCCACGGGCACACTTATACCGCTGCCTGTGTCAATAACTTCGCTGCCTCTTGCCAATCCGTCGGTTGAACTCATGGCAATACAACGCACAACGTCATCGCCTATGTGCTGAGCAACCTCTACGGTAATATCTGTATCGTTATTTTTTACTATAAGCGCATTGTTCAGGTTGGGAAGCTCCCCTTCAAACCTTACGTCTATAACAGGACCTTCAACCCGAACAACTCTGCCTTTACTCTCTGCCATAGTCACACCTCATTATCAACTCTCACTACCTGCTACAATTTCAGTGATTTCCTGAGTAATTGCACCTTGTCTTGAGCGGTTATATTTTAACGTTAAATCAGCAATCATTTCATCTGCGTTTTTATTTGCTGCCTGCATTGCATTACGTCTGGAAGACAGTTCAGATGCTACTGAGCTGGCAACTCCCCCGTACACAATACCCGACATATACTGGGGAATAAGCTGGTTGAACACTGCATCTACTCCCGGTTCATATATGGTCATAACTCCTGCCTTATGCTCCCGTTCTTCGTTTGGAGAAAAGGGCAAAAGCTTTTCTGTCTCCGGAACAAAAGTAAGCACATTCACAAATTTAGTATAGCTTAACTCTACCCTTCCAAATTTGCCCTCTTTGTAATAACGGGCAAGGAGCTGTGCTATCTGCATACAGTCACTTGATTTTACATTGCCTGCAATAAGATAGTCATAGGTTAAAATCTGTACGTCACGTTTTGAGAAATATTCAACAACCTTTTTTCCTATGGGGACAATATAATCTCCGTCGTTTACATTAAGCGAGCGGAACAGGTTTGCATTATATCCCCCTGCCAAACCCCTGTCGCCTGCAATAACCACGTGACATACCGGCTTTTCGTTATCGCCCTTGCAAAAAGGGGATGAAAAGTCAGTATTGTTTTTCATAATGTCCTCTGCAAGCTCACGCAGAGATTCAAAATAGGGTTTTATGCGCTCTATGTTTTCCTTGGCGCGGCGAAGCTTGCTTGTTGCAACAAGCTCCATTGCCTTTGTAATTTGTTTTGTTCCTTCAACACTTTTTATTCTGTTTTTAATTATTTTTGTAGACTGAGGCATCCGCTCTCACCCCTAATTTAAAAACTTCTTCTTTGAATCCTCAATAGCTTCAATAATCATCTGTTCGGTTTCCTCATCAAGGTCCTTTGTTTTTCCAATGTTTTGAATAATTGCCGCAAAATTGTTCTGCACATTTTCAAAAAGGAACTCCTCAAACTCAGAAACACGGCTTACCTCAATATCCTTAAGGTAATCGTTTACACAAGCATATATTATAACGACCTGCAATTCAACAGGCACAGGCTTGTTTCTGCCCTGCTTCAAGATTTCAACTATTCTTTCACCCTGCGCAAGACGAGCTTTTGTATCGTCGTCAAGGTCTGAGCCGAACTGCGCAAAGCTGGCAAGCTCGCGGTACTGAGAATACATAAGCTTAAGCTTACCTGCAACCTTCTTCATTGCCTTAATCTGGGCTGAGCCTCCAACACGGCTTACACTTATACCCGGATTAACCGCGGGCATAATACCCGAATGGAAAAGCTCTGTTTCCAAGAATATCTGACCATCTGTAATACTGATTACATTTGTGGGAATATATGCACTAACGTCGCCTGCCTGTGTTTCAATAATGGGAAGAGCC
>CAZRZU010000154.1:2263-2723 GCA_964604615.1 uncultured Oscillospiraceae bacterium
TGCCGCTCTTTCCAGAAGTCTTGAATGAAGATAGAAAACGTCACCGGGGTATGCTTCTCTTCCCGGGGGACGGCGAATAAGAAGACTCATTGCTCTGTATGCCACGGCATGCTTGGACAAATCGTCGTAAACAATTAAAACATCCTTGCCCTGATTCATGAAGTGTTCACCCATAGTACAGCCTGAATAAGGCGCAATATACTGGAGGGGCGCACTGTCGGATGCAGTTGCACTTACAACGATTGTGTAGTTCATTGCACCGTTCTTTTCCAGGGTTTCTACCACCTGTGCAACGGTGGACTTTTTCTGACCTATTGCAACATAAATACAGATAACATCCTTACCGCGCTGGTTAATGATAGTATCTGTTGCTATAACTGTTTTACCTGTCTGGCGGTCGCCTACAATAAGCTCACGCTGACCTCTGCCGATAGGCACCATGGAGTCAATAGCCTTGATG
>CAZRZU010000155.1:0-2699 GCA_964604615.1 uncultured Oscillospiraceae bacterium
AAGAATAGCAAATCTGTTTAATGTTTCCATAGATTATCTTGTGGGACGAACAGATGCAAAGTAAAAACCTCGCTTATTGGCGAGGTTTTTTAAATAAGGAATCAAATATAAAAATTTTGTCTAAGATTTTTCCGAAAAATGCAATAAGCGGGGCATTTATAAGAGTGATAATTATTGTGCCTATACCTATGCCCTGAAGTGAATGGTTTAAAATGAGAGCAAGGGCAACAGATAAAACCAGATAGCAGATGTCGTTTACCATTTTCACTTTATCAACATTTAACTTGTATTTATCCGCAATTTCGGAAACAAGAAGCTCATAGCCTTGAACCGGCATATTTGTACGGAAGAAAAAGGCTATGGCAAGAGAAGTTATTGCCGCACCCAGTATAAAGGCTATAATACGGGAGGGCATAGTTTCGTACATGCCGTTGCCCCCTAATAAGAAAAGCCAGAAATCCAATGCAAAGCCTGAGAGGATTGCTGTTATAAACGACAGAACATATTTTAAGCGGAACCGTCTGCACACAGCTGTTGTTACAAACACCAGGGCAATCTGAAAAATGTATTCACTTGTGCCCTGAGTGTACCAGGAGAAAAAGTTGACCAGTTTAATATGTATTACGTAAATGGGTGCAGCAATCATTGATAAGCCCAGGTTTGCCTTGGTGCAAAGAGCAACACCCAATGTGCACAGCAGTATGCCCAGGACCCATGCAATTTCGTTCATTTTTGATATTTTTTTCATGTTAATCACTCCATTTTCCTAAAATATTACATTATTGCGGTGGGGTTGTCAACAGTGAAATTGTGTGATAAAATGGAAAAAAGGAGTTTTTTGAAATGAATATAGAAACAAAAATAACCCCGAGATTAAAAATGGTGGCAGATTTGGTGCCGCAGTGTTCCTTGGTGGCAGACATTGGCACAGACCACGGATATTTACCCATTTATTTGGTAAATAAGGGAATCTGCGAGAGCGCAATTGCGGCAGATGTAAATAAAGGACCTTTGGAAGCGGCAAAAAAGAATATTGCATTAACCCGAGTTAAGGACAAAATTGAAACGGTTTTGTCGGACGGATTGAAAAATGTTGAAAAAGCAGACTGTGTTACAATTGCAGGCATGGGCGGAGAATTGATTGCAAGCATATTGGAGCACAGGAAAGAGGGTATGACAAAATTTGTGCTCCAGCCTCAAAGGGCTATGGGGCATTTGAGAAAATACCTTGCCCGAGAGGGGTTTGAAATAAAGAAAGAGTCTTTAGCGCAGGAAGGGGATAAAATGTATTGTGCATTTTATGCCGAATATACGGGAGAAAAAAGTGAAATTGAAGAAAAAGAGGCGCTTTTGGGAAAACGTGAATTGCTTTGCGATAACAAGCTTTTTTATGAATATATAAATTACAGAAGACGTGAAATTATACAGGCAATGAAAAGCATTGAAAAGGCAGGAGCAGAGGGCGCAAGATACGAGGAATTGAAAAAGATGTTGGAGATGTACGTATGAAATTAGAAAAAATAATTGAATTTATGGAGCAGGTTGCACCCGTTGATGTGGCAATGGAATACGATAACGTAGGTCTTCTGGTAGGCAGAAGAGATAAGGACATTACGAAGATTTTAACTGCCCTTGACTGCACCTTGGAGGTTGTAAGGGAAGCGGCAGAAATTGGGGCTGGGCTCATTTTGTGCCATCATCCTGTTATGTTTTCAGGCATTAACCGCATTAACGACGACACAAAAGAGGGCGAAATGCTTCTTTATGCAATTGAAAATAACATTGCAATTTTTGCCGCACATACAAATCTTGACTTTGCCCAGGGCGGACTTAACGATTATTTTTTGGAAAAGCTCGGGTATACGGCAATTGATACAATAGAGGCAAACGAAGGCAGAGTGTTTGAGTGCCACACCACAGGAGAAGAACTTTGTGAAAAAATAAAGGAGGTTTTTAACATAAAAATGCTCCGTGTCAGCCTTGATTTGGACCGATTTGTTTTAAAGGGTGCTGTGTGCACGGGGAGCGGAAAGAGCCTTTCGGCAGCAGCTGCCGAAAAAGCAGATGTTTATATAACGGGAGATATGGGACATCATGATATTTTAAATCTGGCAGATACAGGCTGCGGATATATTGAAATAAGCCACTATGACAGTGAAAAAATTGTGATGGAGCTTTTAAAGGAGCTTCTTTTGTCGGAATTTGATGAGTTGGAAGTATATACATCAAATGCAAATAAAAACCCTTTGACAATTGTGTAATTAAAAATAGAAACAAAATATATTTTTACCATAATCGCCAGGAGTTCGGGGAAGAAGGTTCCCCGAGTAAAATCGGAAACGGGAATCGCATTATCGTTCCCGAAAGTGGCATTTAAGAAGCCCCGAAGGGCTTTTGTACGAAAAATGCCACTTTAGTCCTCGAAAAATCAGAACCAAAAGTGCTGAAGGACGTAGTCCGCCTTTTGGTTCAAGCACTGCTTTTGCAGTGGGCTTGCTTAAAAACCCTTTGACAATTGTGTAAACTTTGGGTATAATACCCTGTGAGCAAGTTGAGCGGTCGCGGGGGCGGCGCAAGCCGTCAATGAGGAAAGTCCGGGCTCCGCAGGACAGGGTGCCGGGTAACTCCCGGTGGAGGCGACTTCAAGGAAAGTGCAACAGAAATAAACCGCCGCATTTGCGGTAAGGGTGGAAAGGCGG
>CAZRZU010000156.1:0-2664 GCA_964604615.1 uncultured Oscillospiraceae bacterium
CTGTAAGTGTCTTTTCGTTTACACTGAATACGATTGTGGGAAGATCGTTACCAGCAGGAGCGGAGATAACTACCTTCTTAGCACCGGCATCGATATGAGCCTGGCTCTTTTCCTTGGAGCAGTAGAAACCTGTACATTCGAGAACTACGTCTACACCGATTTCACCCCAGGGAAGATCTGCAGCATTCTTTTCTGCATAAATCTTAATTTCCTTACCGTCAACTGTGATGGAGCCTTCACCAGCAACAACTGTGTGTGTGCCTGCACCAATCTTACCACAGTAACCACCCTGTGCTGTGTCATACTTGAGAAGGTGAGCGAGCATCTTAGGATCTGTAAGATCGTTGATAGCTACTACTTCGTAACCTTCAGCGCCAAACATCTGTCTGAACGCAAGACGGCCGATACGGCCAAAACCATTGATTGCAACTTTAACTGCCATGTTAAAGACCTCCTAATAAAAATATATTTAAAATATTAATAACGGCTTATGCCATATTAAACTCAACGTCAGTCTACAATCTTTATAGATTCAATAACAACAGGTTCGATGGGTGCGTCGTAATAATCTGTTTCACTGGACGCAATTTTATCCACAACTTCCATGCCTTCAACCACTTTGCCGAATGCCGCGTACTGACCGTCAAGGTGAGGAGCATCCTGATGCATAATAAAGAACTGGCTGCCGGCACTGTCATATGCCTGGCTTCTCGCCATACTGATAACACCGCGAGTATGTTCAAGGTCGTTCACAATACCGTTTGCGGCAAATTCGCCTGTGATTGTGTGACCGGGGCCACCTGTGCCGTTGCCGTTGGGGTCACCGCCCTGAATCATAAAGCCTGAAATAATTCTGTGGAAAGTGAGACCGTCATAAAAACCGTCTTCACAAAGATTTACAAAATTTTCAACTGTAATAGGAGCAATTTCGGGATACAGCTCCAATGTGATTGTATCGCCTGATTCCATAGTGATAACTGCGTTCACTACCTCTTCAATCCCTTCTTTACCATTTTCTGTAACATCCTCGCTGACAACTGCCTCAGGTGTGACAGTTTCAGTGGGTTCATTATTATTTTTTGATGCACAACCTGTTATAAGAGTCAGGCATGCAAGAGCAATAATTAACTTCTTCATTTAAATCACCTTACCTACCGTCTCATATTATATCGTTATTCTGCTCCATTTTCAAGCATTTTTTAGTATTTTTTGATTAAAATATGATTTTATACAAAAACCGCACCAAAAAGGTGCGGTTTTGAGTAAAATTATTTAAATTCTGTTTCTATAAGAGTTGCCAAATCTTCGCTGTAATGAACATAGTACGAAACCTCTCCGATGTATGTGCCTTCACCGGGAACCGTAAACGACTTAAAGTTTTCCGCATCAACAGCAAGAATCTGCTTACCTGCATTAAGCATTTCCTTGGGTGTCATGTCCGTGCTGGAGTTTTTCTCAATAATAGAATAAACTTCCGGAATTTTTACAATATATGCCGCGGTAAGCTTCTGAGAAATAAGTTCCTTTATGAACTCCTGCTGCACTGCAATACGGTCAATGTCACCGTTGGAATAGCGACGGAAACGGACAAGCTGCTCCGCCTTGTCCCCGTCAAGGAGCTGATAGCCCGCCTTAAGGTGAATGTACAAATCCTGGTACGGGTCTTCATAGTCCATGTTACGAGGCACAGTAAAGTACACACCGCCCAAAGCATCAACAGTATCGCGGAATGCCGTGGTATTTATAAGAAAATAGTGATGAACGGGAAGCCCCGTCAGCTCTTTTACGCATTTGATTACCTGTTCCACCCCACCATGAGAAAAGGATGAATTTATTTTTGAATTGTGGCCGTTAATCTTTACCCTTGTGTCACGAGGGATTGACAGCATGCTTACACTATGGTCCACAGGGTCAATCTGGCAGAGCATCATAACGTCCGTTAACTTTGCCTCAACGTCTATACCCAAAACAAGGATATTATAGGGCTGACTCTTTTCCACAGGGTCCAACACTTTAATTTCTTCGTCAAAGGTGCCGTCAGGCATGTTGGAAGCACCGCCGAAATCAGAGTCCAAATAGCTGTAAAACACCACACCTGCCGAAAAAAGCGAAAATATAAAAGTTGTACAAATTACGATTAATAGGTATTTTTTTACGTTCATGTTATCTTCTCCATGTTCTGAGTTTCACATTAAACCAATTCTAATTATATATTATACTTCCCCTCTTGTCAAGAAAGCTGCTACATTTATAATACCTTTTAAACTTCCAAAAAGTTGCACCAAATTGTAAATATTTTTTAAACTCACTATTTTTTTACATTTTTACTTTAATCAAACAAGTATAACATTTTGCGATATACTCGCTTGCGCTCGTGCGATATATTTGACTTGCATCAAATGCGATATAACCTCATTTCATTCGGTTGCGATATGATATAAATCCCCTCGTCTCGCAGGACATATCGCGCCAAGGGGCATATCGCATGCAATTGCATATATCGCAAATCCCGACAGGGATTTATATCGCCTAAAATAAAATTCAAACAAAAAAAGCGCACGTATGAGGCGTACTCGTAAGGACAGTAATTTTAAAAGGCAGAAACGATACATTTCGTTTCTGCCTTTTATCGTAGGGGACGATACCCACATCGTCCCATTAAAG
>CAZRZU010000157.1:0-2632 GCA_964604615.1 uncultured Oscillospiraceae bacterium
TTCTTTCCGGTGTTATAGAAAATGCTCAGAAGAATATTGAAGGCAGAAACTATGACATGCGTAAGAATGTGTTGCAGTACGATGACGTTGTAAATACCCAGAGAACACTTATCTACAACCAGAGAAAAGAAGTGCTCAACGGTGAAGATATAAAGCCTGCAATTGAAAAAATGATTGAAAAAATTGTGGATAACGCAATTGTAAAGTTCCTTAATGACGAATATGCCGACTACTGGCTTATGGGTGAGTTTGAGGAATATTGCGAAAGGATTTTCCATAAAAAAGGCTTTATTGACATTTCCTCACGGGATAAGAACAAGCTTGACAGGGAATCTATCCGCAAGGAAGTTCTTGAAAAGGCAGCTGCAAGATATAAAGAGCAGGAAGAATTGTTCGGAGAAGAGAGAATGCGTGAAATTGAACGCAAGATTATGCTTAAGGCTGTTGACAATCATTGGATTGAACACGTTTCCGCAATGGACGAATTAAAGCACGAAATCAGACTTCGCGCATACGGTAATCACAATGTGGTTGACGAATTCAAGATGATTGGCTTTGATATGTTTGAAGAAATGGTTGCTCTTATGCAGGAGGATACCGTAAAATATGTTATGGGTGTTGTTCCTGCAATGAATGTGAAAAATGTTGAGGCTGTCAGAAATGCAAAGGCAGGCGAGGAAAAGGCTCCTTCCATAAAAGGCCCCGACCTGAGACGCGCAACAGCAAACGGCGGAAGTGACGGCAGTGCAAAATCTCAGCCCGTAAGACGCACATCGCCCAAGGTAGGACGTAATGACCCTTGTCCCTGCGGTAGCGGCAAGAAGTATAAGCAGTGCTGCGGTTTGAATGAAACCTTGTAAGGGTTTTGTTTAAACCACATAAAGATACCGGTATCGAAAGGAATGAAATAAAATGGTAGAGTATGATCAGTATAAACTGTCCCTGAACTCTTTAAAAGGGGACATTGATGAGCTTGGAAAGGCATTGCATATAGACAGTGTAATTGCACAGGCTGAAGAAATGGAAAAGTCAACAATGGAGCCTGATTTTTATTCCGATATGGAAAAAAGCCAGAGAACATTAAAGCAGCTTAAGCAGCTTAAAGGTAAAATTGAGCATTATGAAATGCTTAAAACAGAACGTGAGGACCTTCTCACAATTATTGAGCTTGCAGAAGAAGAGGACGACTTAAGCTTTTTGGACGAAGTTAAGGAAGGTTTGGAAAAATTAATTTCCGAAATCGAGACAACAAAGCTCGAAACTCTTCTTTCAGGTCCTTACGACAAAAACGATGCTATTATTACACTTCATGCAGGTGCAGGCGGCACTGAGGCTCAGGACTGGGCTTCCATGCTCCTTCGTATGTATCAGATGTGGGCAGAAAAGAGAGGCTTTTCAGTTTCAACCATTGACTACATCGACGGTGATGAAGCAGGTATAAAGGGTGCAACAATCCTTATCGAAGGTGACAATGCATACGGCTATGCAAAATGTGAAAAGGGTATTCACCGCTTGGTTAGAATTTCACCCTTTGACTCCGCAGGCAGACGTCACACATCCTTTGCATCGGTTGAAGTAATGCCCGACATCGATGACACTATTGAAGTAAATATCCGTCCTGAGGATATTAAAATGGACGTGTTCCGTGCATCAGGTGCAGGCGGTCAGCACGTTAACAAAACAAGCTCTGCGGTGCGTCTGACACATATACCCACAGGTGTTGTTGTTGCGTGCCAGAACGAAAGAAGCCAGTTCCAGAACAAGGACATGTGTATGAAAATGCTCAAGGCAAAGCTTGCCGAAATGGCAGAGGCAGAGCATAAAGAAAAAATTGAAGACATCAAGGGTGTTCAGAAGGAAATTGCCTGGGGCAGCCAGATTCGTTCATACGTATTCCACCCCTACACAATGGTTAAAGACCACCGTACAAACTTTGAAGTAGGTAACATAGGAGCTGTTATGGACGGCGACCTGGACGGATTTATAAATGAATATTTAAGAGCAAATTCCGTAAAAGAAGACTAAGGAGGAGTAAAAAATGAAAAAAGTAGTAGCGCTGATTTTATCCGTGGTAATGGTATTCTCTATGGGCACAGCTGTTTTTGCGCAGAGTGAACCCAGCCAGTGGGCGGTCAACGAGGTTGACTATCACGCGGCAGACTTTTTGAAGGCTGCCACAGGAGAGCTGGACTACGCAAAGGAAATTACCCGTGAAGAGTTTGCAATAGTTGCGCTTTATCTTTACGCGTCCATCTCAAACATGGGTTTGCCCGAAATGAGTGTTGAAAATCCCTTTGTTGACTGCAACAACCCTCTTGTTGTTACAGCTTATGGTTTAGGGCTTGTTAAGGGTGTAAGCGATAATGAGTTTAACCCGACAGCTTCTGTTACACGTGAGCAGATTTGTGTAATGCTTACACGCATTTGCCAGGGTCTTATTCCCGGATTTGAAATGGAGAAGGTTGCACCTTATCTTCCCGAGCTTTCCTCTTTTGCAGACGGTAGTGCGGTAAGTGATTGGGCAGTGGACTCCGTTAGACTTATGGTTATGGCAGGTCTTATCAAGGGTACAGACGAAAACAAGCTTAACCCTCAGGGTAACTGCACAGTTCAGGAAGCATTGATTATTGCT
>CAZRZU010000158.1:0-2507 GCA_964604615.1 uncultured Oscillospiraceae bacterium
GATGTTATCAAGGAACATCCCGTAATGCTCAACCGTGCACCTACACTTCACCGTCTGGGTATTCAGGCATTCGAACCCGTACTGGTTGAAGGCAGAGCTATCAGACTTCATCCTCTCGTATGTACAGCCTTCAATGCTGACTTCGACGGTGACCAGATGGCTGTTCACGTACCTCTTTCTCCCGAGGCGCAGGCAGAAGCAAGATTCCTTATGCTTTCTGCAAACAACCTCTTGAAGCCTCAGGATGGCGGTCCTGTAACTGTTCCCACACAGGATATGGTATTGGGTAGTTACTATCTTACACTTGTTAAGAAGGGCGAACCCGGCGAAGGCAAGATGTTCTCATCTATCAACGAAGCAATGCTTGCATATGATGCACATTATATCAGCCTTCACTCCTTAATTAAGGTTAAGGTTGGCAATGAGGATTTAAAGGAATTGAAGTTTACGGGAATAGGCGGCGAAAGCATCATCGAATGCACAGTTGGTCAGCTCATTTTCAACTCCAATGTTCCTCAGGACATTAACCTCTTCGTTGACAGAAGTAAGGAAGAAAATAAATTTGCACTTGAAGTAACAAAAACTGTTACAAAGGGTGTGCTTTCCAAGATTGTTGACAAGTGTATCAAGGTACACGGAACAACAAAGACTGCCGAAGTTCTTGACGCACTTAAGAGCACGGGCTATAAGTTCTCAACTCGCGGTGCTATTACAATATCTGTATCTGATATGGAAATTCCCGGCAGTAAGAAGGAACACCTTGCAGCAGCAGAAGAAAAGATTGATGAAATCACAAAGCTCTACCGTCGCGGTCTTATTACAGACGAAGAAAGATATCAGAACGTTATTAAGACATGGCAAAGTGCTAACGATAAGGTTACAAAGGCTCTTATCGATAACCTTGGCGAATTCAACCCCATTTACATGATGGCAACCTCCGGTGCGAGAGGTAGTATAAACCAGATCCGTCAGCTTGCAGGTATGCGTGGTCTTATGGCTAACACATCCGGTAGAACTGTGGAAATTCCCATCCGTTCTTCCTTCCGTGAAGGCTTGAACATTTTGGAATATTTCATTTCCACTCACGGTGCAAGAAAGGGTCTTGCAGATACAGCCCTCAGAACAGCTGACTCAGGTTACCTTACAAGAAGACTTGTTGACGTAGCACAGGAAGTTATTATCCGCGAAATTGACTGTGGTGTTGACAAGGGTATTGTGGTAAGCGCAATCTATGAAGGCAAGGAAGAAATTGAATCCTTGTCAGAAAGACTTGTGGGCAGAGTTAACATTAATGACATTGTTAACCCTGAAACAGGCGAAATTGTTGTTCCTGCCGGTACAATGATGAACTCTGAACAGGCAAAGGCTGTACAGGATGCAGGTGTAGAAGAAGTTCTTATCCGTTCTGTATTGGCATGCCGTGCTAAGATTGGTGTTTGTGCTACATGTTACGGTGCTAACCTTGCACGTGGCGGCGAACCTGTAAACATCGGCGAAGCTGTTGGTATCATTGCAGCTCAGTCTATCGGTGAACCCGGTACGCAGCTTACAATGAGAACATTCCATACAGGTGGTGTAGCCGGTGACGATATCACTCAGGGTCTTCCCAGAGTAGAAGAACTTTTCGAAGCAAGAAAGCCCAAGGGTGTTGCTATCGTAACTGACATTGCAGGTACAGTTCAGATTAACCGTGCAAAGAACAAGACTGAAGTTGTTGTAACAAACAACGAAACAATGGAAGCTCAGACAATCTTCATTCCTTATGGTGCTACACTCAAGGTTAAAGACGGTGATGTTCTTGATGCCGGTGATCCTTTAACAACAGGTTCTATCAATCCTCATGATATTCTCCGTATCAAGGGTGTTCAGGCTGTTCAGCAGTACCTTGTTAAGGAAGTTCAGAAGGTTTACCGTTCTCAGGGTGTTGATATCTCCGATAAGCATATCGAAGTTATCATCCGTCAGATGATCAGAAAGGTTAAGATTGAAAACGAGGGCGATTCCAATTATCTTGTTGGTGATACAGTAGACCGTCTTGCATTCCCCGAAATCGTTAAGGAATTCGAAGACAAGGGTCTTACTCCTCCCGAAGGCAAGGAACTTCTCCTTGGTATCACAAAGGCTGCCCTTGCAACTGACTCCTTCCTGTCAGCTGCCTCCTTCCAGGAAACAACAAAGGTTCTTACAGATGCGGCTATTCGCGGTAAGAGTGACCCGCTTGTTGGTCTTAAGGAAAACGTTATTATCGGTAAGCTTATTCCCGCAGGTACCGGTGTTCCCATGTACCGTGATGTTGAAATCGAAAGTGCAGACGATGCTCCCTCCGTAATGGAAAAAGCTATTGAAAATGCCATGGCAGATTTTGATATGAGCGAAATAAGCAGTGTAATTACTGATTTGGGCAACGTGGACGACACAAACGAATAAAATTTTAAGAGGGACTTTTATAGTCCCTCTTTTGTTACTAAAAATATTTAAAAAAGTGCTTGACATAAGAATATTTCTTT
>CAZRZU010000159.1:0-2495 GCA_964604615.1 uncultured Oscillospiraceae bacterium
TCAAAGTACCAATAGGGACCCTGACCCTCATAACCGTTACCAAGCCAACGGAACCAGAAGAGAACATGATCAGTTTCTTCTGTGGCAGTAAATGTTCTTGTAATACGTGTCCATTCTGTACCTACAATACCTGCATTTGTAGTATTTGCTTCTCCGTCACCCTCATTAGCAACAAGGCTTGTAATAATATAACCGCCATCAGCACCACTTTTATGCTTTATCATGTAAGAAATTTCATATGTCTTGCCTGCTTCTACAGCAACATATCTCTTGATTGAGCAAAGCCCGTCTCTACCGTCGTTCCAACGTGTACCAAGTGCCCATTCTCCGTCAGGAATTGTTGTAGAATGAGTTGTTTGTACGTTATTGTTTACGTGATATGTATCCGTTACTGCATAGAAGTGGTCTGTTGTATAAGGACTTCCAAGGTAGCTTCCCGACTCAGGGCTGTACCAGCCATCAACAGAGAAATTGCCGTTTTCATCCTCAAAGGAGCCGTTTGTCATGACATTTTCGCCGTATTTCTTAGTCTTGTAGTATACAACTGTGTAGTCATTGCCCGTGCTGCTCCATGAGTCGTAAGCATATGCAGCTTCTGCTGTTTCTAATGTTTCCTCGGGTGTGAATTCATACTTTTCTGTGCCTGCAGGAAGTGTTTCTTCAACAGTGTCAATAACTGTGCCGTCAATGTCCACATAAGTCTTTGTGATTGTAACATTGCCGTCAATGTCGGGCTCAACAACTTCACCCACCTGTTTGGCAAGTGCCTTGATTTCGTCATGATTCAATACCCTGTCGTAAACCGACACATTGTCAGCCAAGCCGTCAAAGCCGCCTACTGTTACATCTTCAACAACTAAGCCTTCAGCCTTGAGCTTGTAGTCAACCAAGCCGTCACGGTAAAGAGTTAAATATTCACCATCATAGGTTAAAATATGGTTCACATAGCCTTGGTAGTTTTCAACACCGTAGTTACCGCCTGTGCCACGTCCATATGTTGTCCAGCAGTCAGAAGAGCCGTAAACGTTACTTGTAACGTATTCGCTACCCTTAACGTTGAGAACAACTCTTGCACGGTCTCCCCAGGCTGTTGCACCGTACTGTGTGTTTATAGTTTCAATGCTAAGCTGAATATCGCCTGCATCAAGAAGTGTACCTTCATAGTCGCCTTCAAGGTAAATGTCGGCAGATACAGTGAATTCTCCGTCAAGCTCAGCCTCTACAATGTTTGCAGTTTCCTTTGTGGCACGGAAAGCACCACCTATTGAAGAGTAATTTTCAATTTCCACTGCAGCTGTAAGCTTAACCTCGTTTGCAGGAAGAGCCGCTTCTGCACGAATGGCTGTACAGTAGCCCTGTGTTGTGTACGAGTTACTTACAATCCAGTCATAGTAATCGCCGTACATCCATACTAGGCGGATGTCCTTGCCCTCGCTATTGGGTATTACAAAGGGACGTACGTTATTCTTTAAAGAGTTGTATGTAATCTGCTCTGAGCTAAGAACCTTTGTTCCGTCGTCACTCATGGTGTACTTAACTATTTCATAAACTTCACCGAACACACCTTCAACGGGAACGGAGCAGTAGATAATATTTGTGTTGTCGGGATCGATTGCCATACCACCGGAGTAGCACATTTCAAGACCTGCGCTCTGATGAAATGCACCGCCGCCGTTACTAAGGAATGTCTTTACCCATTCTGTGCCGTTGTATTTTGCATAGTAGTAATCGTGGCTTGTTTTGCCGGAATTAATTCTTACCATAGCAATAACAGGATAGCCGTCGTCGCCCTCTGCCACCTGCCATACCCAGTCACGCATGCTCACTGCGTCAACAATATGGCTCTGTGTGGAGTCTGTTGCGTTAACACTTAATGTGCCGTTGGCAATAGTACTCATGGTGTTGCCCTTAACATCTTCAAGTGTCATTGTGGCAATGTCAATCTGGTTAAAGAAAATCCAGTTGTTTGCTTCGTTGTCGGGGTGACCGAGAGTGTATGTTACATACAATTTGTCAACACCGTTAGAGGAATACTTTGCGTAAGGACGAGCCGCTGTGGACTGAACCATCTGGTAAGGTCCATATGTAAAAGCTGTATTACCATCTTCATCGGGCATAGATAATTTTGCAATTGTGGGGTGCCAGTTAATACCTCTCCACATAAGGTAAATGTGGTCGGGGTCGTTTTCCATTAAGAAAGGTGAAGGGTATGTTGTTGCCGCAGATGTATTAAGGCACTTTTCCTCGCCTAAAGTTGTTAAATCGCCCGGTTCTTCTGTTACTCTGTACCAGAAGCATGCTTCGTCAGTGTGACGAGAGTAGAACACAATAATTCTTTCATCGGGAAGAACTAAGAATGTGGGGTTATTATGGTCGTCAGGCTGAATGTTAGAGCGGATTAAAACCTCGTTAACCTCGTCTGTTAAATGGTTAATCTGTGTAGCTTTAATTGAGCCGTGAACATCTATATAGCCGATGATACTAAAGTCAAGTGT
>CAZRZU010000160.1:0-2451 GCA_964604615.1 uncultured Oscillospiraceae bacterium
CACATCGAATTTTGATTTTCTATTTTTTATGGTCCATATCTATTTTATCAATACATTATAATGCAAAAGAGGTATTGCAAAATGCAACATACATAGCCGTTACACTCTGGGACGGTTTCCATGGTTCTATTTGGTTAAATCAATCTCAATTGCTTCACACAAGGGTTTCATGTTCTGCAAATTGTCAACCACCATAAGCTTGAGCCTGTCGCCCACGGCATACATTGTAATTTCTGCTCCCTCCCAATCGTAGGGTGTTTCGGGACAATAACATTCAACCATTACGTCGCCCGAATAAACTGCCACACAGTTTACCCCATCGTGGTAGTTTTCGTACCATGTGTTAACTACACCACATAGTTTCTCCAACGTCCATATAATATGTTCCTGCCGCTTCTGCCGGGATTATGGAAATCATAGAAAACGGCATCACAAAACTCATCATCATAGCAATAAATTTTTTCATGTTCTTCTTTCCTCCCGAAAAACAAATTTTAACGCAAAAACCGCTTGAACAAAAGGCTACACACCCCTTATTCAAACGGTTCAAATTATTCGGTATTTACTTGTATAAGCGCACATTAAGAAGACAGTATTATCTGTCTGTCTGTGAAAATTATTTCATATGCAAACATGCCTGTTAAGCCCTTTCAAGTAAAAACTATGAAAAGGGTATAACACAAAGTTCCCAAAAATTCAATGTTTTTTAATAGCTTATTACCAAGCCCTTTTCCCCTGCATACATACTGATAAGTCCGCCTGTGGGAACAATAACAATATTTGCATCAACTTCTTTTTTAAGAACGGCTTTAAGTGCCTCAGCTCTTTCGGGGGCGGCAGAATGAGTAATTGTAATTTTCTTTATACCGTGTGCTTTAATATCTGCAACTGCAGTTTCTGTAAGCTTTTTTAATGCTCTCTTTATGCCTCTTGCCTGTGCGATTTTAACAAGCTCACCGTCACGAAGTCCCAGAACTGCCACAATATCAAGAATACTTGTTGCTGCATATGCCACCTTGGAAAGTCTGCCGTTTTTGTAAAGAACACTCAAATCCTCAAGCACAACATTTGTTGTAATTGTGGGTATGTATTCTTCAACAGCTTTTACAATTTCGTCAAATTCCAAGCCTTTTTCTTCAAGCTCAACAATCTTTTCTGCAACTAAGGCTTCACCTCCGGCAGCATTTAAGGAGTCAAATACATGACCTTTCTTTTCGGGGTTTTCATCAAGATAAGTTTGCAATCCCAATCTTGCGCTGTTATAAGAGCCGGAAAGAACAGACGTAATTGCCACAATATAAACTCTGTCACATTCACCTATTGCTTCACAGAAAGCATCGGGCGAAGGGCACGAGCTTCTGGGAGGGTCCTGTGACTCTCTCACTTCTGCACGAAATTCATCTATGTTCATGTTAGCATCGTCAATATAATCTTTGCCGTTTATTGATACTGTCAGGGGAACACTTACAACTTTTCCCGTAAGTCTTTCGTTTACTTCTGCACCGCTGTCCATAATAATTGTATAACTCATTTTTATTTCCTCACTTTCAATTCATAAACAGATTATATTATTTGTCTGTTTCAAAAACGTTTGCATAATGTTTTTGAAATATTTATTATTTTATCTATCTTCCTTTATTGACATACCTTTCATAAAATATTATAATGACACTGTGTCTATTTTTCAACAAGCAGATATTTAAAATTCGTTGTGTTGCAAACAAACAGAATGTTATTTGTTTTTAAATAGACATTTATTGGAAAAATGTCCTGAGGTGAAAAACATGAAAGAAAGTCGCAGAATAACAATGACAAAAAATCTTTTAAAGGAAAGCCTGCTTGAGCTTTTAAAGGAAAAGCCGCTTCCGAAAATAACCATTAAAGAAATATGCGAAAATGCTGACGTTAACCGTTCCACATTTTACCTTCACTACCCGGACCAGTTTGCTCTTTGTGACGAAATTGAAAATGACAGTGTAGAAAAAATTAATACTTGCCTGGCAAAGGTGAGCGTAAAGAATAACCGTGTAGAAGGGCTTACGGAATTTTTATCTTATATGAAGTCCAACGGCGAGCTTTACAAAATACTTATGCGCCCGGATTTTAACAATTCATTTCGCGTAAGGTTTTCAGAGGTTGCAGTCAAGAGGCTTGCTGAGCTTGATTATCACAGCAACATATCCGAAGAAGATAAAGACTACATTTTCCGTTTTATGTTTATGGGAACCCTCGGCATGCTGGAAAAATGGGTCAAAGATGATTTTGACCAATCTCCGGAAGAGCTTGCAGTATTTATCCTGGCGCTTATGCCAAGTATAACAGAAACTTTAAAAAAACGTAAAATACTAAGTGTATGACAAAACCCCTCGGATTAATAATCCGAGGGGTTTCGAGCATGTCGATAAAGTATTATCGACACGCGACCTCAAAGGCGGACTAACGTCCTTCAGC
>CAZRZU010000161.1:0-2338 GCA_964604615.1 uncultured Oscillospiraceae bacterium
GGAGCGCGGACCAAAATCTACCCTCCAAAAGTCTTTTTCTGTAAGTTGCAGTTATATAGAGGATAATGACAGCACTTTCTAAACTTATTTGACAAAATCCACCTATTTATGTATACTTGTTCCATTGAGGTGATGACATGAAAACGTTGATTTTCATACCCATATTGTGGTTTTTGGCTCGGGTAAACAGCTACTACGACAACGGGCAATGCCTGAAAGGCTGTATCCTTGTGAAAAATGAATTTTTAGGCAAGCTTTTTACAACAAAAACAATTGCCCATTACCATAACGGAAAAGTGAAAAAAGAACATTACAATAAGCTGTCATATGTGGGATTGGCAGGGTATATTTTAACAGCACTTTACACTTTTGCCGTTGTTTTTTCAGCTAACTATTTTAATGGCTGTTCTGAAGCTTTTCTTGCCAAGACTTTGTTTTATCTTGCGTTGGGTACAGGTGCCCTGATTATGTTGCTGCACTTTCTAAACGACGGAGAAATCCGGAAAAAGGGCATGATTGCAAAAGCCGCGGCAATTTTTTGCGACGGTATTTTTGCTTTTTCCGCAGTTTATTTTTTTAGGTGGGTAATTATTTATAACAAAATTTTATATATGATGAAATTTTAAAACGGACAGGAGAAATACAAATGAGCATAGAAAAGGTAAAAGCATATTTTAACACACTGGGCATTGACGACAAAATTTTAGAATTTGATGTATCCTCTGCCACAGTTGCCCTTGCCGCTCAGGCTTTAGGCTGCGAAGAGGCTCGCATTGCAAAGACACTGTCCTTTGAAATGGACGAAAGCTGTATTCTGATAGTGTGTGCGGGAGATGTTAAAATTGACAATCCCAAGTTCAAGGCAACTTTCCACACTAAGGCAAAAATGCTTCCCCATGACGTGGTGGCTCAATTGTGCGGTCATGCGGTGGGCGGAGTGTGCCCATTTGCGGTAAATGAGGGTGTAAAGGTTTATCTTGACGAAAGCCTTAAGCGCTTTGAAACGGTTTTCCCTGCGGCAGGCTCCGCTAATTCTGCTATTGAGCTTACTATTGATGAGCTGGAAAAATACAGTGTTCCCGAGAGCTGGGTGGACGTTTGCAAAATGATAGGTTAAATCACATGGATGAACAGTACAATTTGCAAAAATGTGGGAAAAGTTAAAATTTGTTAATTTTTAATAAGTTTTACTATACTTACAAAAAGGGTACGTAAAAAAGCAATTTGTTTTTTTACGTACCCTTAAATTTTGGCAAAAAAGCTTTTTTACTTGCAATTTGCATAAAAAGCTGTTATAATTAAGGTCGTATTATTGTGAAAATATGTGAGAGGTGTATAAATTGAATTCAAAAACTCTGATGTATATTATAAAAAGAATACTTTTAGCTGTTGTAACTGTGTGGATTGTTATCACAGTTACATTCTTTGTAACACGTGCCGTGCCCGGCGGTCCTTTCCAAAGTGAAAAGGCTATCACAGCAGAGGCTCAGGCGGCATTGGAGGCTAAGTATGGTCTGGACAAGCCTGTTTTGGAGCAGTATGTAACATATCTTACTGATATTGTCACTAAGTTCGACTTTGGTCCTTCAATTAAAAACAGAGGCAGAAATGTTTCCGATATTATTGTAGACGGCTTTAAGACAAGTCTGCCCTTGGGTCTTTCTGCGGCAGTTCTTGCCCTTGTTACAGGTGTTGTTTTGGGTGCTGTTGCGGCACTCAGACGTAACAAATTCATCGATAAGGTTATCATGGTTGTTACAACAGCATTTGTATCTATGCCTTCGTTTATTATGGGTTCATTATTGCTCATACTCTTTGCAATTAAATTCCCCATTTTCCCTGCAAACGGCACAACTACCATGGGTTTGGTGCTTCCTGTTATAACACTTGCGCTTTATCCCATGGCATATATAACCCGTCTTACACGTTCTTCCATGCTGGACGTTTTAGGTCAGGATTATATCCGTACAGCAAGAGCAAAGGGTGTGTCTCCAAATAAGGTTATTTTTAAGCACGCACTTAAAAATTCTCTTATCCCTGTGGTAACATACTTTGGACCTATGCTAGCCTATATTGTAACAGGCAGCTTGGTTGTTGAAAAGATTTTCTCTGTTCCCGGTATAGGCAGGGCATTTGTATCCAGCATTACCGACCGTGACTATCCCATGATTATGGGTACAACAATTGTGCTTGCTGCACTTATCGTTGTAATGAACCTTATCAGCGATATTCTTTACAAGGTTGTAGACCCCAGAATTAATCTTGAGTAAGGAGGCAGACAAATGAATAAAAAGTTTTCCATGCACGTGGATATTGAAAAATTTATTCCTGCTTCCGA
>CAZRZU010000162.1:0-2329 GCA_964604615.1 uncultured Oscillospiraceae bacterium
CAGTTGGTTAGAGCTACCGGCTCATAACCGGTCGGTCCGGGGTTCGAGTCCCTGAAGATCCACCAGAAAAAGCACTTCTTACGAAGTGCTTTTTTGTTGTATCTTTCTTCGCTTCGCTCAGACGGGTTCAAACTTCGTTTCCCTCGTTTTCACCTCGCAGGGACTTTGAGCGGCACAACAATTCACAGGATTGTTGTGCTTCGCTCAAACTGAAGATCCACTAAATATTCACTCTGTCATAGTGCTTTTTTGTTGTATCTTTCTTCGCTTCGCTCAGACGGGTTCAAACTTCGTTTCCCTCGTTTTCACCTCGCAGGGACTTTGAGCGGCACAACAATTCACAGGATTGTTGTGCTTCGCTCAAACTGAAGATCCACTAAATATTCACTCTGTCATAGTGCTTTTTTGTTGTATCTTTCTTCGCTTCGCTCAGACGGGTTCAAACTTCGTTTCCCTCGTTTTCACCTCAACCTAAAATTCTACTAAAGGTCACTTAAAAAATGCATTTTTCCTTTAAAAAAACTACCAAAATTTCTTGTTGTAAATTTCCGTTTTTTTGCAATTTTTTAGCTTTACATTTATCTTAAACGGTGCTATAATTCACTTTTGGTACGAATTGTTTCGACACTTCATATTATAACATTATAAAGGAAGCGATTTAATGTCAAGTACTTTACTATCAGTATCAATTGCCCTTTTGGGCGGTCTTTTGATGACACGTGCATTTAAGCCTTTAAAATTACCGGCGGTAACTGCTTATCTTATTGCAGGTGTACTTATCGGTCCTTATTTCATCGGCAGATTAGGCATCCAGGGTCTCGGCTTTGCTTCAAGCGAATCTGTTCATGCCCTTTCCCTCATTTCTGACGTTGCATTAGGTTTCATTGCCTTTTCCATAGGCAGCGAATTCCGCCTGGAGGATTTAAAGAAAACAGGCAAGCAGGCATTTGTTGTAGGTATATGCGAAGCATTGACAGCAGTTCTTTTTGCTGATATTGCGCTCATTGCAGTTCATTTTATTATGCCCGACAAGCTCACTCTTCCTCAGGCAATCACTTTAGGTGCAATTGCCTCTGCAACAGCTCCTGCGGCAACATTGATGGTTGTTCGTCAGTACAAGGCAAAAGGTCCCCTTACAAATATTCTTCTTCCCGTTGTTGCACTTGACGACGCGGTGTGTCTTATTGCCTTTGCGGTATCCTTTGGTATTGCAAGAACACTTATTTCAGGTACGGTTGACTTGGTATCTATCATTGTTAATCCCTTAATTGAAATTTCTGCGTCCCTTATTTTAGGTGCCGTCATGGGTTGGATTCTCACTCAGCTTGAAAAAATGTTCAACTCTAACACAAACAGACTTAACATGACGATTGCATTTGTATTTGTTACAGTTGCACTCTCTAAAATAAGCTTTTCCATTGGTCCTGTTCATATAGGCTTCTCATCACTTCTTGTGTGCATGATGCTGGGTACAGTATTCTGTAACATCTGTCCCCTTTCTCATGACTTGATGGGCAGAGCAGATAAGTGGAGTTCTCCTCTTTTGGCATTATTCTTTGTAATAAGCGGTGCAGAACTTGAACTTAGTGTTTTCACCGACTTTGCAATTGTTGCAATAGGTATTGTATATATCCTGTTCCGTTCAATTGGTAAATACCTGGGTGCAGCAGTAAGTGCAAAAGCAACAAAGTGTCCGCCTCAGGTTTGCAAATACCTGGGAATTACACTTCTTCCCCAGGCAGGTGTTGCTTTGGGTATGTGTACAATAGCAGGTGCAGAAATGGGTCCTCAGGGTGTGTTAATCCGTAACATTATTCTTTTCGCAGTTCTTATTTATGAACTCTTCGGTCCTGTTCTCACTCGTATGGCTCTTACAGCAGCAGGCGATATTCAGCCTATGAGCGATGAAGTAAAACACCGCAGAAACAGAATGTTGGAAGAAGCACAGAAGATGCTTCATATACATCCTCGCCACAGATAAATATAAAGAGAGCTTGTTTGTCTCCTTGACAAACAGGCTCTTTTCTTATAAAATATACATAATGAATATTATTGAAAGGATTTGATAAAAATGAAAATTGCACTTATCAATGAAAACAGTCAGGCAGCTAAGAACTCTCTTATTGAAGCTACTTTAAAAAAGGTTGTTGAGCCTCTCGGTCACGAAGTACACAACTACGGTATGTATTCCGCTGAAGATACAGCTCAGCTTACATATGTACAGATTGGTATTCTTACAGCTATCCTCCTTAACTCAGGTGCAGCTGACCTTGTGATCACAGGTTGCGGCACAGGCGAAGGCGCTATGCTGGCTTGTAACAGCTTCCCC
>CAZRZU010000163.1:0-2080 GCA_964604615.1 uncultured Oscillospiraceae bacterium
TTTATTACGGTGTTATGATGGTGCATATGGGTGATGCTGACGGTATGGTTGCAGGTGCTTGTAACTCCACAGCAAACGTTATCCGTCCTGCTCTTCAGATCCTTAAGACTGCACCCGGCACAAAGCTTGTAAGTGCATTCTTTATGATGTGTGTTCCCAATTGCCCCTATGGTGCAAACGGTAACCTTATTTTTGCTGACTCCGGTCTTAACGAAAATCCCGATGCTGACCAGCTTAGCGAAATCGCTATTTCATCTGCTAAAACATTTGAAGCATTTATTGGTGAAGAAGCAAAGGTAGCTATGCTTTCTTATTCCACATACGGCTCTGCTAAGAGCGACATGGTAGAAAAGGTTCAGACAGCTACAAAGCTTGTAAAAGAAAAGGCTCCCGACCTTGCGGTTGACGGTGAACTTCAGCTTGACGCGGCGCTTGTTTCTTCTGTTGCTGACCTTAAGTGCCCCGGCAGCCCTGTTGCAGGTAAGGCAAATGTTCTTGTTTTCCCTGACCTTAACTCCGGGAATATCGGTTATAAGCTTGTTCAGAGATTTGCAAATGCAGAAGCATACGGTCCTATTCTTCAGGGTATCAGAAAGCCTGTTAACGACCTTTCTCGCGGATGCAGCGCTGAAGATGTTGTAGGTGTTATTGCCATCACAAGTGTTCAGGCTCAGGCACAGGACTAATTATATTTGAAAGGAATTAAAGAAAATGAAGATTTTAGTTATCAATGCAGGCAGTTCTTCTTTGAAGTATCAGCTTATCGATATGGACAACCAGGTTGTTATGGCAAAAGGTCTTTGCGACAGAATCGGCATAGACGGCAGTAAGCTTGAATATAAGCCTGCAAACGGTGAAAAAACTTCTACATTGGTTGAAATGCGTGACCATTCTGATGCTATCAAGCTTGTTCTTGATGCGCTTGTTGCTCCCGGCAGCGGTGTTATTGCATCTATGGATGAAATCGGTGCTGTTGGTCACAGAGTTGTACACGGCGGTGAAAACTTCTCCGAAAGTGTTGTTATCACACCCGAGGTTAAGGCTTCCATCGAAGCTTGCTGTGAGCTTGCTCCTTTGCACAATCCTGCTAACATTATCGGTATTGAAGCTTGCGAAAAGGCAATGCCCGGTGTGCCTAATGTAGCAGTATTTGATACAGCTTTCCATCAGAGTATGCCTGCTACTGCATATATGTATGCTCTTCCTTATGAATATTACGAAACTTATAAGGTTAGAAGATACGGCTTCCACGGTACAAGCCACAAGTATGTATCATCCAAGGCTGCAGAAGTGTTAGGCAAGGACATTAAGGATTTGAAGATTATTACATGCCATTTGGGCAACGGCAGCAGTATTGCCGCTATTGAAAACGGCAAGGTAGTTGACACATCCATGGGCTTTACACCTCTTGCAGGTCTTCCCATGGGCACAAGATGCGGTGATGTTGACCCTGCTATTGTAACATATCTTATTGATAAGCTTGGTGTGAGCGCTAAGGAGCTTGACACTATAATGAACAAGAAGAGCGGTATGCTTGGTGTGAGCGGTGTTTCCAACGACTACCGTGACTTAGAGGCAGCAAGCAACGAAGGTAATGCACGTGCAACACTTGCTTACAATATGTTCACATATTCTATCCGTAAGATTGTTGGTAGCTACATTGCAGCAATGAACGGTGTTGATGTTATTATCTTCACAGGCGGTGTAGGTGAGAACAACGGTTGGGTACGTAACGAAGTTATGAAGAACTTTACCTACATGGGTGCAAAAATGGATGCTGATGCAAATACATGTAAGGGAGAACTTAAAACAATATCCACAGCGGATTCCACTGTTAAGGTTATGGTTGTTCCCACAGATGAAGAAATGATGATTGCCATCGATACACAGAACCTTGTAAAGTAATTATTAATGCAAAATTAAAGTGAAGGATACGATCGGAAGGTCGTATCCTTTTCATACAAAAAAGTTGAATTTTTTCAAAAAAAGTGTTGACAAGTAGATTTGGTTTTGCTATAATAACATTGTTGTCGATGAGGCAACACATAAATGGGAGTTTAGCTCAGCTGGGAGAGCATCT
>CAZRZU010000164.1:0-2057 GCA_964604615.1 uncultured Oscillospiraceae bacterium
AATGAAGCTTTAACGAAATATAGTTTTGTTTTTCGCCATCTACCTTTAAAGTGAACGATAATTCTTCCGAAAAACGTGAGGTCGGAGTAGTGGGAGAAAGCCTTATACCGTCATTGCCGTTAAATATAATTAAATCAGTCATAAAATAACTCCAATCAGTTTGTACGGTCAAATCCCAAAAGTAGTGAAACAGCTTCGGCAAAATAGAAGTCACCGTATATAATCGGCAGCTGCCCTTTTTCGCTGTGGTAGCTTTCGCTACCCATCTGAAGTATTGAATCCTCATTATCTGACCAATCGCAGAATCTTTCTTCTGTTTCAGTAATGATTTTAATTGCCATATCAAGATACATTGCCCCTTCGTTTTCGGGAAGTGCCTTTGAAATTTCAATCATACCGCAAGCGGCAATAACGCCTGCAGTGGTGTCATAAATTACAGGCTCTTTGGGTGCACGAAAATCGCTTACGGGAACAAATTCACCGCCGAGTGCAGCAATAAAATAATTTGCACATTTTTTTGCTGCATCAAGATACCGAGTATCCTTAGTATGGTTATAGCTTTGAGCAAAGCCGTATATTGCCCATGCTTGCCCGCGTGACCAGCATGAGCCTTCGCCGTAACCCTGCCCGCCGAGTGTTTTGATGAGTTCGCCTGTTTTTGTATCATGTATACATATATGGTTGACACTGCCGTCGGGACGGATATGGTCACGGAGTGTTGTGTCTGTATGGATTACGGCAATTTCTTTATAGTTTGAAACATTTAATTCCTCCGATGCCCAATAGAGGAGGGGGATATTCATCATACAGTCAATAATTGTCCAGCCTGTACGGTCAAGATTATTTTCATCATTCCATGCACGGATGAAACCGCCTTGGGGCATAAATCTTCCTGCCAACATGTCGGCTGCAAAAAGTGCACGTGTGCGAGCGACCCTATCGCCTGTAAGACGGTAGTCGGCACCCGATGAAAGATGCCACATAAAGCCAACATCGTGATGCAGTCCGTCACGGTTTTTGAAAGCCTCGTCTAAAAGCTTTTGTGCATTGCGGGCGCATTTAAGATACAAATCCTTTTTAGTTCCGTTATACATAAGAAGGCAAAGTCCCGGCCAGAATCCGTTTGTCCACCATGTTATATCCGTTTCTGCCATATTGTCATGTGCGCCGTTGACGGAAGTGTAAGGGATTTTGTCGTAACTCTTTATTACTGTTTTTGAAAGCTTTGCATCAAGCTTTTTCCATATGTTTTTTATGCTTTCCATAATGTTATTCTCCTTTTTGTTTTCGGTATGCTGATGGAGATTCCCCAGTGTAGCGGATAAATGCTTTTGTAAACTTGGACTGAGTGTCATAACCTACAATACTTGCTATTTCGCTGATGGAGAAATGACTTCGTTTTAAAAGCTCAAATGCCATTTTCATGTGCTGATTAAGAATATATCTTTTGGGGGAAATGCCGATTTTATCGGTGAAAATATTGCAGAAATAATTGCGGGAAATGTTCAAATAACGGCATACATCTGTTACGGTTGTGGGTTTTCCTATGTTTTCGCTGATGTAGGAAATTGCTTTTTCGATATACAGGTCGGTAGGGTTAATGTCCGGAACAGTATCTGTGATAACTGTATCGACAAAAGCCCAAAATTTACTCATAAGAAGTGAGTTGGTCATTTCGCCGCTTTCCACTAAATCCAACATTGCTATGCCCATTTTTCCGTTAGTATCATCTATAATCGGAGTTTTGGGAGAAAGATTTGATGAGGAAATTAGGTTTTTTGTGCCGTTTCCGAAAAATTCAACCCAGGTATACTCAAAAGGCTCATAGGGATCAGCAATGTAGTTAGCTATTTGTCCCGGAAAAATGATAAAGCCTTGGTTTTGGTGAACCTTGAATATAGAACCGTCAACATTTAAAATGCCTTTTCCTGAATGAACATAGTGAAACAAAAAGTTTGGCCATATATGAGGTTTTTCGGCAAAGCTCGGCTCACATTTACGGTATCCGTATTGAACTACATTAAAGTCGAGATTGTTTTTTGTATATACACGAAAAT
>CAZRZU010000165.1:0-2029 GCA_964604615.1 uncultured Oscillospiraceae bacterium
CAATACCAATCGGAATTTCACCTGTTCTGAAACGGTTGGAGAAGTCTGCGGAAACGGGAAGTGCATAAGTTGTGAAGAACTCTGTGAGCTTCTTGAATGCCTGCATTGCAGGTTCATCACGAAGACCGCTTCTGATACCGTAGTCACTGCCGTCGGAAGCATATTCATAACCGTTTTCGTCTACTGTTCCTGCTGCACCGTGATAAAGGTCACCGCCGTACTGGAATACCAGTGTGGAGTAAAGACCGGATGTAGGAATGTAGAAGTCATAGTTGTTAATGTGAAGAACATTGATAGCATCCTGAACTTCGTCCCATGTTTCGGGAACTTCAAGATTGAGTTCTTCGAGGATATCGCTACGGTAGAACATTACACTGAATGTCTGTGTTTCGGGAAGACCGAAGACACCACCGTCATAGCTTGCTGTGTTAATTGCACTGGGCTGGAACTGAGCTGCGATTCTGTCGAAATCGTCGAACTGAGTAAGGTCTGCCAATGCACCACGAACTGCAAAGTCAACAACACTTGCCTGACCGTTGGAAAGGGAAATGTCGGGACCGTTACCTGCCAATGTAGCAGGAAGAAGAACACCCGCAGGAATAAGCTGAAGGTTAATGCTCTTTTCGTGAGAGGGTGAATAGTCACCGTCTACAAGGTTACGGATAATCTGAGCCTGGTCACGGCCTGTTGCAATCCAAACCTTAACTGCATCGTTACTTACTTCGCCGTCGGATGCAATCTGTGTATCGTCTACAACGAATGTAGCGAAGAATCTGATAGCTTCGTTACCGGCAGAAACAAGAGCATTAGGTTCTGCATGCTTCAATGTTGCACCGGGAGCGGAGATTGTAAAGGAGTCAATTTCCAAAGGCATGGAGGAAATTTCAAGCATCCATGTACCAAGAGCGGAAATGTTACTCTTAAAGTCAGAAATTTCGTCTACTACATCGTCGGGTTCTTCAGCAAACTGAGCACACTGACGTGCAACCTTTTCAATCTGGATTGCACCAGAACCCTTTTCACCTGTAATTTCAACAAGTTCATCAACAACACCGTACAGAACATCTGCCTGTTCCTGCATTGTTTCAACAAAAGAAGGAACCTTTGTTGCAATTTCATAGTCGATATATGTATCCGGAACTGTACCTGTAATCTGAACAACCTTACGGTACATATTGTTAAGTACAAGAACGCTGTCTTCTACTGAAGAAAGTGAATTAGCAAAGTCACCAAGTACAACGTCCATTGTAATTGTGTTTTCACCTGCATTGAGGTAGAAGAGAAGTGTATTTCCTTCAGAGTCGGAAAGCACATAGTTCTGGAAGCTTGTAGAGTAGTCAAAGCCAATCTTGTTTGCTTCCCGGAAAGGAACTGAGCCGTTAATCTTAACTCTTCTGAAGCTCTTTACACCACGGTTTGTGTTCTGACGTGCACGGGGTGCAATCTGATAAAAACCGGCTTCGGGAACTGTGATTGTCCATGTCATGGAATCGCCTGCTGTTGCCCAGTTAGAGCCGCCTACGATGTTAAGGAGCTGATTCCAGTGATGGTAAGGATATGTATAAGAGCTGGAGTAGTCAGTTGATACACCGATAGAAGGAGAAGACTTTATAATTTTAACTGTACCGCCTTCATATCTTTCAGCCTGCATAATCATGTTTTCACCTGCATATACAGGAGCATTTGCGTTTGCTGCAAGATATTCTTCGTATGTAGGTTCTACGGGAGCCTTTTCAAATGTAATAGCATTAATCTGAACAGGTTCACGGTTTTCTTCCAATGTAAGTGTGTGTTCACCGACAGAAAGATAGAAAACATAAGGAGTGAGAGTTCTCATGTTTGTGTCGGTAACAAATACTTCAACAGGTTCAAACACTTCTACTGCTGTGGGACGGATTTCGTCGCCGCCCTTGGAAGTGATTTCACCGTTATCCCAGATTCTCTTGAAGTCAACCTGACGCATACCGTCAAAAAGCTGCTTGCCTGCGTTGTGGTCTTATAGCCGAGGTAAACGACACGTTCTCCTCTT
>CAZRZU010000166.1:0-2024 GCA_964604615.1 uncultured Oscillospiraceae bacterium
ACCGCGTTTTCATTCGGTTTGTCAATTCTGAACAATTTTCCCTATCCCCTCAAAAAGGGGGTATAAAAAAACAATTAGTTTCTTTACACCCCCTTTTTTCCTTTTGCATGTTAACACTGCTCATTCGTTATTGTAAATATGCTCATTTTACCATCTCTGAGCTTTTTTATAAAGTCAGCTTCGCTACAAACCTCTTCTTCGCACTCAAGTCCGGCAAGGCGCTTTGCATTTCTGCCCCAGTGGTTATCACTGCCCGCTGTTTTAAGGTGTCCGTAGTTTTCAGCATATAATGCCGCCATCTTGTTTTCAAAATCAGTTCTGTCGGCATTTAACACCTCTACCCCTTCAACAGCTCTGGGGAAAAGACGTATATGGTCAATATAGTTTGCTTCACGGAAAGGATGCGCCTGCACTACCAAAGCGCCCTCACTCATCATAAAAGGCAACTGTCGGCTTTTTCTTTCCTGTAAAATATCGGTATGTTCATAATACCACCGCTCGGGAAGACCAAAAACAAGAAAATCAGTGCCTCCGTAGCTCATTTCAATGCCTAAAAATACTTTTATCCCTATTTCCTCGCCTATTTTTACACCATCTTTGTAATCAGAGAAATAGAAATCAAGCTTTTCTTTAACGGGTGTATTCCAATCAATGTTTATATTACCGTCCAAAAAATGGTTTGTTATAAACACACCATCGTAACCCTTTTCTTTATAAAACTCAAGTGTTTCTCTGACTGCCGCATGCCCACATGCACTAACAGGTTTTGTGTGACAATGTGTTTCGTATTTAAAAGACATAACATCAAATCCTTTTACATCAAATTAAGTTCTTTTTCAAGTTCCTCAAACTTTTTTCTGCTATTAACAATTATAACCCTGATGCGCGAATTTGTCGATAATAAATTCAAAATTTTATTCCTCTGTTTATCGGGAAATTCCCACACATATTTTAAAAATTCCCAATCAAACCGTTCAGGACACCCCTTTGCCATGTCGGCACGTACTTTTCCGAGATTTGTTACAACTCGCTTCACAATGCGCCACAGACACACAAAACGATTATAATCAAAGAAGATTACAGTATCTACATACTTTAGTCTCAAATCAATAGTTCTTCCGTAATTACCGTCAATTATCCAGCTTTCTTTTTCCAGTTCAGCCATAAGAAGCCGGTCAAACTCCTCTTTGCTTCTTTCAACCCAGCCCTCTTTCCAAAACAACTTATCCAAGTGAACAATGGGAATGTTCAGCCTTTCACTCAAACGAAAGCTGAGAGTGCTTTTTCCGCTTCCGGGTGAACCTATAACTAATATTTTATGCATGGTTTAACCTCTTTTATTTTTCACAAAAAATGAGCTGATAAAGAATGCAACCATTACAATGGCATAAATTATGTAACATATCCGCCAAGCTTCTGCACCAAATGCAAAAGCGCCAATGTAAATTGTTTGCCCCAACGCAGGATTTGACACTGCACATAAAACAAACACAATTGCAACAATAAACATAATTAAACTTATTAGCCGTAATGTTTTCTTTGTCATCACTCTCACCTCGCATAGTAATTATATCATACCTTAATTTAAATTTAAAGAACAAAACCACCGGGAATAAACTCCGATGGTTCTTGAGCACTTGACTTTTAATCAAGTGCTCTGACATAATTAATTAATCGTATGACACGAAATATGTAACGAATTAATAAAAGCACCGTAAATACGGTGCTTTTATGGTGAGACACGGGGAAATCGAACCCCCGACAACTTGATTAAAAGTCAAGTTTACGTTTGCGGTGCCCTCGCATCCTCGCTAACCCACTCGGCTGCTTCGACCGCGGCACAGCCCTGCACCTTCGCTTCATCGTCCACAGGACGCGCTCAGGCTCGGTTCTACCTTCTTCGCCATGCTCAGTCGGTATCGTACTTGACCTTAATGTAGGTGTTCCCAATATTTTACCAACATAAAAGACACCTGCTTATGCAGATGCCTTTTATGTTGGTGAGACACGGGGGAATCGAACCC
>CAZRZU010000167.1:0-2012 GCA_964604615.1 uncultured Oscillospiraceae bacterium
GTTTTAGGTAAACTTAATCTATAACCAATGGGGGCAGATTCATTTGATCGGATTTGAAAAATGATTGCATGCAGGAAATTTTCATGAAGTATTTTAAAAGCATGAGCAGGGTTAACGGTGAGGAAAACTCCCGCAGATGGCTTATGGCAATTGCTCACAATACAATTATTGACATGAGCAAAAGGGACTCCGTTTATAAAAGCCGTGTCAAATTGGTATCAGATGAGAATGAAATAATTAATATTCGTCAAGTTCTTGACAATGTTCCTCTTGATAATGTTTTGGAGGCAGAGCTTGCAAATAAGGTGGCGGAAGTTATAAGCTGTATGAAGCCTATTCACAGAGAGGTTATACAGTTTAAATATTATCTTGAGCTTACTCCAAAGCAAATGGCACAGCTGTTGGATGTGCCCCTTTACACCGTTTACTCAAGGTTAAGGCGCGCAGAGGAAATTGTTTACACAGCAATTGATAGATATATGAAAGAGAAAGGCGGAAAAGAATGAAAAAACTTGTTAGTTTGCTTTTTGCATTTTTTATGTTGGCAGGATGCGTAAGCATGGTGCATGCAGAGGCAGAAAAATCATTAAATTTGGGCGACTACATAACACTTGGTAAATATCGCGGCAAAAATATTGTATGGCGATATGTTGCAGATGATGAAAATGGGAAACTTATATTGTGTGATAAAGTATTGAATTCTCAAAAATATTCTAATAATGCTTACTGGAACCAGAGTAGTATACGTTCGTGGTTAAATAACATTGATGAAGGTTTTATGGATAATGAAAATTTTACGGCAAGTGAATTGTCGCTTGTGAAGCCCACATTATTAAAAACTATATTAGATTATCCTAATAGAATGCATACAAACACAGGTGTTGAATTCTCTTCTGTGCCATTTGCAGGAGGCGGGGGTTGGTATAGTGTAGAAGATATTAAAACTTCAATAAATTGTTATAGAAATGCACCTGGCGAGGTATTGCTGGAAAGAATATTTCTCCTGAATTTTATACAATTACACACTATAAATATGAATAGAGATGTTTTAGGCGATTACTTAAATTATTTTGAATCTATAGAAGATAGCTTAACTGAAGAAAGTTGGTGGACGAGAGATCCTAGTGATAAAATATATCAGCACATGGGGGGGCAATTATCCTATGGTAATATGGCTATGTTATTTTTAAGTGGAAAAACAGAAGGCTTTGAAGGACATAAATCTTTACAAGAGTGTTCTGTAAGGAAAAATAAAGGAGTACGTCCTGCATTCTATCTTAATGAAGAAAATGCACAAATTCTTTCGGGCAGCGGAACAAAGGATGACCCATACGTATTGGACGGCAAACCTGTACCCGAAAGGTTTGAAGAAAACGGACTTTACGGCTACAAGGATGCGGACGGCAATGTTATTGTGCCGGCAAAGTATGCAAAAGCATTGCCGTTTTCGGACGGAGCAGCATTGGTAGCAACAGTAGAAGACCCTTATCGTTGGAGATACATTGGCACGGATGGCAACTATCTTTTTGAAAAGGCATTTTATGCTTCCAACAACTTTAACAATGGTTACGCATTAGTGCTTGTAAAAGATGACCCGAAATATTCCTACATTGACAAAACGGGCGAATTTGCAACCGAGTTACTCTTTGATGATGCGGAAGATTTCTGCGGAGGTTATGCACGTGTGCAGATTGACGGCAAGTGGGGAGTTGTTGACACTAACTTCAACTTCAAAGTCCCATGCCAGTATAACAGTAAGGACGAAGTTTTAGGTAAACTTAATCTATAACCAATGGGGGCAGATTCATTTGATCGGATTTGAAAAATGATTGCATGCAGGAAATTTTCATGAAGTATTTTAAAAGCATGAGCAGGGTTAACGGTGAGGAAAACTCCCGCAGATGGCTTATGGCAATTGCTCACAATACAATTATTGACATGAGCAAAAGGGACTCCGTTTATAAAAGCCGTGTCAAATTGGTATCAGATGAGAATGAAATAATTAATATTCG
>CAZRZU010000168.1:0-1988 GCA_964604615.1 uncultured Oscillospiraceae bacterium
CAAGCGCATTTCCATTGTGGAAGACACTCCCGGCATTACCCGTGACAGAGTTTACGCGGACGGCGAGTGGTGCGGCAGAGAGTTTACCATGATTGATACAGGCGGTATAGAGCCTTATTCTAAAGACATTATTCTTTCTCAGATGAGAAGACAGGCAACTCTCGCTATTGATATGGCAGACGTTATTATATTTATGGTTAACGTAAAGGACGGCATGACCGCGGCTGACCAGGAGGTTGCAACAATGCTCCAGAAGTCCTGCAAGCCCATTGTCCTTGTGTGCAACAAGGTAGATGCTCCCGGCGAGCCGCCCCTTGAGCTGTACGAGTTTTACAACCTTGGTCTTGATGAGCCTATGGCTGTCAGCTCGGTTCACGGCAGAGGTGTGGGCGATGTGCTCGACAAGTGCATTTCTTACTTCCCTGACAATGATAGCGAAGAGGAAGAGGACGACACAATCAAGGTTGCCGTTGTGGGCAAACCCAATGCAGGTAAGAGCAGTCTTATTAACCGTCTTTTGGGTGAGGACAGAGTTATTGTTTCTGACATTGCAGGAACAACCCGTGATGCTATTGACACTCAGCTTGAAAAGAACGGCAAGAAATATACATTTATTGACACAGCCGGTATGCGTAAGAAAAACAAGGTGGATGACCTTGTTGAACGTTACAGTGTTATCCGTTCACTTAACGCAGTTGAAAGATGCGACGTGTGTATTGTGATGATTGACGGTGTTGAAGGCATCAGTGAGCAGGATGCAAAAATTGCAGGCTATGCTCATGAGCAGGGCAAGGGCACTGTAATTGTTGTAAATAAGTGGGACGCGGTAGAAAAAGACGACAAAACAATGGAAGCTATGAGAAAACAGATTTATGACGTGTTGGGCTTTATGCCCTATGCTCCCGTCGTATTCATTTCTGCACTGACAGGTCAGAGAGTGGAAAATCTTTTTTCTAATATTGATTTTGTGGCTGACCAGAACGCAATCAGACTCCAGACAGGTGCGTTGAACGATGTGCTGAACGATGCTGTGGCTCGTGTTCAGCCTCCCAGCGATAAGGGGAAGAGGTTAAAGCTGTTTTACATTACTCAGGCATCCACAAAGCCGCCAACCTTTGTGCTCTTTGTTAACGATGCAGAACTGGCGCATTTCTCATATATAAGATATATTGAAAACCAGATAAGAACGGCTTTCGGTCTTACGGGTACACCTGTGAGATTTATTATAAGAGAACGCAAAAACGAAAAATAAAGGAGAGAAAATTATGCAGGCAATTATTCGGGATTTAACAAGCATTAACGCAGTTTACTTTTTGGCAATGGCAGTTTTGGGTTACCTTTTAGGCTCCGTGAACCTTTCCATTATCCTGTCAAAGGGTAAAGGTAAGGACATTCGCGAAATGGGCAGCGGTAACGCAGGTACAACAAACACTCTTCGTACAATGGGTAAGGGTGCAGCAGCGGCAGTGCTTATCTTTGATGTGCTCAAGGGTTGTCTTGTTCCTCTTGTGCTTATTCTTACGGCAAATGTAAACCCCTGGATTTATGTAACAACATGCCACTCCATGGCTTACATATATGCTTTCTTTGCAGTAGTTGGTCATTGCTTCCCCCTTTACTATGGCTTTAAGGGCGGTAAGGGTATTGCGACAGCAGCAGGCGCACTTTTGGTTATCAGCCCTGCGGCAACAGGCATTGCTTTGGTTGAATTTGTTCTCCTTATGGTGCTTTTCAGATATGTGTCCCTTTCGTCCATTGTTGCAGTTATGAACATTGTTGTGTTTACCGCACTTCTTTATCCCGGTGAAGCAAGACTTCTTGTTGTAACATTGGCTATTGCAATTCTTGCAATTTATAAGCACAAGACAAACATTGTAAGACTTCGTGACGGTGAAGAATCCACAATGTTTTATAAGAAAAAGTAAGACATGAAAAAGTATGATGTTTTAATCATTGGCGGCGGCGCGGCAGGACTTGCGGCCGCCGTT
>CAZRZU010000169.1:0-1967 GCA_964604615.1 uncultured Oscillospiraceae bacterium
TCCTTGTATTTTTTGTAGATTGCGTTCTGTGCCGCACTTGTTTGGCTCTTTAAGAGCTGACCGTTTTCGAGATAATAAGTATCCTGCATATCTCTTGCAGGGTGATGCTTGGGAATGTTAAGAGACTCGAAACATTCGTAGTCTGTTACAATCTCTGAATAGTCTTCAACCTGGAAGCCCATGGAACGGAAGATTTTTTCACACTGGCGCTGAACCAATGTGATGGGATGATAGCTTCCGCGATTAAGGTTTGCGGGAGTTGAAATATCAAATTCGGGCATGGAATTGATTTCTTTTTCAATTTCAGCCTTTTTGATTTCTTCAATTTTCTCACCGATAAGCTTAGTTGCTTCTTCTTTGAGAACGTTAACCTTCTGACCGAAAGTTTTCTTTTCTTCAATTGAAAGGTCTTTCATACCTTTCATAAGACCTGTGATGGATCCGTTTTTGCCAAGGTATTCAACACGGATTTCTTCAACAGCCTGTGCATTATCTGCCTGACTTAACTTTACTAAAAGCTCGTCGCGTAATGCTGTTACTTTTTCTGACATGCTAACAGTCCTTTCTTATATGAATATAAAAATTATTGACATTTTATAATGGTAAACGAAAAAAGCTCGCCCCAAAAAGGGACGAGCATAACCCGCGGTACCACCCAAATTCAGGTAAAAACCTGCACTTTATGCGTTTTACGTGACGCTACACTCTGCTTAATCAACGCTTTCGCAGACCGCTCCAATGCTGAAATTCACCCGAAAAACCACAGTAACTGCTCACAGCCGACGACAGTCACTCTCTTTTGCGGTCCCTTCCGGACTACTTACACATTTTCAACGCGTGTACCCAATAATTATATAATCTAAAACTTATAAAGTCAAGTATTTTTCGGGCAAAAATACATATTAATAAAGAGAGGTGAATCATATGTGGAATAAATTGAAACCGTACGTAGGATTTGTAGCTTTGAGCTTGGGCATAGGTGCCCTTTCTGCGCTTTTTACGCGGAACAACATGAATATTTACGACGATATTGTTGCGCCGCCCCTAAGCCCACCTATGTGGGTTTTCCCCGTGGTGTGGACTGTGCTCTATACTTTGATGGGGATAAGCGCTGCTCTTGTTTATAAACAGGACAAATCCCAGCTGGGAACATTTTACACACAGCTTGCAGTAAATTTTTTGTGGAGCATAATATTTTTCAATATGAGAATGTTTTTGTTTTCCTCAATATGGCTGGTGCTTCTGATTGTGCTTGTTTTAAAAATGATTCGCGAATTCAGAGTTGTTGACATAAGGGCATCTTATCTGCAGTATCCCTACCTTGTGTGGCTTATATTTGCGCTGTATCTTAATGTGGCAATTTACATTCTTAATTAAAAACAAGTTTTTTAAAACCCCTTGACAAATTTGAAAAACGGAGTTACAATACTACCAACCTACTTGGTAGGTATGTAGAAAATCAGGAGGGCATAACCATGGAGAATTATTTTGAAAAATTAGTCCGTGAAAATTTCCGTTTCGGTCGAATGTGTAAGTAAGGCAATGATACAATCTTATTATACAAATCGAAAGGAAGTTTATTATGTCTGAATATAAATTTGAAACTCTGCAGCTTCATGTGGGTCAGGAAAGTCCTGACAGCGCAACAGGTGCACGTGCAGTGCCCATTTATCAAACAACATCTTATGTTTTCAATGACTGCGCTCATGCCGAGGCAAGATTTAATTTGCAGGACGCAGGCAACATTTACGGAAGACTTACCAATTCTACGCAGGAGGTTTTTGAAAAACGCATTGCCGCATTAGAAGGCGGTGCTGCAGCCTTGGCGGTGGCATCGGGAGCTGCAGCCATTACATATGTACTGCAGGCTCTGGCGCAGAACGGGGGTCACATTGTAGCCCAGAAAACCATATACGGCGGAAGCTATAATTTGCTTGCTCATACGCTACCCAACTTCGGCATTACCG
>CAZRZU010000170.1:0-1951 GCA_964604615.1 uncultured Oscillospiraceae bacterium
ATCTTCCATAAACGATGTTTGCCTTACGGCAAATTGATGGAATAGTTATGGTGTGGATTTGCTGACGCAAATCCTTTTTACCTGATTGGAAATTTCGTCATTTCCTATCAGGATTATTGAATAAGGGGACTTATGATTAGTAAAAACAGACGAAAGGTAGTGTACAAGTGAGTAAAATAAGAAAAGTGTTTGGCAGGATTGTGTTAAGATGTTCGGCATATTGGGCTTTGTTTAAGGCTTTTATGCAAAGAGCCTGTTTGTAATAATTGTTATTGTGTGGATTGTATGGGAAATTAAGTTGTTCCGCCATCCGGAAAGGTTCTGGAGGTTACAAACATTAATTTGGGGTACGTTGAATATACGGACAAGTTGTGTACTCAATATTGTGGGAAAAGAAAGTGAATATGCAGATAATCGGTCGGAGCAATCCGACCGATTATCTTAGTTTTACTTATTGCGTTTTTCGATTTTTGATTTCCAATCTTTACGAATAGGACGTGCGGCACGGACATCGCATGCTGCCGTGCATACAGCATCGAAGTTCATTTGAGTTCCCAATCCATCCGCTTTATAGGTTGCGGCACGGTCTGCGGATATGCCAATATAGCCGGCGGCGGAAATTGCATCCATGTTTGCGCCTAAAAACAAAAATTCCCACCCAAATCTTTCCTTCTGTCGCTCTATTATTGCTTTAACGGCGGAAAGATTGTATTCACGGCTTGAGTTTTCACATCCGTCGGTTATGATGATAACCATTGTTTTTCCGGGCACCTGATCCGATGGCGCAAATTTGTGGCGATTACCCACAAGATTTACAGTTTTGCCGATTGCATCAAAAAGGGCAGTCATGCCGCGAGCATAGTACTCTTTTTCGGTTAAGGGTTTTACTTTAGTGATGTCAGCATTTTCGTGAATGAGTTCAAACTTGTCGTCAAAGAGTACAGTTGTGACGGTGGCTGTACCCTGTTCTTTCTTTTGCTTTTCAATAAAGCTGTTGTAGCCGCCGATGGTGTCGGATTCTAAGTGCGCCATAGAACCGCTGCGGTCTAAGATAAATACAAGTTCTGTTAAGCTGTTGTTTTTCATAAGGAAAACCTCTCTTTCATTTTATGGCTTAAGTTTACCATTAAGAAAGAGAGGTTTGGTCGCTTTAAAAGCGACAAATTATTTTGAAAACTACCTTTTGCGAGAAAATAAATTTATCGACAGTCTGAGGCATCCGCATTTATTGCGGATGCCCTCTTGAGTCAAAACTATTTGTTTTGATATTTTTGGATAAAAGCCTTTGCATCATTTAGAAGTTGCATGTCAAGAGGGGATATAAATTCAAATCCATCTATTTCCAATAAGTAGCGAGGATCTAATTTTAATATTTGGCATATTTTTTGCAATTGGTCTAAACTCGGCTCTTGAACATCACGTTCAATTTTTGAATAATTGGATTGATTCATAGGAATCAATTTGGACATATCGCATTGAGATAGATCCATGTCTTCTCGCGCATTGCGGATTTTTTGACCTATTTTCATGTTGTCACCTCACAAACATTATACTTTTTTTAACTAAAAATATTGACATAAAGTTGAAAATACACTATAATAGTATGAGAAAGTTAAAAATTAACTAAAAGTCTACAAAATGCTCACTAAAAAGTTGGAAGGAGGAGATCTATGTATGAGTTGAACTTTTTTGGATTCAGGTTTAGTTTATATTGGACTATGCTTATCGTTGCGGCGATTACAACAGTTGTACTGAGCATGTTCAGAGCAAAACGGTACGATTTTGGCAAAATTAAGTCAACAATTATTGCAGCATTACTGATTTTATATGGGTGCGTTGGAGCAAAGCTGTTGTATATTGCAGAACATCCTGAAAGCTCATTTTCGTTAAGAGGCGGAATGTCATTATTTGGTTCAATATACTTTATTCCCGTGGCATTTTTGGTTACAGT
>CAZRZU010000171.1:0-1798 GCA_964604615.1 uncultured Oscillospiraceae bacterium
CAACACCTTTACCGCCAAGCCACTCACGGAAGAAGCGAATATCACGCATATATTTCTCTATGGTGTTGTCGCTCTTTTCTTCCTCATACAGATATTGTTCAAATCTTTTTACAATTTCATTTGTAATAGTTTTCATTGCAAAACTTCCTTTCAAGTTTTTTATATTATTATAACCACAAATACAACTTGAATGAAAATTCTTGCAAAAATAGAACGAGGGCATACCGCTTTTTTATCGGCGGTACGCCCTCAATTCGTTTTGATTATTTAATGTAATCGGAACACTTATATTCTTTTGCTATTCCTATCAAGCCAATTTTGCCCCGTCCCCACTGGCTTGATAGGTTTACTAAAAAAATCACACAGCTTTAAAAATAAAACTGTGTGATTTTTAATTATATTTTTATTCAGCAATAATTGTAATTGTGTCGCTTACCAAACCGTTTGCTTTTGCCGTAAGCTTAATTTCGCCCTTTTCGCCTGTGGACTGGATAATTGCCATACAAGCACCGTTGAAAGCTCTTCTCTTGCTTTCCTTGTCAGGGTCATAAGCCTCCTTGGAAATGGGTCTGCCTCTGAAATCCTTCAAGGCAACCATCTTATCAGGTTCTAAGCTTGAGGGGTCACCGTTACCAACGCCAACAATGTTTGCATTGCCTTCAACCTTAAAGCGGACTTCATTATCTGCAAAGGGTATAACGTCGCCTTTTTCGTCATAAATTTTAGCATAAACAACAATCGCATCGCAGCCGTCTGATGCCAGAGTGGTTCTGTCAGGTTCAAGAACAACCTTATAAGCAGGATTGGATGTGCGTCTCACCATTTCGCAAACTGCTTCGCCGTTCTTTTTACCTATTGCTTTAATCTCGCCTTTTTCATACTTAACGTCAAAGTCAACATGAGCATACTGAACCATTTCCTTTTCGCCCAAGGATTTGCCGTTAAGAACAAGCTCAATTGTGTCACAGTTGGAGAATACTCTCACGCAAACACTTTCGCCTTCTTCCTTCAAATCCCAATGAGGCAGGAAGTGAACCATAGGTTCATCGCACCAAACGGACTTATAGTAGAAATATGCGTCCTTGGGAATACCGCAGGTATCCATAATGCCAAAGTGAGAATTAATACAAGGCCATGCATAAGGTGTGGGTTCACCCCGATAGTCAAAACCTGTCCAAACAAATATACCTGTAAGACGGGGATTGTTTTTGTAATCAATCCAGCTGCGCTCATGTGTACAGCACCAGGACGCAAGATTTGTTTCGTAGCTTGTGCAGTAGCCCTTAATAACATCCGCTTCGTAAATGCCGCGGGTTGTTGTGCTGGATGTGGACTCTGTGCAGATTGTCATTCTGTCGGGATAATTTTCCAAATCCTTTATATACTGATTATTTCTCTGCCCGTAGTTGTAGCCCAAAATGTCCATGCATTCCCAATAGTTGTTTTCATTATAACCATGGTTCATTGCAACCGTTGTGGGTCTTGTAGGGTCAATCTTGTGCGTAATTTCACGGAGCCTCTGTTCAATGCGCTTGCCGATGATTGTGCCCAAGATAACCTCTTCGTTGTCCAGACACCACATAAACACGGAAGGATGGTTTCTGTCACGGTAGAGAAGACTCTTCAAATCTTCAATGCCGCGGTCAGTGCAGTCAAGCTTTCTGTTTTCATCCATAACAAGCATACCCAAGCGGTCACATGTGTCAAGAAGCTCAGGTGTGGGCGGATGATGAGAACAACGGTACGCATTGGAGCCCATTTCCTTAAGCTTTTTAATTTTAAATTCGTTAATAGAATC
>CAZRZU010000172.1:0-1709 GCA_964604615.1 uncultured Oscillospiraceae bacterium
CAGGGCAGAATTGCCGAAATGAAAACAGGTGAAGGTAAAACCTTGGTGGCAACACTGCCTGCATATCTTAATGCACTTACAGGCAAGGGTGTGCACATTGTAACAGCTAACGAATACCTTGCAAAACGTGACAGTGAGTGGATGGGCAAGGTTTACCGTTATCTTGGTCTTTCTGTAGGGCTTATTATTCCTCAGGGTACACAGGCGGAAAAGCACGTTGCATATGCTGCCGACATTACCTATGGTACAAACAGCGAGCTTGCCTTTGACTATCTTTGGGATAACCTGCGCACCTCAAGGGCAGAAGTTGTGCAGAGAGAATATAACTATGCCATTGTGGACGAGGTTGACTCCATTTTAATTGACGAAGCCAGAACACCTCATATTATCAGTACCCCCGAAGCTGAGGCAGATGCTCTCTATATGGCGGCAGACAGGTTTGTAAGAGGTCTTAAGGTGATGAAGTTTGAGTCCTTTGACACAAAAAGTGAAAGTGTAAACCTTGACTGTGATTATATTGTGGACGAAAAGGCAAAAAGTGCCACTCTTACAGAAAAGGGTACGAAAAAAGCGGAAGAATTCTTTAATATTGAAAACCTTGCTGACCCCAATAACATGAGCATCGCTCATCACATCAACGTTGCACTTAAGGCCCACGGGGTTATGAAAAAGGACGATGACTACGTTGTAAAAGACGACGAAGTATTGATTGTTGATACTTTTACAGGCCGTATAGCAGTTGGCAGAAGATATTCCAACGGTCTTCATCAGGCTATTGAAATGAAGGAAGGCTTAAAGGTACGCAACGAAAGCAGAACTGTTGCAACAATTACTGTACAGAACTATTTCAGAATGTATGATAAGCTTTCCGGTATGACGGGTACAGCTTTGACCGAGGAAGAGGAATTCCGCGGCATTTATGAGCTGGACGTTGTGGCTATCCCCACAAACGCACCTGTAATACGTGAGGACTGCAACGATGCAGTGTATATGACTCACAACGGAAAAATACGTGCTATTGTGCGTGAAATAAAGGAGGCAACCCAAAGCGGCAGACCCGTTCTTGTGGGTACGGCAACTATTGAGAGCAGTGAGGAATTGTCTCATGCTCTTAAACGTGAAGGCATTGCTCACAGAGTGCTCAATGCAAAGTACCACGAGGCAGAAGCGCAGATTATTGCTCAGGCAGGTAAAAAGGGTGCCGTTACTATTGCCACAAACATGGCAGGTCGTGGTACCGATATTATCCTCGGCGGTAATGCTGAATATATGGCAAAAAACAGAATGCAGAAGGAAGGATTCTCCGAGGACATGATTGTTGAGGCAACAGGCTATGCCGAAACTGACAATGCCGAAATCCTTAATGCAAGGGCAGCATATACAAAATATTACGAAGAATACAAAAGGGAAATAGAGCCTGAAAGGGCAGAGGTAGTTGCCGCAGGCGGTTTGTATGTAATCGGTACTGAGAGACACGAATCCAGACGTATTGATAACCAGCTTCAGGGTAGAAGCGGCAGACAGGGTGACCCGGGTAAGTCTAAGTTTTTTGTATGCTTTGACGACGACCTTCTGCGTCTTTTCGGCGGCGAAAGAGTAAAGACAATGCTTTCTCATATGAACATTGCCGAGGACGAGGTTATTGACGAAAAGATTCTTTCCGGTGTTATAGAAAATGCTCAGAAGAATATTGAAGGCAGAAACTATGA
>CAZRZU010000173.1:0-1656 GCA_964604615.1 uncultured Oscillospiraceae bacterium
TGTATGGGGCTTTGACTATTACGGCGACAGCCGTACTATTGACGTGCACGTGAAGAGGCTTCGTGAAAAGCTTGAAGGCTTTGAGGACGAATGGGAGCTTCGCACTGTGTGGGGTGTGGGATATAAGTTTGAGGTGAAGTGACGTAAAGGCTGTGTGAATTAACATGAAAAAAACACTTTTCCGGGAGATGTTTCTGTACAATGTTGTTATAGTGCTGCTTTCCATTGCTCTTACTGCTGTGATGCTGTATACTCAGCTGGGCGGATATTTTAAATCCACTGTTTATAAAACCCTTGACACCAGAGCAGAACAGGTGTCGAAAATGAGCGGTTATCTGATAGACCTGGGCGGCGGAATGGATAACGTTGCCGCTTTAAGAGAGATTATGGGATATGTAGGCCGTGACGAGGGCTTAGGACTTATTATTACGGACGGTGAGGGTAATGTGATTGTAGGGGTAGGAATACCGGATACAGGAGCAAATCCCAAAAAGCTGGACAAGGAATATATTGTGAAAAGCCTTGAGGGTGAAACCGTAGCCGAAGAGGGGACTCTCGGGGGCGTTTTTCCCGGTAAGCTTTTGTATGTTGCCACGCCTTTGTGGACAAGCAGAGGGATTGAGGGTGTTGTAATTGTGTGCAGTACAATTCCTTACATTCAGTCCATGCAGGTTGGGGTAATGAGGCTGTTCTTCTTTACGGTGCTGTTTGTGGTTATGCTTACACTTGTTGTGTCGGCATGGTCTTCCAGACGGATTTCCAAACCTGTTAATGAAATGACCCGTGTTGCAAGGCTCATTGCCTCGGGTGACTTTTCCCAAAGGGTAAGCTGTGTTTCCGAAGGCGAACTGGGTGTACTGGCATCGAGCTTTAATCAGATGAGTGTTGCCCTCGGGGAAATGGATGAGGTGCAGTCTTCGTTTATAAGTGACGTGAGCCATGAGTTGAGAACACCTATGACCATAATTTCAGGGTTTGTAGACGGAATTTTAGACGGGACAATTCCCCAGGAGGAACACAGAAAATACCTTGAAATTGTACTTAGTGAAATTAAAAGGCTTAACCGCCTTGTTAACGACCTTTTAGAAATGAGTAGGCTCAACAGCGGCAAGATTGAATATAAAATGGTGCCCTTTGACATTAACGAAAACCTGAGAAAGGCAATTGTTGCTTTTGAACATAGCATCAGCGAAAAGGGAATTGACGTTCAAGTGAATTTTGAAGAAGAAACTCTGATGGTTATGGGTAACAGTGACTCTGTTTACAGAGTTATAAGCAATCTTATGGACAATGCAGTTAAGTTCACTCCTCAGGGGGGCATAATTACCATTAACGCGAAACGGAGCGGGAACAAAACAAAGGTTTCTATTGAAAATTCCGGCGCAGGGCTGAGCAGCAAGGAGCTCAACCACATATGGGACAGATTTTACCAGACGGATAAATCCCGCAGTGCATCAAAGCGCGGAGTAGGACTGGGATTGTATATTGTTAAAAATATTATGAAGTCTCATAATAACGAAATTTATGCCGAAAGCGAAGAAGGTAAGTGGACAAGGTTTACCTTTGAACTTGACAGCATGAAGAACAAATAGAGAAAAAACAAAGTGCCGATTTCTCGTGCAAGGAATCGACCTGAGGGGACTGTCCCCAACGGTA
>CAZRZU010000174.1:0-1647 GCA_964604615.1 uncultured Oscillospiraceae bacterium
TTCTTTCCCGAACCCTTCGCGACTCTTGAAAATTAAGTTTTTCGACAGTCTGAAAGAGCGGTTAATACCGCTCTTTTTTGTGTTGACTGGAAAATATTTTAATGATATAATTATTATGTATATTTATATGCATTAACTGAACGGAGGGTTTTTATGAAATATAGTTTGAAAAAAGTTTTATCCGGTGTTCTTGGGGCTGTTATGATTGTAAGCAGTATACCCGCTGTGCTTGCACAGGAAGCAGATGACGTTATCCTGCACTATGATTTTGACTCAGAAATAACGCAGGGGGTTAACTACGGTTCAACGGTTAAGAACGGCTACGCATATTTTGACGGTGTGGACGACTATATTCACATGCCTGACAATCTGGTTTCGGGCTGTCAGGACGTAACCTTTGTTATTAATGTGCGCCCTGAAATGGACGGTGCAAACCAGTTTACTTTTACGATAGGTAATAACGAAAACAATTATCTGTTTTTAAATACAAATAACGGTTCAAGTTGCCGCTTTGCAATGACAACGGTGGGTTGGTGGCAGGAACAGGGCGAATTAAAGGCTGACCCCATACAAAAAGGCGACTGGGCTTCTGTTGCAATTGTAATGGAAGGCAAAACAAAGAAAATGTATGTTAACGGCAGCATTGCGAGTGAAACTACAAGTGATCTTCTTGCATCGGGCTTGGGTGACACCGTCTCAAACTACCTGGCAAAAAGCCAGTACTCCGGCGACAGCTACTTTAAAGGATATATTGAAGATTTCAGGGTTTATTCCAAGGCTCTTACAGGTGATGAAATTTCGGAAATTGCGTCTGCACATGCTCAGGCAGCAAAGGTTTCAGATGTATACATAGCAGCCGACGGCTTGGAATTTGACAACTACAACCTCACAAAAGATGTTGTGCTTCCTTTGGAATACGAAGGAATGACAATTGTCTGGGAGTCTGAAAATGAAGACGTTTTAACAAGCGAAGGCATTATTAAACGACTTGACGTTGACACATGGGTTACACTTAATGCAACATTTACCGACAGTGAAGGCAACAGTGCTGAACGTGCATATCAGTTCTGGGTAATACACAACTATACAGATAAAGAAATTGTACAGATGGACATTGATTCAGTATTCCTGGTTGGCAACCTTCAACATCTTAAAGAAGACTTGTACTTTAAAACTGAAAGTAAGTACGGCAGTACACTGACATGGTACAGTGAGGATGAAAGTGTAATTACATCCGATGGTGAAATCACCCGCGCTCCCTCCGGCGGGGGCGACAAGTCAACAAAGCTTTGGCTGTTTGCTACATACAACGGTGAAACCGCAAGCCGTTGTTACGACATTACAGTTGAAGAAGAGGATTTTGCATATCTCTTTGCATATTTTACAGGTAATGCACCCTCCCAGGAAAAAATGTTCTACGGCTTAAGCCGTGACGGATACCACTTTAATACTATTAACGGAGGAAACGCAGTGCTGGAGAGTACAAAGGGACACGAATGTATGCGTGACCCGTACATTATGCAGGGTCAGAACGGCTTGTATTATGCACTCTTTACAGACATGCGCTCCTACGATGGCTGGGCAAGTCAGTCGAGTATTATAATTTTTGAAAGTGAAGACCTTGTTAATTGGGATGACGGCACAATT
>CAZRZU010000175.1:0-1498 GCA_964604615.1 uncultured Oscillospiraceae bacterium
GACGGATTTCAACATTAAAGTTAAAGCCTGTACCGAAAATGTCCTTACCCAATAAGCCATATTCATTAGCCTGGTCGATTGCTATCTGAAGTCTCTTAACTGCAATGGGGTACTCCGCACGGATATAAATGTAACCCTGGTCAGCACCGATTGCATAACCGGCAATAGCCATAGCCTCAAGCACTGTGTGAGGGTCACTTTCCAGAATACTTCTGTCCATGAATGCACCCGGGTCACCTTCGTCGGCATTACAGCACACATACTTCTGACCTTCTATATTTCTGGGAACAAGGCTCCACTTAACACCTGTGGGGAAGCCGCCGCCGCCACGACCACGAAGACCGGATGCTTTAACGGTGTTAATAACATCATCGGGTGTCATTTCTGTCAGAACCTTGCCAAGCGCCTGGTAAGCATCCATACCGATAGCTTCTTCAATATTTTCGGGGCTTATAACACCGCCGTTGTGAAGAGCTATTCTGTGCTGTTTTTTGTAGAAATTAGTTTCGTTAAGGCTCTTTAATTTATCGCCGTCAAGTGTTTCGGGATATACAAGCTCCTTAACAACCTCACCCTTTACAAGATGATTTGCAACAATTTTTTCAACGTCCTCTACCTGAACACGGCTGTAAAATGTACCTTCGGGATACACAATAACAATAGGACCTAACGCACAAAGACCAAAACAGCCTGTTTTTACCATCTGTACCTGGTCTTTTATGCCGTATTTTTCAAGCTGAAGGTCAAACTCCTTTAAAAGAGTTTCACTGCCTGAGGATGTACAGCCTGTACCGCCACACACCAGCACGTCATATTTTACTCCTGCGTCACCATCTTCGCCTATACGCATTGCAAGAGTAGGTCTGATTTTATCTCTTAAAGCTTTAAGCTCGTTTAAACTTTTCACTTTCCGTACCCCCTTACATATACTTGTCAAGTATTCCCTGAACATCGTCAACCGTAAGTCTGCCGTAAACATCTTCGTTTACGGTTACAACAGGCGCCAGACCGCAGGCTCCTACGCAACGTGTTGCCGTAAGGGAAAACTTTCCGTCTGGAGTACATTCACCAACATCAATGCCCAAAAGCTGTTTGAACTTATCCAGGATATCACCGCTGCCTTTAACGTAGCATGCGGTGCCAAGACAGACACCGATCTCGTACTGACCCTTCGGATTAAGAGAGAACTGGGCATAGAAGGTTACAACACCGTATACCTCTGCCAGAGATACTCCCAGCCCTTCTGCAATAATAGCCTGCACCTCAAGGGGCAAATAACCGTAAATTCCCTGTGCTTCGTGGAGTACAGGGATTAATGCACCCTGCATGTCCTTGTGGTTTGCAATCACTTCCCGAAGCTTTGCTTCCTGCTCGGGAGTTCCGTTAAACGGAATTTTTGATTGTTTACTCATTTTCCTACCTCCTGTGTATTTTAATGCAATAAATCCATATAGGATAATTATATAAAAAAAACTGCATAAAAGCAAGTGCTTTTATG
>CAZRZU010000176.1:0-1480 GCA_964604615.1 uncultured Oscillospiraceae bacterium
CACCTTGTCAGATGCCAGCTCATGGGCAAAATCAACAGCAACGTTTAATCCGTAGGGTGTTGCTTCACGGCTTCCTGCTATTGTTACCTTAACCGGATACCTCAGAAGGTTTACGTTACCTTTCACATACAGATAAGGAGGCGGTGATGAAATGTTTCTTAAATCCTCAGGGTATTCATCGTCCATATAGGTTATGAATCTGCAACCCATTTTCGTTGCCTTTTCAATATCTCTCATCAGAACAAGTGCGTCATCACAATTAAAGTTTACACTTGGCTTTTTCTTTTCAAAATTTTTAGCCAGTTCTTTCATTTTCTTGTTTGTTCTGTTTTTCTCAGCCAAAAGCACCCAAGCTACCTTATCTTTCATATCCAACCTTCTTTTACCTTTTATTCCTGTTTTGTCTCACATGCTCATACATCATAACCGCAGCTGCGGAAGACGCATTAAGGCTTTCTGCTCCGCCAAGCATGGGGATAGTTACGGTTATATCACACCTTTTTAAGGTGTCCTGTGAAAGACCGTTACCTTCGTTGCCTATAAACACAGCGCACCTGCCACACATGTCCGATTCAAACAAGTCAATGCTTTTGCTGCCAAGTGCGCCTGCAACAGCTTTTACACCGTTGTTTTTAAGGTAGCCAAACACAGAGTCCGCATTTTTGTTTCGGATAACTTTTACAGAAAACAGGCTGCTCATAAGGCTTCTTGTCACCTTGGGGTTATATATGTCAACACAGCCCTTTGTCATAATAACACAGGCGGCACCTGCCGCATCGGCTGTACGGATAATCGTACCTGCATTGCCCGGGTCCTGCAAATTTTCGCACACAACCACAAGGCTGTTCTCTCCCAATTCAACATCGGAAAACTCCACCTCTTCCATGCGGCAGATTGCCATTATACCCTGAGGTGTTACAGTGTCTGACACGTAGTCAAAAATTCTGGGAGCAAGGGTATATATTTTTTTTGACTTAAGAGGTGTTAAGTCATAGGTGCATTTTTCACTCACAAGAATATATTCAATTTCGGCACCTTTTTTAAGTGCGTCAACAACGTTTCTGTATCCTTCTATAATAAACTTGCCCTCATTGTCTCTGCCTTGTTTTGTGCAAAGGCTCTTGGCAAGCTTAACGTATTTATTGTCTCTACTTGTTATAAGCATTTCCATGGGAAAATTCCTTTCTCTTGCCGGAATTTGTGTTTAACCGAAATCTATGCCGCTAAACGCAAAAATCGAGAGGCTGTTTGTCAACCTCTCGTGTTTTACTCTTGATTAAAGAGCTGCCTTAGCTGTTTCTACAAGCTTTGTGAATGCTGCTGCATCGTTAATAGCGATTTCGGAAAGCATCTTTCTGTTGATGTCAACATTAGCCTTCTTGAGACCGTTCATGAATCTGGAATAGTTAATACCGTTCATTTTGCATGCTGCGCTGATTCTTGTAATCCAAAGTCTTCTGAAATCTCTCTTCTTAAGCTT
>CAZRZU010000177.1:0-1435 GCA_964604615.1 uncultured Oscillospiraceae bacterium
GATGCTGAGTTCTCGGATATTTTACAACACTGTAATCCATGGCTATTTTCCCTCCACATTCGCTATCATAAATAAATGCCCCGGTACACCGTCAAAGCTAAATTTACTGACCCCGCAAGCCGTAAAATATTTCGTAAGCTTTTCCTTTGTCAGGAGATGTATATGTTCGGGATTGTTATCCGCCTTTGATGGAACGGTCACAACAACATATTTTCTTGCCATATTGACTGCCGCCCTAATTGCCGCTTCAACATCGGGGATATGCTCAAGCACCTCGAGCATTGTCACAACATCCACCGAATTATCAGGATAGGGTTGCCGGCATATATTTGCCTTTTCCACACCTAAATTGTCTATACCGCCATTTGCTAAATCGGAAAGCATATCTATCCTTTTATCTAAAATATCGACCGATTTTGCCTGTATGTAAGGAAATTCTTCAATAAAGGGAATAAGAAATACACCCCGCCCGCTTCCAACATCTAAAAGCGACTCAAAATATATACCCTTTAAAAAACCTAGAACCTTATTTACACGAGGCAACTGTCTGTCCGAATATTTAAAATGATACAGCTTGATGTCCAGACTTTTTGCAGATTCTATAATTTTTTCTTGTTCATAATCAGTCAAATCAGCCAACGGCTTATTGAGAAGCTCTGCATCTAGAACTTCGGTCTTGGCGTTGCGTTTCAAATATCCTCTTATAGCAGCAATTGCAAACTTCTTATTATATTTTTCCTGTATCATAAGACCACCGCCTTGTTATAAAAACAGTAATTTTCATACTGCCTTTCATTACCATCTTTTGAATTAGTTGTTCCTTCAAAAAGGCTAATTACCGACCTTTATCGGCAAAGAAAAATTGCTTTTGATGATACGTAGAATTCAAGCTGATTAAACCAAGATTTTCATATATTTAATATGAGAAAGCGCTATTTTTCAAATTCAAGCCTTAATAAATAAAGATTTCATATGCAACTATTTAGAAAGAATGTATCTTACTCCATCCAACTCAATTGTTTTTTCATCAATTTCAACATATGTAAAGGACTGAGGAAATGTTTTACCATTAATTGTTATAGAATCGCCCAACAATAATTGATCCCCTTTAATTTTGTATTCACATACCATATTCTGAATTCCGACATTTCCAAGATGGAATATAACTTCACCACCATCAAATGTCATGCTTGGAATCAACATATTAGGATCGTTAGGATTTTCTGCTGCATAAGTGCCCGACATTTTGCTGCAAGCACTTAAACACACAAAGATAAGACAAATTATCAACAATATTAATAATTTGCGAAATAAATAATTCTTATTTTTCATTTTAACTGTCTCCTTTATTAATTAATTTTACTTTGTTTGCAATAGGTTAGAACAAAGTGTCTCCGACACTCCTTGGCAATAATAAAGCTAAGAAGAACAGAGG
>CAZRZU010000178.1:0-1331 GCA_964604615.1 uncultured Oscillospiraceae bacterium
TAGCTTTAATTGAGCCGTGAACATCTATATAGCCGATGATACTAAAGTCAAGTGTGCCTTCTTCATTTTTATAAGAAATGCTTCTGGGGTCTGCAAACCAGCACCATGCACCTTCATCGTCTATTTCATAGCCCGAGAAGGTCTGACTTCCGTCGAAAATGTCGTACACAATAACAACTTCGCTTGTGCCTTCAGCATTTACAATTGTAGTGAGAGTAGATTTTTCTTCGGAATAAACATAATATTCGTCTTCGTATTCCACTGTATTTACAATGTTGTCTGAATATGTATATGTGCTTCCTATAAGAATGTTATTTACTGTTGAGGTTGAAGAATAAACCTCTTTTTCTCCGTTCATGTAAACAGTTTTAACGTTAACTGTTGTAACTGCGCCTTCTTCGATTGTGAGTGTGGGAGCGAAGCTGCTCTGGCTGTTATAAATCCACACACCGCCGTAAGGAACTGCCAAACGGAAGGTTACCTGTGTCTTTCCTTCCTCTGCCATTTCCTTAACATAATCTGTAAGAGCCAAGGAAGAAAGAGTTATTTCTTCATCCACCTGGTTATTGCCTGCCATGCTGATGGGGCTTGTGAGACCCAAAAGAGGCAAACTGCCTGTGCCGGAATTGGAGCCTGAAACACCGAAGACAGATTTATCGGAAGATGTTGTCCATGTTCCGTCTATGCTGTTACCGTAAACTGCCAATCTTGCGCCTGCCTCGGAAATCTGCTTTACGTATCTTACCGTAAGACCTAACGTAATCTTCATTTCCTTGTTAACATCAAAATCCTCGGGGATATCGAAGGAAACAACCGCCTGTCGGCTTGAACCGAAGGCTACGCCCCCTGTTACGGTCTGACTTGTTACTGTACCGTCAAGGTCAGTAAATGTGCTTGCCGCATTCCAGTCGTCGGAATGATTCCATGCAACCAAAACACAGCTACTGCCACTCTCACTACTGCCTTCCACAGTGCTAAGTGAGCTGCTTGACGTAAAGAATGCTGTTGTTGATGACTTTATTGTAACATCTTCTGCAAAGCTTATTGCAGGAAGGCATGCCATAATCATGCAAACCGACAGCATAATTGCTAAAACTTTTTTCATTTTTTAGCCTCCTTTTATAATTATACACAATAATTATACTACCAAAATCATTCTAATGCAACAGAAAAAATGAGACTCCGCAAAAAAGTGGAGCCTCATTGGTTGATTGTTAGTTATTGGGAACTGTAAATGTGAATGTTACACTACCGTCTTCATTAATTACAGAATCGGAAATGCACTCTACTACAACAGAATGATTATTGTTGATTCTGATAAATTCATCCCA
>CAZRZU010000179.1:0-1289 GCA_964604615.1 uncultured Oscillospiraceae bacterium
GTTGCAATAAGAGCTTTTTTCCGAATTAAATTTATATTAAATAAAATTAAATGCTTGTAATAAAGAACCTCGGTCGACTGTCGCCCGTTTGCGGTCGAAGTTAGCTTCACTTACTCGTTCGCTAACTTCGACCGCGGCACAGCCCTGCGCCTTCGCTCAATCGTCCACCGGACGCGCTCAGGCTCGGTTCCTCAATAGTTAAATTTCCTATTTGGCTCCCTCTGTGAGGGAGCTGTCAGCCATAGGCTGACTGAAGGAGTCACAAGAGTTTCATTTCCTAATTAAATTTATAAATAATCCTCTTCCTTTTAGCCTCCCTTGCAAATCCTTCCATCACACTTCGTGTGGTCTCCCTCCCCTTAGGCAAGGGAGGCATTTCGGGAGGTGTCAGCCACAGGCTGGCGGAGGGATAAATTAAATGCATATATAATTAACCATCCAATGAAATCGAATTCTACGGTTTGTGCGATATATCTTTGCGCTGCTCAGATGCGATATAGTCTCACTTTGTTCGATTGCGATATGATATAACCTCTCATGCCCGCAGGCATATTGCGTGCTTATCGCTCCCCTTTGGGGAATATCGCAAACCCTGCTAAGGGTTTATATCGCTACAATGTTAACAGAGCTAACATTGCAACCGCGCAGTCGAAGGGAGACGGCTAAAGTGGTAAGCGCCCTCTCCCATGCGCGTACAATTTCATTGGAGGAAATTGTCCAATCTAATAAATGTTCCTTATAGGCTCCTTTGATGCGAAGCATTAAGGGAGCTGTCGCCAAAGGCGACTGAGGGATTGTATACCACATAATCTGCATTATGTGGTGAAGCTTCGCTTCAAGTGCAGAGTGCAGAGTGCAGAGTATTCTCCTTGAATATAGCTTTAGTTGGCAACAAGCAACGCAAAAAAGACCAAGGAAATTTTCCATTGGTCTGTTTGTGTTGTTCGCATTATTAATCTGTTAAAAACTGTTGAAAAACTCTTGACAATTTAAAACTCAAATGCTAATATGATACGTAAGGATTATATGTATTACTATGCACTTTTACCACATAATGCAGATTATGTGGTACTTTTATCTTATAGGAAATTTCGTATTTCCATAAGGCAAAAAACAAATTTTATAGTATTGCCATGGGAGAATTTCCTCGCAAGACTCGGAAAACCCATATGGCATTACAAAGTGTTTTCTCCTCTGTTCTTCTTAGTTGCAATTATTTCAAAGGAGTGTTAGAGACACTTTCTTCTTTTTACCTCAACAGTTTCAGTTTTTCTATCTGCCTACGATGA
>CAZRZU010000180.1:0-1187 GCA_964604615.1 uncultured Oscillospiraceae bacterium
GACCCTCTGCTTGTAAGGCAGATGCTCTCCCAGCTGAGCTAAACTCCCATACACCTTTTTGGTTTGTTGCCGTTCAGCAACAATAGAGATTATAACAGGACTGAAGCGTTTTGTCAACACCTTTTTTGAAAAAATTTCAAAGTTTTTTTAAAGTCCGCCGCAAAGGGCTTACTAAGGCTCTTTGCGGCATTTTTTCATGCTCTTGCTTCTGTGAGCAGATTTTCCAATTCTTCCTTTGCAAAAAGATGCTTTGCATTGCAGAACTGACAGCATACCTCCGCCTGTCCATCCTCTTCAATCATTGCTCTGAGCTCGTCCTTACCAAGACTGATTAAAGCCTTTGCCATTCTTTCCTTGGAGCAGTCACATTCGTACTTTGGCTCCATCTCGTCAAAGAACTCAATCTCATAACCATCCAAAAGCATTTCAACAATATCACGGGGTGTTTTGCCCTGCTCTATCAAAACAGGCACCTCGCCGATTTCACCAATCGCCTTTTCCACACGGTCGATGTCCTCGTCCATTGCACCGGGCAAAAGCTGAATAATAAATCCCCCTGCGCTTTTCACAGTCAGGTCTTTGTCAACGATTACACCCAGCGCCACAGCCGAGGGAAGCTGTTCGCTTTTTGCGTAGTAATATGTTAGATCCTCTGCAATTTCTCCCGTTACAAGGTTCACCTGTCCCACGTAAGGCTCCTTCATGCCAAAGTCGCGTATAACACTCAAATATCCGTTTTTACCCACGGCACCGCCAACATTTAAGTGACCATTCTTTCTGAGGGGCAAATCCACTTGGGGATTTCCTGCATAGCCCTTAACTGTTGCCGTGTTATCGCTCACTGCTATAACCCTGCCTATGGGGCCGTCACCCTTGAACTGAAGTGTCAGTGTGTCACATTCGCCCTTTAGTGTGCTGCCAATCATGGCTGCCGCTGTTAATGCTCTGCCCACTGCCGCTGTTGCCGTTGGCGAAAAATTGTGAATTTCCCTTGCCTTTTCACAAAGGGCTGTTGTTGCCGCGGCAATAACACGAATACTGCCGCAGCTTGTTATAGCATTTACAATATAATCCTTCATAATATTTTCTACCTTTCCTGTAACCCTATGCAGGCTCCCTCCCCGAGGGTAGTGTAGCGGCATTTCGGTAGTGAATGACAGTCCGGTGGACTGTCAGAGCCGAAATGT
>CAZRZU010000181.1:0-1060 GCA_964604615.1 uncultured Oscillospiraceae bacterium
TAAGCAACCTGAGGAGCACCAACATTAGCTTCTACTTTGAATTCACGGAAGAGACGGTCAACGATGATTTCAAGGTGCAATTCACCCATACCGGCGATGATCGTCTGTCCTGTTTCTTCGTCTGTATATGTCTTAAATGTGGGGTCTTCTTCAGCAAGCTTTGCAAGAGCGATACCCATCTTTTCCTGAGCTGCCTTTGTCTTAGGTTCAATAGCAACACGGATAACGGGCTCGGGGAATACCATCTGTTCAAGGATTACAGGATGATTCTTGTCGCAAAGTGTATCACCTGTTGTTGTGTTCTTAAGACCAACAGCAGCTGCAATATCACCGGAGTAAACGACGTCGATATCCTTACGGTCATTAGCATGCATCTGAAGGATACGACCGATTCTTTCCTGGTTGTCCTTGTTAGAGTTGTATACATTGCTGCCGGCATTAAGTGTACCGGAGTATACTCTGAAGAATGCCAACTTACCTACGAAGGGGTCAGTCATAATCTTGAATGCAAGAGCGGAGAAAGGTTCGTCATCACTTGCATGTCTTTCAATCTGTTCTTCAGTATTAGGGTCGATACCCTTAATAGCAGGGATATCAAGAGGAGAAGGCATGTAGTCAACTACTGCATCAAGGAGCTTCTGAACACCCTTGTTACGGTAAGATGTACCGCAGCAAACGGGAACGATCTGGTTAGCGATTGTACCCTTACGGATAGCCTTCTTGATTTCGTCGATTGTAAGTTCTTCGCCTTCGAAGTACTTTTCCATGAGTTCTTCGTCCAGTTCAGCCACGGATTCGAGAAGAGCTTCACGGTATTCTTCAGCCTTGTCCTGCATATCAGCAGGGATATCTGTAACTGTGATATCTGTACCTAAATCGTTGTTGTAGATATAAGCCTTCATTTCGAGAAGGTCAATAAGACCAACGAATGTGTCCTCAGCACCGATAGGAAGCTGAATCGGAACAGCATTACACTGGAGTCTTTCCTTCATCATGTCAACAACGTTGTAGAAGTCAGCACCCATAATGTCCATCTTATTTACATAAGCCATTCTGGGAA
>CAZRZU010000182.1:0-1030 GCA_964604615.1 uncultured Oscillospiraceae bacterium
AAATCAAAGATTTCTGTGTTTCGGAGAACATTTTATCATAATACTACGGCGACGTACCACCGCCTCCGTTGTTATGGTATAATAACCTCACGAAATAAGACGAAATCAAAGATTTCTGTGTTTCGGAAAGATGATTCTTTGCGATATTTAAATCCCTTATTTTAAGAGATGGAGCAAATACAGTTTCTTTGAATGAGGCAAGAGAAAACTATTTAGGAGAAATTATTTATGACTAGTAAAAGATTATGGTCTGCTTTTCTTGTGATTATGCTGAATGTAGGTATAATAACAAATGTTGGTGCGGCAGGAGTTACATATCTTCCGGATGTTACGGCAGAAATGTCAGATGCGTCATACTGGACAAATGAAAATGAGGTATTAATGAGCCTTGAAGAAATTGAAAACTTAAATGCGCTGACAATTTCTGCAAAGGGCACTTATATGTATGATTTAAAAAATCAACCTGAAACGGTAGATGGAATTTCCCTTAACGAGTCTCTGGAGAAATCAAGCAGGGCAGATGCGGCATATTATCTCGGTTGGACATATATGGAAAGCGAAAATCTTGCAACAGAGGCAGATTTTGAAGAATTAATAAAAAACACGCAGAATCAAAACCCGAAAGAAGAACAAAACCTGCTCTACGGCATAGCAATACGCCGAACAGAACTCAGGGCATTCCCGTCGCCAAAAGCGATTTGGGATGACCCTAAGGATAAAGATTTTGATTATCAGTATCTGTCAAGTGTTCGTGTGAACGAACCGTTGGTTATTACATCGGTTTCTGCCGACGGAAAATATTATCTTGCAAAAAACACCTGCTGTTCAGGTTGGGTGCCCACAGAAAATGTAGCTGTTTGCAAGGATAAGGCACAGTGGCTTTCCGCATGGGATATAGAGCCTCAAAAAGTATTGGTTGTATATGGAGATAAGGTTTACACCGAAACTTCAATTATGGGAGAGGAAACATCACGCCTGATGCTGACAATGGGAACTGTGCTTGAAAAAGCAGATATAGAAGATAGCAATA